>CAMOXK010000011.1 GCA_946629065.1 uncultured Clostridia bacterium
AGACCTTCAGGACGCCTGCCAGGGCGATGATCGCGCTGGCCTTGGGCTCCTGGTCGCCCCGCTCATAGGCTCCGATGCTGCTGGCGCTGATCCCCGCGGCCTCCGCCAGCTCGTCCCGCGTCATGCTCTGGATCCCGCGGATCCACATGAGCCTCGGTCCCAGACCTGCCGGCGGGCCCTTCCGAAGGGCTTGATCCGCCAGCTCCTCGATGATCTGCTCCGGCTTCTTCCCGTAGATCTTCGAGAGCTTGATGATCTTCTCATTCATGTTTCGATCGCTCCTTTCGTTTTCTCAGAGATTTCGCCCATCGTTGTTTGTACTCGGCCGGTGGTTCCTTTTTCATTGGAAAGAATGAAAGTTGGACCGGTTTATGTTCATATCTCTGCTTGTTCCATCGTGGTTTTCCTGCTTTTGCCGCTTCTTGGATCCAGCCCGCCGCTTTTAGGCTTGTCCCTGGCTCGCTCTGCAGGATGAAGGTAATGATCTTCTCGTAGCCCTCGCGCTTTGCCTTCCTGGCTGCGGCAGCATATAGGCAGGAGCAGGCATTTCTCGTCCCGTCCGTACATAGGCGAGTCACCTCGAGCGTGCTGCCGTTGTCGAGTCGACGTCCTGTTGGTCTCCCCACTATAGCCACACCACATAGTCGGCCGCCTTTATATGCCGCAAGACTCCACTTGTGTCCGATTACAGGCCCATGATGGCGGTGCATCTTGGAGACGAAGGCGTTGGCCTCTCTGAGCGTGATGTCCTTGATCTCCACCGACTCACCTCGCTCTCGCTTCGTTGATCCTGTTCTCGGCGAGTTTCACATAGTCCGGATTAAGCTCTATGCCGATATAGTTCCGGCCTTCCTCTATGGCGACGATCGCCGTCGTTCCGGATCCCATAAATGGATCAAGGACGACGCCGCCAGGGCGGCAGCCTGCAAGCACACACGGGCGGACGAGCTGCGGAGGGAAGACGGCAAAGTGGGCGCCTTTGAAGCCTCCGGTGCAGATTGACCACACGTCGCGCTTGTTTCTTCTTGGCCGCGGCGCATAGGCCGATCCGTCCTTTCTTCTGTCTACGATTTGATCCGCTTCGACGTACTTATTGCCACCGAAGCGCGGCAGACGTGGAGATCCTTCAGATCTCAGGTATCGCTCCGTGCTGCTCCCTGT
The DNA here is from genome assembly GCA_946629065.1 of uncultured Clostridia bacterium. Taxonomy (GTDB): domain Bacteria; phylum Bacillota; class Clostridia; order Oscillospirales; family Oscillospiraceae; genus Limivicinus. Next base: position 1,162 of record CAMOXK010000011.1, read on the forward strand.
TATTGGTTCGCTGATTGCTTCCGCGTCGAAGTAGTAGTGGCGCCGCTTTGACAGTAGGAAGATGTACTCGTGCGACCGAGTGCATCGGTCCCGAACGCTTTCCGGCATACAGTTCGTCTTGTTCCAGATGATGTCCTGCCGCAGGTACCAGCCGTCCGATCGGAGAGCGAAGGCGACCATCCACGGGATCCCGATCAAGTCCTTCATCTTGTAGCCTTCCGGGACGCGCTTCTCTGTGTGCCCTTGACTGTTTCGTGTATTCCGCGGCGCCTGTGGGCCAGAGGACGTCGCGTAGCTGTCGCCGATGTTTAACCATAACGTCCCGTCCGGTTTCAGGATCCGCCGTACTTCGCGGAAAACTTGTACGAGTCTATCGACATATAGCTCCGGTGATCCTTCGAGTCCGAGTTGCCCGTCGACTCCGTAGTCTCTAAGGCCGAAGTACGGCGGTGAGGATACGCACATATCGACGCTCTCGTCAGGAAGCCCACAGAGGCAGCTCAGAGCATCTCCTGTGTGGATAGTGTTCAGCGTCATGTCGCGCCTCCTCTGTCCCGGCTCCGTTCTTTTGATGAACAATGCGGGCAGATGTAGCCGGACGGCGGGAGCCGGAGATCCTTCGGGACGTTCCACTCCTTGCCGCAGATCACGCAGATCTCGTAGCGGACGGATCGCTCCCGCTTCATGTCGAACTCTCCCGCATGATCTCGGCGACCAGGCGCCGGATCTTCCGCTCGTACTTCTTCCGGGTCCTGTAGCGTTTGGCGTGCTTGTAGAGGTGCCACCACTTCCCAGGGACGAGCCCGCTGACAATGGCGTCCCAGACCTTCTTGATGTTGTTGACGATCCAGTCGACCAGCGGCTTGATGGCCTCCATGATTGCCTTCACCATTCCAGCGACGGCTTTCTTGACCCGTTCAAAGGCCTCCACGACCTCCGGCGACGGCTGCAGCGTGTTGTCGTTCATGATCTGGCTCCTTTCTTTGCCTTCCAGGCCTCGAACTCCGCCCGGATCTTCGGATCCTTGAGATCCTCTGCGACGATCCGGATCAGAGGCGCGGCCAGCTTCTCGAGCTTCTGCCGGGGGATGTCCTCGGCTCTTATGAGTAGGGTGTTCATCGTTGCCTCCTGTCGTCGTTTAAGCAACATTAGCATCAAAAAAAAGACGCATAGGGCAGCCGAGGTGGCTGCAGATAGCCTGGAGCTCGTTCGCGTAGAAGTCGGAGGCGCCGCTGATCTTCTGCATGACGGTCGACTCTGTGCAGTCGATACACTCGGCGACGTCCTTGTAGACGTAGCCGTGCCCTGCAAGCCAGAGCTTGAAGGCGGTGTAGGGCTCGTGTTTGCGCTTGCTCATGGTTTTCACTCCTTTCTCTCGGGACTTGCCGGTCTTCCGGTCGTGAGCCAGGCGGCCCAGCAGTCCCGGCAGCTTACGTTTCGGCAGTCGACCTCTCCGGATCCACGGAAGGGAGGACAGGACCCGCTCAGCAGCTCCGCCAGATCGCCGGCGGTCGCGTATGGGCTCTTGATGATCTGCAGGCCGGGGACGGGCTCACCGTCCGCGGTGACCGGAGACTCGACGACCTCCTCGATCACGCTCTCCATGGCGCGGACGAAGGCCTTCCTGGGGATGGAGTCCCTGTACTTTTCAAGGACCCGCGAGGTGATGGCTGTGATGTTGTCGACTTTGCTCATTGTGTCGCTCCTTTCTTCATGTACGCTTCGCAGGTGTATGACTGGTCAATAAACCTATAACAATAGCGGTTTCCGTATTGATCGGCCACCCTCCCGCTGCCATGGCAGCGGGAGCATGGCGGATCCACGTCGCGGGCGCAATTATCCGTACCCTGCCACCTGCAGGTCGAGCATCTGCACCCCTTGCAGTGTTTTGTGAGTTCCATCTCTTTTCTCAGGAGGCGTCGCCATGTGGGGCGACCGCCATAACGGTCTTCTGGGTCCCGTCCTTGTCTCTGTATGTTTTCTCGACGCTGTTATCGGCATAACCGGCGGTCTGGATAAGCCGCCAGCCACGGGCGTCGTCTTCCGCCTTCTCCGCGGCGATGGCCTCCTGCTGCAGTTCCCGGAGTCTTGCATACTCTTTCGTTGTTAAGCTCCGGAATGGCTCGTCCAGTACGTAATTGCCGAGGTGGTAGGTGGTGAAGGTCCGGCGCCACCCGGCGCGATACCACTGGCCGGTCACCTTTGCGGCAAACTCGAGAAGCTCGGCGTCGTCTTCGATCGGTCCGCGCTTCCTGGATGCAAAGATGAACTCGTCTCGGGAGTATGTTGGCTTCCCGTTGACGTAGCCGTAGACGTTCGGATCGTATTGCATGATTTGGCTCCTTCCTCCTGATTACGGGTGCAGCTTCTTCCATTCGGCTTCGAGCTCGTGCCGACGGTCTTCGGAGATCAGGCCCAAAAAGCGGCACATTTCGATTTCTCCACAGTGGGTGAAATACCAGGCGAGCTTTCCGCTCTCGCTCTTTGCCTCTCTGACCATTCTCTCGGCTTCCTCTCGCACGGCGGCGAGGATCTCCTCGGTGCTTCCAGGGCGGTCTTTCATGAGCTTCTCGACCGCTGTGTAGTCGATCACGCTGTTCTTGACGATGGTCTGGCTGCCGATGCGGACATAACCGACCCGGAGGCACCCGCGGTCCTCCCAGTCGCCGTGGTCGACTTCGTAGCCGAGGTCTCTGAGTGCTTGCGCGCTTGCTTTTACTGCGCCGGCGGTGAAGGCGCTGCGAACTACGTCGAGCTTGTCAGCGTTGTTCAGGTTGAACTCCGTGGACTTGACGATGCTCTTGACGAGGCTGATGAACATTTTGGCTTTCATGATTGGCTCCTTTCGCTTTATGCGATTATGCTGTCGTCGGTTACGATTACATTATAGTCGATAATTTCCGGTTGTCAATAGAAAAATCATTATTTAACCATCTTTTTTCGCTTTTTCATGTTGATTTTTCTGTCGTCGCCCTGTATAATCGTAGTCGGAGGCGATAACAATGAAAAGAAAACCGGACCAGGGCAGCGTCTTCGGGCAGCGCCTTCGCGAACTGAGAAGCGAGCGAGGCGTCTCCATGGAGCAGCTCTGTGATCAATTCAACAAAACGCAGACCGCGATCCGGCTGAACAGGAGCACGGTCTACAGGTACGAGAAGGGACTCCAGGAGCCCATGTTGTCGACTGTTGCAGCCCTCGCCAGGTGGTTCGACGTGGATCCCGTTTATTTGATGGGCGGATCCGATGATAAGGGCTGCTATGCTGCGAATATTCAGAACAGCGCCGTCGTCCAGGGAAACAGCGCGACCACCCTGATCGTCCGGAACGGGAACGCCCAAGAGCGGGAGCTCAACGACGACGAGATCGAGCTCCTCCGGATCTACGAGGTCCTCGACGTTAAAGGCCGTCATGCGCTCATGGCTGCAGCCTGGAAGATCGAGGAGGAGAAGGGAGGCGGCCCCGTATGATGTCGCTGATGGATGCCGTCGCCGTCGTTGAGACGCTCGATGTGTCCGATCAGAGGAAGCTCCGCAGCCTGCTCTCCGAAGCTCTCTACAAGAAGCAGCCCGTCCATAAGATCAGCCGGGGCGAGCAGTTCGACGCCCTGGTCGCCTCTGGCCTCGTCGTTAAGATCGACGATCCTGACGCTGTTGTCCTCTCTGATCAGCTCGGGAAGGTTCGGAAGAAGCTCTGCACCTATCTCAGCAGAAGAAACGAGAGCGAGCCCTGTGTTGACGAAAACGGGGAGCCCTACACGATCCCCAGCGGGGCCTCGTTTGTCGCTGCTGCTTCGCTCTCCGGGCCGCCGTCTCTGTCCATTGTCTTCCCGGAGGACGAGATCACAGCTCTCCTCGACCTTCACGGCGTCAACCGTTGCCGGGGATGGAAGCCATGAGGGCGGTGATCTACGCCAGGTACTCCTCCCACGCCCAGAAGGACACGAGCATCGAGCAGCAGCTCCGCGTCTGCCGGCAGTATGCCGAGGAACATGATCTGCAGATCGTCGGCGAGTACTGCGACCGGGCGATCTCCGGCACCTCGGACAAGCGGCCGGAGTTCCTCAAGATGATCAAAGACTCGGCGAAGGGGAAGTGGCAGCGGGTCCTCGTCTATAAGGTCGACCGCTTTGCCCGGAACAGATACGACTCTGCCATGTATAAGGCGAAGCTGAAGAAGTCCGGCGTGAAGGTCATGTCCGTCATGGAGCCGATCCCGGAGGGGCCGGAGGGGATCCTTCTCGAGTCTGTCCTGGAAGGGTCCGCCGAGTATTACTCCGCAAACCTGTCCCAGAATATTCTCCGGGGTATGCGCGAGAACGCCCTGGCCTGTAAAGTAAACAACGGCGGCCTCCCGATCGGGCTCATGAAGGGGCCGGACGGCTGCTATGCGATCGAGCCCGCCGGCGCTGAGATCGTCCGTGAGATCTTCGACCAGTATTCCCAGGGGAAGAACGTCGCCCAGATCACCGCCGAGCTGAACGCCCGCGGCCTCCGGACGTCGAAGGGCGCCCGGTGGAATAAAAACAGCCTGCACACCATACTCAAAAACGAGCGGTATGCAGGCGTCTACAAGTGGGGGGACGTCCGGATCGAGGGCGGGATCCCGGCGATAATATCGAGGGAGTTGTTCGACGAGGTGCAGGAGAGGATCCAGAAGGTCGCCAGGGCGCCCGCTGCGGCGCGGACGGATGTGGACTATGTTCTGACCGGGAAGCTGTTCTGCGGCCACTGTGGCAGCCCCATGGTGGGCGAGAGCGGCACCGGGAAAAGCGGCCGGAAGTTTTATTATTATAACTGCATCAAGCGGAAGCGGGAGCGGGCCTGTGACAAGAAGCCGGTCAAGAAGGACTGGATCGAGACAGAGGTCGTCCGCCTCACCCGGGAGAAGGTCCTCACAGACGAGGTGATCCGCGTGATTGTCGACGCAGCTCTCCGGAGGCGTGAAGCGGAGCGGGACGACACGATCCGCCGCTCCCTGGAGACCGAGCTCGTAGAGGTCAAGCGCGGGATCCGGAATATCCTGGCAGCCATTGAGCAGGGGATCTTCTCACCCAGCACGAAGGAGCGCCTGGACGAGCTGGAGAGCCGCCGGGCGGAGCTGGAGCTCGCGATCGAGGACGCACAGATCGAGCAGCCCACCGTCACCCGGGAGGAGCTGACCTTCTGGATCGAGCGCTTCCGGAAGGGAGACCCGAAGGATCCGAAGTACCGGGACACGTTCATCGAGGTCTTCATCTCGGCGGTCTACGTCTACGACGACCACCTTCGGATCGTCGTCAATTTCACCCGGGACGGCGGCGCCGTCTCCTACGATTTCGTCAACGAGATCGAGACCTATGAGGAGGCGGAGGTGTTCGACTTTGACACCCGAGCCTCCACCAATGGAGGAGTAAACGAACACACGAGGATCTACGTCTGCAGCTCCTTGTTCGTTGTGCTCCTGCCTCTGCCCGCCGCGAGGTAAAACAGGCGGAAAACAAAAAAGCCCACACGGCTGCCTTCTGCGGCTTCCGTGTGGGCTTCTTCTATGTGGTGGGGTGTTTACTCCTCCGGACAGCTCTCGAGCGCCTGTGCGGCCTCCTGGGCCTCATTGGGAGGCTTGTCGATGTATGCGGCGATGTTGCTGTTCGTTTCCCATGCACGCTTCGCCTCGAGGAGCACGAGCTCGATCCATTTCGTGAGGCGTTCAGCCGTGACGAACAGCTTGACGACCGCCGGGAGCTTCGGATAGACTGCCTCGATCACCGCGGCCAGCTTCAGAGAGCCGGTGCCGGGTCCGAACTCCCGCTCCGCCTGTGTGACGGCAGCGTAGAGGATCCGCATGATGACCCCCTTGTTGCCGCGGAAGATAGCGAAGACGATCGCCAGGATCGCGGCGAGGATCAGGGTGATGATGTCCCAGTGGTTCACGATTGCTTTGAGGATGTTCATGATGATCTCCTTTCTGTTAGACCTTGTGGACGTCGGTCGCGTTCACTCTGCCGGTGTACTGGTTCCCGGTCTTCTGGGTGCTGACCAGGAAGATCTTCCCGCCGCTCTCAATCTGGCGGACGTACAGGATCGCAGTCCGGACCCATTCGGGCATTGTGACGCCGTTGGAGTACTTCTTGACGCCGGCGTTGCATTGCACCTTGTCGCCGACTGCGATCTCCTCCGCGGCAGGGGCAGCGGTCCCGCTCTTAGTCGTGACGAAGGCGTTGAAGCCGGCTGCCTTGAGCTTGTCCCGCTCCGCCTCCGCATACTTCTTCACGCGGTAGGCGCCGACCTGGACCTTGTAGAGCCCGTCGACGATCGTGATGTACGTCGCGAAGCCCTTCGCCTTGATCTTCTCGGCCAGGGCCTCGGCGTTGGCCTTGATCTTATACGCGCCGGTCTGGACGCGGTAGATCGTCTCGCCTGGCGTGGGATCCGGAGCGGGATCCGGCGTGCCGTTCAGCTTGTCCAGGTAGGTCTTGACCTGTTGCTTGAAGGTCTTCCAGTTTTGGAGTGCCTTCGACTGGTTCTGGCTGCCGAAGATATACATGGGACACCAATGCTCGCCGGGCGCCGGCGTGGTGCATTGCACGTCGACGTCGGAGTTGGTCTTTCCGTGTTTCTTCGCGCCCCAGAAAGAATGGGTGACGAGCTTCGAGATCGGGAGCCCATTCTTCCAGAGCAGCCAGGCGGCGATCCTGGCGCCGTTGTCCCTGGCGATCCGGTCATGCTCCGTGCTCTCGTTCTCGATGATCTCCAGGGCGACGGTGGTCATGTTGCCACCGTCAGAGACGCTGCCGTCGGCTGCGTGCCAGCCTACCTCAGCGGATCCGATGGGATCGGCCGGGGTGAGACCGGTGCCGGCCTTGAGGTTCTGCCATGCGCCAGTGTCGTCGACGTAGAAATGTACCCGGGCGGATCCCATGTTCTCGTTGGGATATGTCGCCCGGGTATATTGTTCGCCGTCGTCGTAGACTTTCGGCAGGTCGCCGGTGTTGTGGATGGTCACGGCCTGGACCTTACCGGTCCCGCCGGAGAGCTTCTGGTTTTTCTTGAATAGGCTGCCAGGGTTGAAGCCCGCGGCCCGTGCTTTGGCAGCGTCTTTCCATCTGTAACCGTCCGGGATGATGTACTCCCGGATCTTGACGCCGTTCATGGTGTAGGTTGCGTTCGGTGTGAGCATGTTGCTCCTCCTTTCACTCGCCGGCTCCGCCGGCTTCGTCTGCTTGCTCCTGATCCTCTTTTTCTTTCGCTCGATCTTCAAGCTCCCACTCCCGTTCTCGGTTGCGATCCTTGGTGGTTTTAATCCACGCCATAGCCCCGCACTCTCCGCCGAGGGAGGCGAAGACGCAGGTCACGAGCGTTTCCGGGATCATCCCCGTCTCCTTGAAGACGACGATCATCTCCACGGTGAAGGCTGTGAGTGCGACGGCGATCACAAAGAGGATCACGTCCATCGTCTTGATCTTCTTCCGGTTCTTTTTCATGGGTGTCTCCTCAGAACAGGGCAGCGATCCCTTGCGAGGCCAGAAAGTCCTTTTGCTCGTGTTTCACTTTGGCGGCATACTCGAGGGCCTCGTGCATGTCTCCGTTGCAGTGGGCGTCCGGGATCCTCTGGACGGCGCGGGCCGTGGCCTCTCCCAATGCGATCGCGGCGCTTGTGCTCCGGATCAGGATCAGCTCGTGCTCCTGCCGGGCCTTGTCCCGTTCCTTCTCTCGCTCCTCGCGTTCCTTGTCCTTCTTGTCCTGCTCCTTGACGAGCTTCTTCTGATTGGCGTTGTTGTTGAGTACGCAGACGATGATCGCCGCGATGGCGCTGACGAGCGCACAGATGATTTCTACCACGTTGTCTTCCTCCTCTTTGCAGCGGGTGCGCTATGGCCGGAGCTTTAGCTCTATGAGGTCGAGCTCCTCGTCTGCGGCTGCTCGCTTCTCTGCAAACTGTTTCTTGATTTCTTCGTCCACGGTTTCCATCTGTTCGATGAACTGAGCCTGGTCTCGGACGATGTCGGCCAGCTTAGTCGTGACAGCACAGAGGCGGTCAATCAGTTCCAGAGCGTTCACTTCATGTCACCACCTCCGTCCATCCTGCCGGGTAGGCCGCCGGCGACCACACGTTGTTGTCGATCAGGCTCTCGAAGATCTTCCCCTCGAAGCGGACCCTGTCGCCCTTCATGTAGGCGTTGGTGCTGTCCGGCTGCTCCCAGTCCGGGATCACTTCCGGATCCGGGATCAGCACCTTCGCCCACAGGGAAGGAGCGACGCCGGGCTCCCACCCGTCCTGTGACGTGTGCCTTTGCAGGCAGCGCCAGAGGATCCCGTTGTGTCGGATCCTCTCTCCGAGCGTGTACGATGTTCCAGGCGTCCACGTCGGAAAGAGTTCCACCCCGGTCAGGGCCGTCTCATCGTCGAGTCCCTGGGCGGCCTGCTCGATCAGCCTGCGGAGCTGCAGAGCCTTTTCTCGTAGCGTCATATCAATCCACCCCCAGCAGGATTTTCGCCGCTTCCAGTTGATCCTCGAGCTCACCGACACGCCTGGCGAGCTCGGCGCGTGTCGGCACCTCTGCAGGAGGATCGTCGTCCGGGATCTCCGGATCTTCGTCTTCCGGATCCGGGAGGCCGTCGATGATGGCCTGGTACTCAGCCTCGTCGATGATCTCGGCGTATGGCTCCTTCTCTCCTCTCGGCATGGCGCCGTTGAGAAGGTAGATGTCGCTGTTGTTGGCCGCGACGATGCCCTGGGCTTCCTCGGCAGACCCGCAGCTGACCAGCTGGCCGTTGCTTGCCTGCCACCTCACGAAGATCGGCTCGTCGATCTTCTCGGCGCCTGTGAGGACGTCGTTGATGTCAAAGGTCTTGATGTACACAGAAGTCCCTCCTCCATACGAAAAGATTGTTGAATAGCTTCCAGATGCTCTTGATGCTGTTGTGGGCGTCGAAGTGCATCGCGTAGCCTGTCCAGCTTGCGACGGAGTTGTAGGCGTCGGCAAAGGAGCACTTTCCGGCCTCATACAGTCGCGCCAGGTGCTTGATCCGCCGGCGAGCGTGGACGACGCTGGTCTTGCAGATCTTCCGGATGATCTTCCCGGTCGGCGTGATGAAGAATCTCGCTTTGAGCCAGGTGAAGCCGTGGCTCAGCTTGACGATCTGGGTCTTCTTCCGGTTGAGCGTGATGTGCAGCTCGTCGCAGATCTTCTGGATCGCAGCCATGCACTTCTTGAGCCTTTCCTTCGAGATGTTGACCAGGATGCCGTCGTCCATATACCGGCAGTAGGCGCGGATCCGGAGGATCTCCTTGATGTAGTGATCCAGACGGTTCGCACTCGCCAGGGCGAGCACCTGGGAGATCTGACTCCCGAGTCCGAGGCCCACGTCGCCGAAGGCGTCGACGAAGTGGTTCACGAGCCGCTTGATCCTCTCGTCCATGAATGTCTTGTCGAAGATCTCCCGGAGGAGGGCGTGGCTCACGTTGTCGAAGAACTTGGAAAAGTCATAGAGCAGGACGTAGCCCTCGCGGCCGTACTTCCGGAAGTGGCTCCGGAGGTGCCGCTCCAGTCGGCGGACTGCGAAGTGGTAGCCCTTGCCTGCCAGGGAGGCGCCGTTGTCATAGATGAACGACGGCGTCAGCGCCGGGACGAGAGCATTGTCGCAGAGGCAGCGCTGCACTACGCGCTCGCTGATAATTGTCGAGCGGATGTGCCGGAGCTTGCCCCTCTCGCAGAGATCAAACTCGAAAAAGCCGGGGCTCCGATAGGTTCCAGCCTGTAGGCGCTCGTAGGTCTTCGCCAGGTTTCGCGGTGCTGCCTCGATGTATCGCTGCACGCTGGCCTTCCATGAGACGCCGCGCCTGCAGCAGCGGTATGACCGGTAGAGGTTCTCGAAGGAGAAGACGACGTCGAAGTTGTCCGCTTTCTTTAGCCTGGCTGCTTTCTTCGCAGCTCTGGCCTCAGATCTCCGCCGGTACCGGTTCTCTTTTCGTTCGATGCTGTTCATGTGATCCTCCGTCACCTCGCGCCGCTGCCGGATGGTTACATGTAGCGGTATAGGGCTACCGGGCATGAAACGCAGCATTACCATCAAGCCGCGCCATGCAAGAAGCGTCCGCCCGAGCCCGTCGGGGTGAATATTTACCATAGCGGAAGGTCACGCCCTCCTTCTCTCCTGTCAAGTCTGATTTCGCCGGCTGGCCGGTTACTTTGTCTGCTCTGAGAGGAGCCGAACGCGACGCCGTAGGAGTTGTTCGCGTTGTTGTTGTTGCTGCTGCCGCTCGTCGTGATGTTGTAGAAGTTCGTCGTGTTGCCGGTGTTCGGAGAACGCAGCCACCACGTCGAAGCCGCGCCGAGCGAGCAGGATGTCCAGGGCGTAACCTGTGAATTACAAGAGATTTGCGAAGCGAGTCCTGTCCGACTTCATGACGCCGGTGATCAGCTTGCCTTCTTCGGCCATGAGGGCGCTCATTTTCTTCGCGCCGGCCGGGCTGAAGATCTGATCACCGAGCAGGAGACTCAGCTGTCCGTTGTAGTCGTCGAGCAGCCTGAGCGCCTCCTCGAGCAGCTCCTCCCGCTTTTCCAGCTGCTTCCTGGTTTGCGGGTATGGGCTCGCCTTCGTGACGGCGCTGTGGATCTTCCGCGACGTCTGCCAGAGCTCCTGCAGCCCGTAGAAGGTGTATCGCTTCGGGCCGTTCACGCAGCGCTTCCGCGTTTCCTGCTCGAGCTCCCTCGCGGTCGTTACGAATTGAGCCTTTGAGGTCGCTCTGTTTGGTTTTGTTACGGACACTTTCGGGACTCCTTTCGAGATAAATCCGCCCCCACTGTGGGGGCGGATAGGTTTGGATTTTTGGATTAAATGCAGAAGCCGAACGCGACGCCGCAGGAGTTGCTCGCGAGGCTGCCGCTGCTGCTGCTGCCGCTCGTCGTGATGTAGTAGAAGTTCGTCGTGTTGCCGGTGTTCGGAGCACGCAGCCACCACGCCGAAGCCGCGCCGGCTCCGCCGTTGAGTTTCTTGATCCGGCTGGCGTCATTGGTGAAGACAGTGAACGGAGCCTCAGCTTCCAGACTGTAGGGCGATGTGCTTACGCTTTGGTTCACCTCTTTCATGGACGGGATCCAGATCTTGTCCTCCGCAGGCGGATCCACGAGGGCGCTCGACTTGTTGCCGGCGCTGGAGTGGACCTTCACCGTCACGACGAGCTCCTGCCATTCGACCGGCAGAGCTGCGAAGATCCGGTTGTTGAGCCAGGTCCTCATGGGTGCAGCCTTCCAGCCGCCGGCGTTGGTATTTGCGCTGTTCATCTGGTGGGTCTCCTCGAGCAGGTTCTTCAGGAGGAGGGTGAGATCCGGATAGTGATCGTTGTCCACCCTCACGAAGCTCCGGAAGGCCCGCTCCGAGGTTCCGACCGCCTGCATCGTCCACGTCTCACGCGGCCAGGATGCGAGCTCCCTGCAGACTGCGTCTCCGAGATCGTCGTCCCAGAGCTTCGCCCAGTAGATCGAGCCCTTGCCGTAGCTGTCCATGTAGCCGTCGTTCGCCAGCTGGGCGCCGAAGCAGAGCGGCGCGGTGTGCGTCGGGTCGCTTGCCTGTGTGAGGCCGCTGTAGGATACGGCGTTCCCGTTCTTGTTGGAGCTGTAGACGTGGAGCGTGGCGTCTCCCCTTTGCTTTCGGATCACGACCATCTGGCGGACGCCGTTGCTCGACACCTGCTTTGCACTGGCGGATCCGAAGCGGAGAGAGCCGCCGGATGCCATACGCAGCAGGAAGCCGTTGCTCTGGTAACTGGAGGCCAGGCAGCCGCCGGCGGTGCAGTCTGTGGCGAAGGCAAAGTCGATCGCCAGGGTGAAGGACTTGTCGGTGTTGAACAGGAGAATGTCCTGGCCGCCGATCTGCGGCTTGAAGTACTCCGTCGAGCCGTCGAAGGTCTTCGGATCGTCCACGCTGATCAGCTCATGGCCCTCGACGTTCTCAAAGTTGAAGTCGTGGCCGGCGATGATGTCGGTGGTGTCACCGGAGGCGATGACGTCGTTGTTTGTGCCGGTCGGAGAGAGCACGCCCGTCGCGATCAGAGCGTGGAGCTCTGCGGCCGAGAGCTGGGCGAAGGTCTTCCCGGTCGGGGCCGTCGCCTGAGCGTAGACCGCATGAACGTCCAGATCCTCGCAGATGAAGCCGGTGCTCTTATCCCAGCCCTTGAAGACGTAGTAGATCGCGTAGTCTCCCTCGCTCGCGTTGGTGGGCCTGCTTCCGGAGAACGTGACCGCCTGGCCGTAGTTGACGACCTGCGTCTCGAGGAGGTCGCGGCCGTTGTACCAGCGGACCGTGTATGTCCTCGTCGCTGCTGCGAAGTGGGCGTAGAGCGTGGTGTTCCCGGTGATGGCGACCTGGCTCAGATCCTCGATGAGGGCGCCGTCCTGCTGCCAGGACCAGCCGTCGAAGGTGAACGTCTGGGCAATCGTGGAGGCCTTCGTCGGAATGGCGATTGGGTTGACTGCGAACTGTGTCGGATCCTCCGGGGCGCTGCCCTGGGCGATGCGCTGTGTGTTCAGCGTTGTCGTGCCGTCGGCAGCCTTGAAGACGACGGTGAAGCTCGGGATCTCGGTGTCGTAGGTGATCGCGAGCTCCGGGAAGGCCTCGCCCAGCGTCGCCAGGTCGTCGGCGGAGATCATGCTGATGTGTGCGCTGCCGGTGAGGACGAAGTGATCAGCGTTTTCTCCGGTGTTGTCCATGCCGGCCAGATTTGCGAGCCGCTTGAGGAGCGCCGTGTTGTCGAGCTCCCAGTTGATCCCGATGATCCGGCCGCGGGTCAGGTTCGTCGCGGCAGTCACGAGGGCCTTCGTGTCGATCAGCGGGCAGTTCTCGATCCAGACGGTCTGCAGGTTTGTCGCCGGCATGGCGAACGTCTCGAGGCTCGTGAGATCTCTCGCGATCAGCTGTCGGATGGCGTTGAGCTGTGCGATCCTGACCGGCGCACGCCTGGCGAAGGTGATGCCGGTGACGCCGGATCCCGTCGTGTAGATTTCCTCCAGGGATTTCAGAGCGGACAGGTTGAGGCCCTGGGCGAGGTTCGGGTTGCCGCGGAGGTCGATCTTCCGCATGAGGATATTGTTGCCGAAGCTGACACCGCCGTTCTCGGAGTTGAGGGAGGTGTTCGCGTAGCCTTCGGCATCGGATCCGAGGATCATCTGCTGCAGCTTCTTCGCGCTGCTCAGGTCTGCGAACTTTGTGTAAAGTCCGGCCAGGGATCCGATGCTGGCGATGTTGGATGCGCTGTAGATGTAGGTCTCCAGATCGTTCAGGCTGGCACCTTCCGGCATTTCGATGTCGTAGCTCTGCCCGCGGACTGCTCTGACCTTCACGGTACCGGCGTTGCCGTATTTGACCGTGATGTAGGTGGAAGCATAGGGCACGATGCCGGTGATGTTTCCGGAAGGCTCCACGCCTCCCCATTCCTCGGGAGCGTTTGCTCTGAGGGAGATCCGGTCCGCGGTGGAGACGGAGCCGCCGTGCTTTGCGGACTGATAGGGCTCCTGGTATGTCTCGAACTGCTGAAGCTGGTCCTCCTTGGTGCCGAGCATGGCGCGGATGTACCGCTCCTCCTGGGCGTAGATATACGGCGCGAAGTACTTGTTCCACATGTCCTCGATCAGGAGGCCTTCCGGGCGGGTGTCTCTGTAGGCTTTCCACTTGGCGAGGATCCGGGAGGAGCTCCAGGCGCCGGCCGCTTCCAGCGTCCGGAACATAGCGTCGAGCTCGTCGGCGAACAGATCGCGGATGTTGCACCACAAAACAGAGTCGGAGGCGTTGAAGACGTAGGCTGCGCCCACCATGTCAGTATCTTCGAGTCCGTAGTCGAACGTCAGGCCGCCGCTGTTGTCGTTGCCGCTCATGGTGTCGAAGTCGTAGCCGTGGACAATGTTCCAGAGCCACTTCCCGGCGTCCTCGTCGTAGTCGTACTCGAAGAAGGTGTTCTTGGCGCGGTTGTCCGGCAGAAGCCGGCGCTCGGTAACGAGGTAGTGGTAGAGAAACGACGGGACGGCGGCATGATCACCGAACTCCGCCTTGAACTTCGCGGCACGGTAGGCCTCGGAGTCTGTCGCATACTCGACGCCGTTGTATGTTACGGATCCGCCAGGGAGGGTTGTGTCGGGCGCCGCCGATCTGTCTGTGGAGACGACCCACGCGAGGAAGGCCGCCCAGGTTGCCTTGTTGGCGTCTGTCGGTTTCTTGGGGAAGCGGACGTCAAAGCTGGCGTTTCCTTTGCCGTCCCAGGTCTCGCCGGTCAGATCCGCAGACTTGAAGCGGCACTGCAGGGAGTTGTTGTTGTGGATCTCGACGCAGAACTGCTGAGGGTATGCGGTGAGATCCTGACCGAAGACGGCGTTGTTCTTCTTGCTGTTGCAGATGTCGCCGGCCGCGTAGAGAATTGTCTCGCCGGGCTGCAGCGTTCTCGCGCCGACCGTGATCGGTTCCTCCGCGGTAGAAGTGAAGAAGATTGCCGCCGGGTGTCCCTCAATACAGTCTCGGACGGCCGGGTTCGCAGCACGCGCCGGCTTGATGTAGGGCTGGAAGGCGTTGTAGTCGTCCGCCATGCATACGTTGTTCGCGTTCTCCGAGCTTGCGACATTGACCTTGAGGTTGATGTAGTTGACCGGGATCGCGCCGGGCCGCATGGCATAGGCCGTGATGCCTTCGCCGTTGCCGTTCTCCCAGAGCGTCGCCGTGCTGAAATCGAGGTCGAGGTTCAGGGCCGCCAGGATGTACTCCAAGCTGGACGTGCCCTGGGCCTTCATGGTGACGTTCTCAGCCGTGAACTCATACTCGGCGCCGCCGTTTGTCCAGACGAGCGTCACCTTGCAGAGGACCTCGTCGTCCTTCGCCGTGGTCATTTTGTTCGCCCAGATATGGATCACGCGGAGCTCCGGCTTCGCCTGGGCCAGCTTGGTCTCGTTGATCGTGCCGGTCTCGTTGAAGATGTCGTTCCGCCGGTAGCGGTCCACCATCTCTTCCGGGCTGCCACAGTCGGCGATGAAGTTGTCGAGGATCTCGGATCTCGTCAAGCTCGTCGCGTAGAGCTTGATGCCGTAGATCCAGACGTCGGCGTCTGCAGATCCGATCGTGAGCAGCTGCGGGCTGGCCTGCTGCCAGTTGTCGGAGGACTCGTAAGCGATGGCGCGAGCCGGCACGCCTTCGAGCCAGACGACGGCAAGGCGGTCTTCTGTGGTCGCCTCGATGTTGACGTCCATTTCGATCTTCTTCTCCTCGCAGTAGCGCACGGTCGCAGACTGCAGGGCGCTCGAGAGCGTGCCCTGCTGGGCGTACAGCTTGAGGCCGATGTTGTCGGCCTTGCAGCTGAGGATCTCGGCGTCATAGTTCCGGCACTCCGTCACCTTGAAGACGATCTTGAGTTCCTTGCCGGATGTTTTCGCATTGTCAGCGAAGACGGACCGGTCGAAGGTGACGCTGGTGCCCTTCTTGACCACGAGAGCGGTGACGCCTTCCTCGTCGATCTGGAAGCCGCCGTCTGTCCAGTCGAAGTTCTGCGAGAATGTCAGGGGGTGGTTCGTCCCTTCACCGTCGACATAGCCGAACTGCGTCCGGTTTGCCTCGGCGTTCGTGTGGCCGGTAGGGTCGAGCTTCATCGCGAGGCCGCGGGTGACCGGTGTGATGTCGTAGTCCAGATCCGCGACGGTGAGCGTGATCGAGGCGGAAGATCCGCCGCTCGAGACGGAGAGGGTCTTGCTGCCTGCGGTCGTCGGCCTGTATGTCCAGGTCTGCGTGTCTCTGCCGACTGTGACGGTCGTTGCAGTCTCGCCGGTGGCGCCGAGCTGGGCCGTGGCGGTCTCGCTTGCCGGGTTGTAGATCCGGTACTTGATCGAGACGGTCTCGTAGCGCGTGGTCTCCATGGTGGACTCATAGACCGCGACGATGGTCGTGGTGACTCCGGACTCTACCCAGATGCCGACATGACGCAGCGGCGTCGTGGTGATTGCCTGGCCGTCGACCGTAGTCTCCATCCAGGCGGTGATCGCGTGGGCGCCGTGCGACTGGACCGGCACCGTGACGGCGATCGCCCGGCCACTGGAGGCCACTGTCTGTGTGTAGATGGGCGTGCCGTCCACGGCGACCTTCACCGTCTTCTCGCCCTGGCCGGACGGGATCAGACGGATGTTGAGCGCGTTCCCGCCGTGAAAGCCGAACTCCTCGACGTTCCACGTCAGGGCGTAGGAGACACAAGTGACCGTCCAGGTGAAGGGCTTGCTGTTGCCGTAGCTGTCCTCCACCACGAGCTTCACCGTGTTCGTGGCGCCGGCCGTGAGGTAGGGCTTTGCCTCGAAGGAGAGGTTGCCCTGGGCGACCGTCGCCATGCGGACGCGGGTGTTGTTGACGTACCAGTTCTCCGTCAGGCTGCCCGTGGGATCCCCGCTCTCCTTGTCCAGGCTGACGGCAGCACAGAGGATCTGACACGATGCCGCCGAGTCGGAGACGCTGAACGCCCTGGACGGCAGCCTGTTTGTGATGGTGATCTCGGAGCCGAAGCCGCTGCCGCCGCCGGGACCTCCACCGATGAACGCCGGATCCACGACGTCCTCGCCATTTAGCGTGATGTGCAGGTACCCGGTCTCCTGGTCGTAGGTCACGGCGTCGAAGGCCAGGCCGTCGGCGTGGATCTCGATCAGTTCCTCGGTGTCGTCCATGTGAACAACACGGATCCCGCCCTCGACGGCCTCAATGGCCTTGAGATCGAGTCTCAAAAGGGAAGCGATTTTCTCGGCGAAGGCCCCGATCGGGGCCCGGCGAACTGCTTCGATCTGGTTCCCGTCGACGGTCTCCTGCTGCGTGATCAGCACAGACGCGCCGCTCATGACCTGCGACGCTGTAGGCTTTTCGGTGATCTTTGTGATCGTAGCCATTGATGTCCTCCTTTAGTAGATCGCGGTATAGAAGTACTTCTCGCCGGTCGTGCAGAGCTGATGCGCCGGTCGTGCCTCGGTGTCATACCAGCTCACCTTCCTGGCATATCCCGATCCTGATGTGCTGACTTTGAGCTCCACATAAATCCCGCCAGTGGATCCGCCCGGGTTGTAGACGCTGAAGCCGACAAGCGCCCACGGGAAGATCACGCCGTAGGAGAAGGAGCTAAGACTCGCAGCTTTTGAACTGCGGACGATAATCAGGCTCGGTGTCCGTTTGAATGTCATTGTGGTCGGGTGTGAAGATCCTGCTTGGTTATTGCCGATGTACTGCCCGTGCTCCGATGCCTTCGGGTACACCCAGGACAGGACGCCGGCTGCCGTCTGATTGAGCACCATGTCGTCACTGTCCGTCGGAAGCTCGACCTGGCTGAGGGCGGAGGCAGAAGAAGCGTACAGAAGCCGGGAGGGGCTCCAGGTAGATTTTCCGGTTCCGCCTCTGGCGACCTTCATGGTGCCGCTTGTGATGTCGGTTGCAAGGTGGGTGTGGATTGCCTTGGCTGCCAGGATGCCGGCCGGGGTGATGTTGTGGGGGTTCTCGGCTGTGACGTGATTGATCAGTTCCCGGATCGCTCTCTTGATCTGCCCCAGCAGCACGCGGAGCGTTGAGCCGCTTTCGATCTCCGTGACCCGCTCCGCCTCGGTGAAGGTAGGCGTCTGATTGTTCGTCGATACGTTGGGGACGTTGCCGAGGCCGATCTGGGTCTTTGTGACCTGGTGGGGGTTGTCAGTGTTGTTGACGTGCGCGTTGAAGGCCGTGATCGTAGCGTAGCCGATGAACTCGCTGATGATGGCGGTGACGTTCTCGGCGTCGCCCACGGCGACCACGACGTTCAGGTTAATCCGGCCGTAGCCGCTGTTAGCGCCTGCCGGGATCGTTGTGGGCTCGCCGTATGGCCTGGCGAGCGCGTACAGGATCTCACCGTCGTCCGGGTCGATGGCGTAGATGCCGAGCTCCGTCGCGACGAAGTCCTCCTCGATGGAACTGTTATCGAAGGAGCCGCTCAGGGAAACGCCGCCGACACCTGTGGTGATGGACGTCAAGCCGAACTTCACGCAGGGATTGACAAGATCCGTCAGAGGCGTCACGTCAGCCGGGACGACGCCGTTTCCGAGTCCGAGCTTCGAGAAGGTGATGGTCTCACCGGCGAGCGCCTTGATGATCAGCGCACGGCCGGCGTCTGTTAGTGTTGGGTTGTTGAAAAACATGCTGATCCTCCTTAGTCTGTCAGGATGTTGCCGAGCTCATCGGCGAGGGCAAAGTCCAGCTCGTCGGTCAGATACGCGATCACGAGCGCCTCCTGGGGATCCATCGGCGGGACCTCGATCGTCATGACAGAGACGACGGTCATGCCGACATAGAGATCCTGGTGCTCTGTCGTCGCCAGCTCGACCTCGTCCAGCTTCGCGCTCGCCCGCTTGACGTAGTTGATGGCCCGCATGATCCGATCGAAGTCGAAGCTCCCAGCGGCGTTCAGCTTGACGCGGAAGTGGTCAGGGGTTCCGTTGTACTCAAACCACTCGGAGATCTCCGGCGCCACGCCATAGGCAGCGCGGACCGCCTCCACGACGGCCCATTTCGTGCCGGCTTTCTCCTTGAGTGCCCTCGCAGCCTTCAGCGTTGCCCGCTTGCTCTCGATGCCGACGGTGGGATCGTACCACTCGAGAGACATTTCCCAGGCCATTTCGTCGAGCTCTGCGGCGCTCATGTTGTCGATCTGGTCCCATTCCCGGAGCCGCTTGATCTCGGATCCGGGGCCGCGGATCAGTTCGTTGATGGCCTTGGAGAGTGCCACGACGGCCTCGTCGTCCCGCATGAACACAGGGAGCAGTCGGATGATGTCTACGTTCTCGAGGTTCATCCCCATGTCGTCAGTCCCCCCTTACAATGTGCCGGACGACCTTGCTGCCGGAGAACTTCGCCACCACGGTCGGGCTGAGCTCCGTATAGACCGGCTTGACGATCTGCACACGGATGGCGCCGACGAGATCGTCGTCCTCGCCCTGGGGCGTGAGGATCAGCTTGCGGAGGTAGTCGGGATTGATGTCCCTGTTCAGGGCGGAGCCTTGCCAGTAGATGTACTGGTCGATCGCGCCGCCGTCGCCTTCCACAGCCTTCACGCAGTTCGCCTCGTCCGCGAGCGTCGTGTAGTAGACGAGCTCGATGTCGTAGGTCTGGACCTGTGGGGCCTGGACTTCGACGTGGTCGTTCAGCGGCCGGACGTCGTCGGCGCTGCAGGACTCGAGGACCTTCTGCAGGATCGTCGCGGTTGGGATCTCGCCGCCGTAGAGGATCGGCGTGATCACCACGGAGCACTCGAGCGTCCGGTCGATGGTGATGTCCAGGGACTCGGCCCCGGCGAGGACTCCGGCGGAGACGATCGAGATCATGAGCAGGTTGTCGCTGTAGCTCGCGCTGTAGTCCGTCAGGATCTCGGCAGCAGTCGCCGATCCGTGTGCCTTCACGACGAGGGTGTCCAGGAGCAGCCTGTCACCTCCGAGCACGGCGATCTCCGTGTTGGATCCGTCACCGACGACCGTCATGACCTGCAGCTCTTTCGTGAGAGTCTGGCGCTTGTTCTCGATGATGGCGTCAGCCACCGTCGGATCCGCCTGCATGGCCCAGTATCGGTAGGAAGCCGCCGGGCCTGCCGTGGTGATTTTGTTGGATGCTGCCCGGATCCGCTCGCGGAAGCCGTCGTCCGTCTCAGTGTCGTTGCCGCCCTCAGTGGCCGTCAGGTTGCTCACGTTGTCGATGTAGGCCAGCAGGTCGACCAGGATGTTCAGGCCGCCGACTGGGATGGCGTTATAGTCTACACCGCCCTCGTCCGCTGTGGCCGTGACGTCGACGTGGGTGCTGCCGGCCGCCAGGACGACCGTGGTGTCCGTGAGGAAGTAGTGCTCGAAGTCACCGGTGACTCGCGTGCCAGCCGGGATGGTGATGTTCATGGGCATTGCCTCTCCGATTGAGAAGCGCAGAGTCGTCGTCGCCTTCTGTGCGTCAATACGCACGAGGCCCGCGTTCTCGCCGATGGCGTCAAGAACAGCGCCCCGGGCATATCGGAGCATCTTCTGCCTGCAGGCGTCGTTGACGGCGCTGTAGACGGCCACAACGATCGGCACGAAGGCCTCGCCGTAGATGCGGCGCTCGTCACCAGGGTACAGAGGCTCGGCCACGCCGTTCTCGAGGGACGTGATGATTGTGTCGTAGATCTCCTTGGTGTCAGTGGTGATGAAGTTGAGATCGCTCACCTCGGCGCCTCCTTTCGTGTGGAAATATAAGCATTTACGCCGAGATCTCCGACGGCTGCGATCGTGCCGGCGATGTCGACGCTGTTCACCTTGAGCCGCGGCTCGTAGGTGCTGAGCAGCCACTCGGCGTCCGTTTCTGCGTCTGTGCCGGCCGTCGAGATCGGTGCATCAACGAGCGATGCGTCGCGGCCCTTGATCCTGTCGTATGGGACCTCACCCCTCGTGATCAGGAGCAGGTTGACCGCACACTGTTCCGGCGTGCCGTTTCCGCTTGATTTCATGATGCACCTCCTACACGAGCGTCAGCTCGTTTGTATAGACCCAGCTGTTGATCCCGTCCGGATGCCCGAGGAGCGTCCGTTCTCCGGAGATCTGGCTGACCTTGTGGCTGCGCTGCAGCACCCAGTCGGGGATCTTCTGGCCGGAGTAGTACTTCGTCCCGGTGATCTTGACCATGGCGCCGACCTTGATCGTGGATCTCTCGGCGGACGCTGCTCCGGCGTTCACCGGCTTTCGGTCCGCCTTCTCCTTCGTCTCGGCGCCCACATTTAGGGCGGATGTGTCGATCACCGAGGTCGTCTTCCGGTCGTACTCCTTGAAAGTGAACGCCAGAGACGCCAGCCGGATCCGACCGAGGTCGTCGAGCATGGTGTTCTTGACCTGCACCTTCCGTAGTTGGACCACCGGGCCGAGAGACTTGCCCTCAAGGTAGAAGTAGCCGGTCTTTGTGACCCTGTCCCTCCACTTCTGGATCTCGCTGCGGACGTCGATGCCGGCGCCGGAGTGCAGCGTAACAGAAAACGAGAGAGGGAACAGCTGCGTCCCTCTCTCGTTCGTCTGCGGAGTGCCTTCGGCGTCTCGATTGTTGTCGGCGATCTGTTCGTAGGAGAACGTCAGATCCTCGACGGGGTTGACCTTCTTCGTGGAGATCTCGAAGGTCATGTCTCTCCATTTTGCTTGTACGGACAAGCTGATCGCCTCCTTATGTCGGGCGGCCTGTCGCCGGATCTCCTTCGGTGATCGGGTGGGTGTGCGTCTTCAGACTCACGCCGCCGAGGACCAGGTCTGGGAGGTTTCCGTCGGCCCTGCCGAGGATGATCCCGCTCTGATCGTCGAAGATCGCATAGACGACCTCGGTGCCCTTAGAGATAGCGCCGGAGCGCAGGTACCACGGGACGACGACCTGGGCGGACACAAGCCCGGCCTCGCTGCATGGGATCACCCGTGCCGTGCTGCCGTCGACGCTCGTGATCTTTCCCTTCTCGATATATCCCATTAGTAGCCCTCCAGCGGCCGTCGGAAGAAGACGGTCGTCGTGTTCCTGATGTGATCGTGTCTCACCCTGGTCAGGAAGATCGTGCCGTTCCATCCTTCGGCTTTTGTCGTTGTGAGGCGGATCAGACTCGCCGCTGCATACCCGGGCATGAGCTCACGGCAGAAACTCCCGCTCGTGAGCCCTTTGTTCGCAGCCCGAAGGATCCCGCGGGCGAAGCGTGTCGCCTCTGCGTTGCTTGTGACTTTGATCGGATCCGCCGGGCGGAGGATCCGCTTTGTTTTGCTTCCCGGGACCGTGAAGGATCCGGAGAAGCTGCCGGACGAGATCACGGCGGAGCTGTATGCCTCGCCGCTTCTGTCCTGGTAGGCAAATACGCCGCCTGCGCCGATCTCAATGGCTGCCGCCGGCGTTTGCTGCTCGATGTAGTGCTCGTCATAGGTAACGAGCTTCCCGTCGTAGACGATCGCCTGGTAGCCCTCCAGCATACAGAGCCGGGAGAAGAAGGCGAGATCTGTCTCGTTCTCCTGGGCGATGTAGCGGTAGAGCTGATCGGTGCAGCCGTAGTTCTTGTACTCCAGGCCGAGCCGCTGTGCGACCTCGTTGGCGATCTGAAAGAAGTGGACGCCGGTCCAGGATCGGCTTGCTTTCGCGGCACCGATCGTAGGCGTCGAGAAGGCCCGCAGGGTGTAGACGCCGTTCTCCGGTCTCGTGGAATGGATGAACATTCTGCCGGTTCTTCCGCCGGTGTCTCCCTCGAAGGAGATCACGCTGCCGGCTGCCGGCTGCCACATGCTCCAGAAGCCCTTCGGGTCGTTGAAGCGGATGGTCAGAGCATCGGCCCGGTCCGCTGCGTGCATGTCGTGGACACAGTAGCGGACCGAGACCTTGTCGAAGATGTCGACGCCGTTGATGATCAGCTTCATGTCGAGATCCTCCACGGCGGCAGAGTCTCCGGCGTTTCGGTGCTTTCGACGATGGGGAGCCGGAGCTCGATGTTTCCGTCGAAGATGATGACGTCGGCATAGTCCGGGTTGAACTCGATGATGTATTTGGCGAGCTGCTCGGCGTTGTACATTGTCAGGGCGAGAGAGTCGAAGGTGTCGCCCGCCTGCGTCCTGTAGGTCAGGTAGCCGGTTACACGTTGCAATACCGTCCCTCCTCTCTGACACGCAGCCACTCCTCCAGCCAGTCAAAGAACTCGGCCTCGTGGTCTCTGAGTTTGTCCATGAGATCCTCGTCGTCGTTGCTGCCGAGATCGCCGAAGGTCGGCGACCAGGTGAAGCCGCTGAAGTCGTAGTAGATGATCGTCGTCCCGCCGGCCATGTCGTTCAGGCTGAAGTCGTCCAGCGTGAGGAGCTTGCCTGCTGTGTTGACGGTGTTTCCCTCGCCGATGCCGAGCATCTCGCCGGCCTGCAGCCAGTACTCGATGTTCTGCTTCCGGAAGGCCGGGTCGAAGGAGATCACGGCCTCGGTGCCGGCTTCGCCTGCGATGCTGATGCCCTCGGTGAAGCCGCCGGCCGCCAGTCTCGGGAGCGAGACGTGGTCGATCAGGCCGATCTCCAGGCCGACATACTGCGAGACGGAGTTGATGCCCTTCAGGATCCCGTTGATCAAGTCGATGGCTCCGTTGATCACGAACTCGACAAAAGACGGGATCAGGTTGAAGATGCCTTTGAACAGCTCTACGACGCCGTTCCAGGCCTTTTCCCAGTCGCCCTCGAAGACACCGGTGATGAAGTCGATCAGGCCGCTGAAGACGTCCTGGAGCGCCTGAATGATGGGCTGGATGCCCTCGATCGCGCCGCCGAGCACGTCGCCGAACAGCTGAGCCAGGAACTCGAGTATCGGCTGGATTGGCTCGAGGATCTCCGAGATCAGAGAGCCGAAGATCTCGATCAGCGGACCGATCGCCGTGCTGATCAGGTCGAGGATCGGCGTGATCAGAGCGATGAACAGATCGAGGATCGGCTGGAGTAGCTGGAGGAGCAGGTCGAGGATGGGCGTCAACACGTTCAGGACCTCGATCAGAACAGGGAGGACGGCCTCCACGATCTGAAGGATGACCGGCATGAGGGCGCTCAGGAGCTCGTTGATTACGGGCAGGACAGCCTCGATGATCTGGATCAGGATGGGGACCAGAGTGTCGAGCAGCTGGATGATAATGGGGAGTACGGCCTCCACGATGGAGAGCACCATCGGGAGGAGCTGGTCGATCAGGTCAAGGATGGGCGGGAGGATCGAGGTGATCAGCTCACTCAGCAGCGGCAGGATGGCATTGACCAGCCGGATCACCACGGGGAGGATCGCCTGGACGACTCGCATGAGGACCGGGACGATCCGCTGGAATAGGCTGACAAGCACCGGCAGGATGGATTTGATTAACTGTGCGAGGATCGGGGCGACCAGCTGGAGCAGTTGGATCAGCACCGGGACGATCGTCGTGACGATGTCAATGACCGGCGGGATCAGCTCGCCGAGCAGCGTGCCCGCGATGTCGAGCAGGACCGGGACGAGCTCCTGAAGCAGCGGAACGATCACAGGGATCAGATTTTCCACCATGGGCTTCAGCTGCTCGACCATGCCCTCGATCAGAGGGATGATGCCCTCCATGAGATCAGCCGCGACCGGCATGAGCTCGTTGAGCGAGTCGAACATGGTGTTCGCAAGGGGGCGGAACGCGACCTCGGCCTTCTGCTTGAACAGCTGCAGCCGCTCAGCGAAGTCGTAGGTGTCCTCGGAGCAGCCGTTGATCGTCTCGGCGTTTGCCTCAAGCTCCTCGGTGAGGGCCGCGACGTCGAGCGTGCCGTTGCGGATGTTCTCCGCCATCATGGCTGCGCTCTTAGTGCCGAAGATCTCCGCGGCGATGCCTGCCGCTTCTGTTGAGGTTTCCGCATTCTTGATGGCTTCGACATACTCCGCGATCCCATGGCTCGCAGTCTTGCCTTCCTTGGTGAAGTTCGCGGTTGCCTTCTTCATGGCACCGAGGACCTCCGACGTGTTTACGCCGGCCTTGTCCAGCTGCCCGATCAGAGAGATCGACTCCTCGAAGCTGTAGCCGAGTTCCTGAAGCTGTGGGGCGAACTGCTGCGCCGTCGCGAGCAGGTCAGAAAAGCCGACGCCGGTGCTCTGTGAAGCCTTGAAGACGTAGTCCATGGCGTCGCCCATGTTCTCGGCGTCGATGTTCCACGCCTGGAAGGCCTTCGAGGAGG
This sequence comes from uncultured Clostridia bacterium, assembly GCA_946629065.1. Lineage (GTDB taxonomy): Bacteria > Bacillota > Clostridia > Oscillospirales > Oscillospiraceae > Limivicinus. The sequence goes on from CAMOXK010000011.1 coordinate 25,832, forward strand.
ACTCGATCACGGTCCCGAGGTCGTCGCCGAGCATGTCCGCGACCTGGATCGCCTGGACGGAAAGATCCTGCAGGACGGGCCCGGTCAGCCCGAGGCGCGTGTTGTAGTCTGCGATCGCTTTGCTGGCGTCCTCCATGGAGGTCGGAACGGAGCTGTAGACTGCGTCGAAGTCGTCCATGAGGGCGTCCAGGGCGTCGCCTGTAGCTCCGGTACCGATGCGGATGCTGTCCGTGACCTCGTCGAACTTGCCGCCGAGATCCACGAGATACTTGCTGGCCTCCACGACGGCCTTGCCGGTGCCGACGGCGATCCCGCCGACTGCGGCACCCACGGCCAGGGCTTTCAGGTTCAGCTTGTCAACGATACCGACGGCGCCGCTGACTGCCTTTCCGAGAGTCGGGGAAATGGAGCCGGCGATCTCGACGATCGACTGTAGTGTCTTGCCTTTAGCCACTTCCTCACCTCCGCTTCCTGTGTGGTGGCTTCATGCGCTTCATGCTTTGTTCTCGCCGCTTCTGTTCCTCAGCGAGATCCTCGGCTGCCTCGGCGTACTCGACGAGGAAGGTCTTTACAGGTCTTCGCTCGAGGTCGGCGACTGAGGTGTGGTAGCATCGGGCGAAGTCTCGGATGGCTCGCTGGAGTCGTCGTCGGGTGACTCCTCGTCCGATTTCAGCGTAAAATTTCTACCCACCTTCATGACCTGCATGAGGTCACCGCCCTGCAGCCGCTCCAGGTCGTTGAAGTCGATCTCCTGATTGACTGCAACGATGGCAGCGAAGCCGAGGTAGAGGTGGAAGCTGTAGTCGAGTTCTACGGCGCCGGCGAGGTTGCCGCTCTTGGCGCCGGACGCCTTCATCTTGCGGGCGTCAGCTTCGGCGAAGTGCTGCGAGGTGATGGCGTCGGTGTCGTAGATGAGCTCCTTGACCTTCTTGCCGTTGACGTCGATCGGGTTTCTGAGTTTGATGACTCCGTTCATGTTGTCCTCCTTTTGTTGTAGAGAGGCCCCGGGATCGCTCCCGAGGCCTCTGATTGATGATTAGAGCATGTTCTGGACGGGGGCCATGTAGTCCTTGCCGTCGATGCGGAGCTTGCCTGCCAGGCGGTCAATCAGGAGGAACTCCTTGCCGGCGCAGAAGATCTGCAGGCGGCTCACGCCGTAGGTCAGCTCATTCTCCGGGGCGCTGCCGACTTCGACGCCGATGCCGGGCAGAGCCTTCGGCATACAGCGGACGAAGGCCTTGCAGCCCTCGACGCTCGTGGCGCCGTCACTCTTGACGACGCTCTGGACCCAGCGGAACTCGAGGTTCTGCTTCTCCAGGCGGGACAGACGGCCGAGGCCGGCGTCGATGCCGATCTTGGTGATGGCGAGCTCCATGTCGTCCAGCAGGCCGATGATGGGGACGGTCATGGTGCCCATGGCCTTGACCTCTGCGGTCTGCATGGTGATGCTCGGCAGGGTGAAGTTGACGTCCTTGCCGACGAGCTTGTTGTCAGCGTACACGGTGTCGGCCGCGATTGCGCTCTTGAGATCCATCCACATGATCATTCACCTCCAAAATAGGCGGCGAAGCCTTCGTCGGTGTAGGTCACCCTCATCGTCCCGCTCTTGAAGGGCGGCGTGGGAGTGGCCTCGAGATCCCAGACGAAGTCGCCGTTGACGAGATTGGCCTCCTGGTTCTCGGACTCGATGAACTCGACGGTCGGAGTCCCCAGGAGGGCGCCGATGCCGACGTAGCTGTCGAGGACCTCCTGCTCTGCGCTGATGATGGTGTCCCGCTCGTTGATGTTCATGGGAGCATCGACGCGGACGCCATGACGCAGCTGGAAGCCGTTGGTGATGTGCATGAGCATACGGATCGAGGAGTCGAAGATGGACCGGGGATCCATGTCTCCGCCGTAGCTGTAGGCCGCGGTGTGCGGGCCCCAGAGGACCCACTGGCCGCCCCAGTAGACGGCGGTGGTGATGCCCTTCTCGTTGAGGGCGTTCGCGGTCTGCTGGTCGTAGCCCATGTTGGAGGCAGCGGCGCCGAAGAACTGGCCGGTCGCCATGATGGCCTTGTTGGACGGGGACTCGAAGGGGATGCCGTCGTGCTCGGAGTCGACGCGCTGCATCGTCGCAGCGGTCACCGTGGACAGGTGGAAGCGCCGGCCACTGCCGTCCGGCACCATAGGCCAGCAGACCTTGGAGAACTCGGAGGTGTAGCCGTTGTCCGTCTTCCATGCGATCGCCTTGGCGATGGTGTCGACGGGATTGGTGTCGACGAGAGGAATGTCCGCGACGACGAAGGCGTCCCAGTGGCCGTTGATCTTCTTCGCGGCGGAGACCATGGCGGTATAGACCGCCGGGATGTGGGACCAGCCGGGGGCGGCGATGACGTTCGCCACTACGTTCTCGCGCTGATAGAGCAGAGCGAGAGCAGCGAGGCCGGTGTAGACTCCGGAGTCGCTGACGGAGCCGATGATGGCGGACGCCTGCACCGTGGAGGTGTTGACCTCGCGGAACGAGACGGAGACGTTGCCGGAGAGCTGCGTCTCACCGATGGACGTGATGACGACCTTGCCGGTGTTGAAGTTGTAGGCCACTTCGTAGTCGGTGCCCTCGACCTTGTCCTGGATGGCGATCGTGTCGAGGATGATCGTGCTGGAGGCGAACTCGCCGCGGCCACCGGAGAAGGCGACGGAGATGCTGGTATTCTCCGACTTCCGATGGGTGGTGGGATCCAGCACGTTGATGACGTAGATGGGGCCGACGTTGCCGACCGTGTTGTCGAAGTGCTCGGCGACGGCCTCGCAGAGGGTGAAGGCGTCCCAGTCGGCCGCGTAGCCGATCTTCGCCTGCGCGTCGACCATGTTGCTCAGCTTGATCGGAGCGTTGATGATCCCCGCGTTCGCGTACCCTCTCACGAGGTTGACAGGAGCAGTACCGACATACACGACGACGGTGTCGGAGTTGGTCGAGCTCTTGACCTTGGAGGCCCGGAGCTCGCCATAGGTTCCGTGCTTGTATGCCATTGTTTGTTCTCCTTTCAGAGTAGATTTTGATATGCGTCGGGTGTTTTATGGACGACGCCACACTCAAGCATCACGTCGATCCACAAAAACCAGTAGGGGTAGAAGTCCCAGATCTGCCCCTCCTGCGTGTAGGAGCCGTAGGAGAGCCCGTCGCCTTCCTTCACGAGCCGGAGGCCGGCGATGAACTCCGCGCTCTCGATCGCTTCGAGCGCCCGGTCTGCGAAGTTCATGACGCCGCGCCAGCCTTCCATGTTTCGGGTGTATGCGGCCAGATCCTCGCCGGTTCTCCGGTGGTATCTGTTCCCGCCTGGCTTGGTCGGATCCGGCTCCGGGACGACGATCTCGGTGCCGTGCTCACCGGGCGACCAGGTCGCCAGGCTGATCCGGAGCTTCACGGTGCGCTTGCCGTCCACGAGCTGATCCTTGCCTTCCTTGAACTGCACGCAGAGCGAAGGGATCGGCGCCGCCACATTAGGCGGCAGCCGGTCCTTCGCTGGTACGAACATGGGAAAGGCGGTCGGCGTGACGGTCTCGCCCGGGAAGCCATTGTCGTTCCGTTCGTCATTAGGCAGCTTCAGCTTGAGACCGTTGCAGATGGACTCCTGCGCCCACTTCGCGACGTTGTCGATGATCGTGGTGAGTGTCATGCTGCGCCCTCCTTAGACGGTCCTGTTCTGGCGTAGTGTGATCTGAGAGACGCCCTTGTTGTCCGACCAGTAGTCGACGATGTACTCCCGGCCGTCGATGTTGATCAGCGAGCCTGGCGTCTTCTTCTTGGGGAGTTCTGCCGTCCTGCCGAAGATCAGCAGGTCAGACTCGGCGATGCCGAGGTTCTGGCCGGCCTGGAGCTTCTCCAGGTGGTCGTTGTCGATCACGATGGAGATCTCCACGCCTTCGACGGTGTGCTTCTCAGCGAAGTCCTCGAGCTCGAAGAAGACGTTCTCGTTGTCCAGGGCGATCGTGTCGCGCAGGCTCATTACTCAGGCAGAGCCGCAGAGATCTCGGGCGGCTGCTCGTCGTCCTGATCGGTAGCTTTCGCTGCTTCGATCAGAGCGATCACCTCGGCCTTGCTCTTGGCCTTGCTCGCGTCTACGCCATACGCAGCGGCGACCTCCTTGAGCTCCGCGAGCTTCATGCTCTCGGAGTAGGCGGGCAGGGTCTCGGTGATCTCGCCGTCCTCGTCCTTCTCCGGATCCGGCTGCACGGGCTCCTCGGCGGGAGTCTCGACGGAGGGGTTGCCGACGATCCTGGCGACGCGCAGCTTGACGAGGCGGGCGGCCTCGTCGTCGCTGACGTCAAAGGGAGGATCGTCCGAAGTCTTCCGGATTACGGTGTAGCCGTTCACGCGGAGCCCATAGGTCCCGCTGATGATCTGGATCTTCATGATGCTTTCGCTCCTTTCTTACGCCCGGATCAGGTGCTGGACACGACGCTCGCAGCGTAGCGCCAGGGCGCCTTGTTCTTGGGCGCGGTGACGACGCGGGAGGCGAGGCGCAGCTTGCGGATGTCCTTCTCCTGGTCGACGATCAGCTTCGGGATCCGCTGGCCCACAAAGGTCTCCAGCTCGTCGGAGCCGTAGGGGATCTGGGTGATGCCGCCATAGAAACGCTTACCGCAGCCAGGCGCGGTGACGAGGGCGGACGTCGCGGGGAAGAAGCTCGCCATGTTGCCGTCGTCGCCCTTGTAGCGCTGCTTCGGGACGAAGATGTTCAGCATGTAGCCGTTGAAGTCCAGGGCGCCGACGTGGGTGACGCCGGGGGCCACGATCCGGGACTCGAGGTCGCCGATGTACTCGTGGCGCTTGTCGAGGAGGTTCTGCAGGTCGGTGAACTGCTTGACAGTCGCCCAGGCGGTGGAGCCCAGGATCAGATCAGCTGCGGGAAGATCGGACTCCGCCAGCTCGTCGCACATGGCCTCGACGTCCGCCTGCATGGCGGCGAAAGTGCTCCACACGCCGGAGACGGTGTAGATGCCGGGGTTGGATTTGTTGGTGTCGTAGAAGTAGATCGGCAGGCTGCGGCCGGTGGTCGCTGCGTCGATGTACTCCTGGATGGTGACGCCGTTGTTGATCATGGTCTGAGCGGCCATCCACTCTTCACGGCGGACGATCCGCCGGGTGAGGTCGCTCAGGTCGCGGACCTGCAGACGGCGGGCACGCTCGGCGGCCGTGCTGTTCGCGTAGATCGCCTCACCGAAGCCGCGCTTGGTCAGGTCGTCAATGGTGAGGACCCGGGAGGGCGCGATCATGGGTGCGGTGAACTCGTACAGCTCGTAGCCTTCGCGCTCGACGGGGATGTCGCCGGCGCGAGGATCCACGAAGGGCGCCATTTTGCGGTCGCCGTCCATGTACTCGACCAGCACCTTCTCGGTGTTGAACTCCTCGGTCTCGCTGAAGTAGCGGTCCCGGAAGAAGGTGGTCTCGGGAACGATTTCCTCGACCATGCCGGCCATGTAGTAGGTGTCGAAGAAGTTGATGTTGTTAGCCATTTCCTTTGTCCTCCTTATCGTGCGGCGGACGCGGTTTCCAGGAAGATCCCGCGCTGGCGCAGGGCGTCCTTATCCGCCTCGGTGATGGTGTAGCCCGTCTTGGCGACGAGCTTGTTCGGGTTGAAGCAGCCCATGTCGTAGACCGCTACGTTGACGTCGGCAGCGGTGCCGACCTCAACGTCGTCCGCCAGGATGTAGCAGGGGGTGAGAGTCTCGTTGCTGGCTGCGGAGTTGCCAAGGACGACGCACTTGCTGTCGCCGGCGCTGCCGTAGCTCTTAGCGAGGACGGTGCCGCGGACCAGGGTCTCGGCAGCGGCCAGCTTACGGATGGTGGCGCCAGTGACCTTCGCCTGGGGAGTCAGCCCGGAGATCAGGCCGTCGAACTCCATGGTGTCGACCTTCTTGCTGAGATAGCGTGCCATAGTTTAGCCCTCCTTCTTGTTCATGGCTGCCTTGGCGTCAGCGCGGCCCTGGGCCATGCGCTGTTCCTTGGTCAGCGGCTTATCTTCGTCGCCCTTGGAGGCGGCTGCCTGGACCTGCTGGGCGCCGGATGCCGCATTGTCGGCGGCGGACGCCTGCAGGAAGCTCGTGCCGAGCTGCGCGTGCTTCTTCATGGCACGGAACGCGAGCTGCTCGGCGGTACAGGCGGTCTTGCCGTATTTGGCCTCCTGCACCATTTCGGCGTCACCGACGGACGCCGCGATCTCGTCGATCGCCTGCAATCTTGCCCGTTCGTTGGTGACGGCGTCGGACACGGCAGCGGCCTCGATCTGTTCGACCAGCTGCGGCTCCGCCGCTCTGAGTTCTGCGGTGGTGTTGAACATTGTCTTTGTTCCTCCTTCTGTTTGTGCTCCGGCGTTGCCGGGCGATTTAATTTCTGCAGCCTTGGCCGCTGCGGAAACACTGGGGATGTGCAGGCCGTCCGGGATGTGGAGGCCCTTGACGTCATGACGCACGCCGGCGACCATGAGGACGTCCTTGCCGATCATCTTCATGTCGGGGCCGGCACCGGTGAGAAGCTCGTCGGCGAAGCCGTTCTCGATGGCCTGCTTGCCGGTCATCCACGTTTCCTTGTGCATCATGGCCTTCAGCTTGTCGATCTCGGTGCCGGTCTTCGCTGCATAGACCTCCGCAGCCGCGTCGATGCCTGCGTTCAGCATTTTGATGATCTGCTTGAGGTCGTCGATGTTGCAGTAGTCGACGACGGTGCAGGCGGGCTCGTGGATCATGACCAGGCTGCCCGGGTAGACCTGGACGGTGTCGCCGGCGCACATGATCACGGACGCGGCGCTTGCGGCGATGCCCTCCACGACGACGTCCACATGGGCGCCGAGGGCCTTGATGGCGTTGTGGATGGCGATGCCGGTGTATAGATCGCCGCCGCAGCTGTTCAGCTTGACGGTGACCTTGCTCTTGCCGCGGACGGTTTCGAGATCCTGCATGAAGCCCTCCGGCGTGATAAACAGGCCGGGCTCAGGCTCTCCGGTCCACCAGTCGACGGGCTGCTGGGAAACGACGTCGCCATAGAGGACGATCTCGCCCTCCTCCTCGGAGACGCTCGCGATGTTCCAGCACCTCGCAGCGCCGGAGCTGGGGTTAGGTCCTGCCAGAATTGTCGGGCGGATCTTCTTCATCTTCCTGTTCCTCCTTCTCAGGTTGTTCGGGCGACGGGCTCTGTGGCTCCTGGGTGAGTCCTGCGTCCTTCTTGAGCTGCGCCTCGATGGCGAGCTGGATGATGTTGTCCTGCCACGAGCCGCCGTTCAGGCGGATCGTCGACTGCTCGTGAGTACTGAAGCCGTGCTCGATGGCCTTCGCTTCCGCCTCGATCTCCTTCGTCGGATCGAGCATACCCTGAGACGGACCGATCCACTCGCTGCCGATGTAGGCCCGCCGGATCCGCGGATCCGAGAAGAAGCCAGGGGCAGAGATCCTGCCGCGGGCGATTGCCTCACTCAGCCAGATCTCATAGACCGGTCTGCAGAAGTCCTCGACAAACCATCGGCGGCGCATTTGGAAAGCCTTCCAGGCCTCCAGGAGCGCGGCACGGCTGGCCGAGTAGCTGGCGTTGAACGCCTTGAGCAGCAGGTCCTTCGGGATCTCCAGGGCGGCGCCGATCTGCGTCGAGACACTCGTGACGAAGGCGTCGAAGCCGCCGGCCGGTCGCTTTGGATCCGCGAAGACGATGTCCTCGCCGGGCTCCATGTAGTTGATCATGCCGGCGCCCAGCTCGTACTCGTTCGGGCTCGTCGTGGTCTCCTGCTGATTGATCGGAGTGTCACCCACGTTCCCCCAGCCGACCTCGTTGAACGGGTTGTCAGCCGGCGAGGCCGTGGTCTTTACGAAGCCGGTGAAGCAGGCCTCGATCGCAGCGGCGGAGAGTTCTGCGTCGGTGTATCTCCGGAGCTGCAGCAGCGGCTCGATCACGGGTGCGAGGTAGGAGACGCCGCGGTACTGGTCTGCACGTTCGCTCTCCATAAGCTGCAGAATGTTCGGCAGACCTGTCCGCTCACCGTATGCCTCGACGCGGACAAACTGCTCGGCCTCCGGAGCGAGGACTTCGGAGGGGTAGGTGTTCGCGACGTAGTAGGCTACGATTGCGCCGGACTCGTCGACCTCGACGCCGTCATAGATCCGGTTGCCGTTCTCTGCGATGCCGTCGGTGATCACGGTACCGGTCTTCCCAGGCGTCCGGATCCTGTCTGCCTCGACAATGTGCAGCCGGAGGCTGTAGGGTGCCGTCGGTGTGGGCTTGACCTGCTTGATCACCACGAAGGCGTCGCCGCTTGTCAGCCATGAGACGAAGGCGAGCTGCTGCATCGAGTAGAAGGTGTTGACGCCGGTGGCGTCGCATGTCCGCTTCTGATCGGCCCAGAGCCCGAACTCCTCCTCGGCGATATGCTGCCACGCCTTCGCCTGCTCCGGAGTCATGCCGAGCGTCTCGGCGTCGATCTTCGCCTTCAGCTGCAGGCCCATTCCGATCACGTTCGTCCGGTTCGTAGCGATGGCGGATCTCGCAATCGGCGTGCTCATGTAGAGGATCCGGCCTCTCTGCCGGAGCGTCTGATTGTTCCAGTCGATGTCCTCACGAGGAGAGCCGCTCGCAGCCCGGAAGCCCTTGAGGGACTTCTTCACCCGGCTCGCGCCGGCTTCGCTGTAGCCCTTTGCCTGCGGTGCCTGGCGCTTCCGGAAGATGCCGAACAGCTGCAGGGGTTTTCTGTTCTTGCTGATGATGCTCACCTCCTGTCAAAAAGAGTGGCGGCGCCGGAGAGTAAAGGAGCCAAAAGCTCCCCGGCGTCGCCTGTTATAAGCAGCACGGAACTCCGTGCCGTATAACCTACCAATCTACCAAAACGGCCCCGACGGCCTTCCGGGCCTTGCCGCCGTTCAGCTGCGCCTCCAGCTCCTCGAGCTGCTTCTCCAGCGCCTTGATGTGCGCGAGCAGCTTGTCGATGTCGAGCCGGGTGACAGATCTGCTGCCGAGGCTGTAGCTCGCGACGTTGCCGTCGAGGAGTTGGATGTAGCCCTCGCGGGCCTTATCGAGTGCCTTGCGTGTCCACTCGATCCGGGCCTGGATCTCAGTCTTGTCCATGTCGGTCCCCCTCCTTACCATTCGTCGTTGTCGTGGCGCCTGACGGCGCCTCTGCGTCGTTGCGGCGCCTGCTGTGTCTGCTGTACCGGCGGCGCCACGCCTTTCAGGCGCCTCTCTATGGCGTCCATGTCTGGGTTGATAATTCTAAGACCGGCGAGCGCGTAGTTGCGGCAGTCAAGGGGCTCGTTTCTCTGATGGCCCGGTAGCTTCTCCCACGCCCAGCGCGTTCCGCGTTTGGTGTTCGTGAGGACAAGCCGCTCTGAGAGCAGGCCGTTGAAGAAGCCGATGTCGTAGCCTGCGGCCTCCTCTTTCGGGAAGTGGCAGAACTTCGGGCCGGGCTCGCCGACCTTCAGGTTGCTCATGATGGCAGCCTTGCCGGCGTCGACACCGATGCTGTAGAGCCAGCAGGTGACCTGTTTGTTCTCGCGGATCGGCACCTTCGACGGCGGTGTCGTGTATGGCACGTCCTCGCCGCCCTTGCCCTTGATAGCAAAGACGCGGTATGGCTGCCGCGCCCTGCAGGCCTCATAAACCTCCTGGGTGAAGTGGCCGCCGGAGTCGATCAGCGTGATCGAGATCCGCAGCCCGCGGCCGTGCTTGAACTTGTAGACGTGCTGGATGATGTCGTCCAGCTTCGCCCAGACTTCCCGGGTGTCCGGACGGCCCATGATGTACCCGCGCTTGATCCCCCAGGTCTCGCCGTACTGGCCGTGGCCGAGGACCTCATACTCGAGCCGGTTGTCCTGTGTGTCGACGCCCATTGTGAGAACGAGGACGCCGTCAGGCAGCTCCGTCGGAGATCCGTCCGGGTTCGTCCCGTAGTCCTCCCGCCGGGCGAGCATGGTGTCCTCGTCCACGAGGTCGCCCCGCTCCTCCCAGAGCTTGCCGAGGAGGGTGTTGTAGACGACCTGCAGGCGGAGGGGATCGTCCTTTGCTTCCAGGAACTCGATCACGATCTGCGTCCAGGGCGTCCACGGCGAGGAGAAGGCGTTGAGCCAGTAGCTCTTGACGCCCTTCTCATAGGCGTCCGGATTTGCCGCGATCCACTTCGCCGGCTGCCGGCGCATGGTTTCCTCCGGGATCAGGCAGCCGCAGTTCGGGCAGCACCATTGAGGCGGTGCCTTGATGCCCCAGATCTTCTTGCTGCCGACTCGCGTCACGGTAGGCTCGAATTTGATGTCGTCGAAGTCGATCTCGGAGAACTCACCGCACTCCGGGCATTGATGGCACCAGCGCTCCTGGGTGCCCTCGTAGAAGCTGGTCTCGATGCTGCTCGCCCCCTTTATGGTCGGCGTGCTGACGTCGATCGCCTTCCGGTTGTAGAATGTGGTCTGGCGTCGCTCCGCCAGTTTCCAGGGATCGCCCTCTTTGCCGGCGCTGATCGCCCAGCGGTCGTGCTCGTCGCCGATGACGTAGCGGACAGGCGTGGACGCCAGGGCTCGCGGCGTGTTGGATCCGATCAGGGTGATGGATCCGCCAGGGAAGATCTTCTGCAGGATCGTGTTGCTGCTGTCCTTTGCCTTGACGTCTGCGACCTTCGTCTTCAGGACCTTGCAGTCCTGGATCATCGGCGCGAGGCGCTGCCGGCTGAACTTTCGAGCCTCCTCGAGACTCGGGTGGATGTAAAGGATCGTCCCCGGATCCTGGTCGATGATGTAGCCGATGGCGTTAAGCTCGAACTCCGACTTGCCGACCTGTGAGGCTGCCACCACGACGATCTTGTGTACCCTGGGATCCGTGAAGGCGTCCATGGGCTCCCGCAGATATGGCGTCCTGGATGTTCTCCAGGGGCCGGGCTCTGATGCCGTGTCTGGGAGTCGCCGCTTCTTGTCGGCCCACTCCGCGACCGTCAGAGCCTCCGGCGGTGTGAATATGGCGACGGATCTGCTGATCACCTTGTTCAGGCGGTCGATCCGGTTGTCGCTTTTAATCTCCTTCGTCGATAATGTCGGCACCTTTGCGCTCCTTCACCCGGCGCCGGAACTTCTCGGGATCGTACTGATACGACGCGAGGGCGCTCAGGATTTCATAGCACTCGTCCCGGATCCGGATGGCCTCCTCCTCCGGCGTTTTGATCTGCGCCGTGTCTACGGCCAGGCGCCCTGGGAGGGCGGTGATCATGCTGCGGATCTCCGAAGCCAGATCAGAGAGGACGGCCTCGACGTCTTCGCTGCGGTGCATCTGGCCCTCGAGCTCTGAGCGCTGCATCATGGCGATCGCTGCCTTCGCTTCCTTGAGCTCGGCCTCTGCCTTTGCCTTCTTCTCCTCCCACGGGTTCCCCTTGGATCCCGTTTGGGATCGCAGGTACCGGATGTATGACTTCACGGCCTCGACCAGCTTGTATCGGTCACCGGCCGGCGTTTTGTACTGGACCAGCACGCCCTCCTTCCGGAGCTGACCGACGCGCTGGATCGTCAGGTCGAGGAGCTCGGCGACGTCCTTGGCCTTGACGTAGCCCGGCAGCTCCGCCGCCTTCTTCCGTTCGGCCATGTGGACCACCTCCCGCGGCCTGGTTTGGTAAAGTAAAGCGCCGAAAAACTTTCCCGGCGTCTGCGCGATTTCTGGGCTCGCAAGCACCGCAGGCGGCAAAAACGCTCAGAAGGACCCGTGAAAAAATTTTTTTCAAATTTTTTCAGTCGCTCGCCCGGAGCTGGGCCTGCTTCGCTTTTTGCTTTTTTCTCCGCGCTTTTTTCTACACTTTCTTCATCTCTTGCTCGAGGTGATGCTCGAGTCTCTTGCGAAGGCCTTCGTCGATTGCCTCGGTGATCTTTTCGGAGACCTGTGGGTTCGTGATCATCTGGGGGACGCTGACCGTCTTGATGCTCTTGATCGGCGTGCGCCCGTCCCCCTCTCTCTGGAACGGGATGTACCCGCCGCCCCCGTTGGAGCCGAGGAAGGCTGTGCCACCTATGGTCTTACGCTTCCCCCGGTAGACCTCCGCCGTGATGTTGTATGGGGCCGGGGGGCGGACCATGGCGACGTCCCCCCCTCCTTCTCCTACCCCTCCCCCTGGGACCCTCCTGTAGTCCTGCGCCCTCTTGGCTGGGATCTTGGTGGGTTTCATTTTGAAGTGGGTTGGAGTGAGCGGGCGGCCAGAGTATTCGATCTGCACGTTGTCGACGGCGATGCCCCCCACGTTGATCTTGCCGACCGACCTCTTGCCGGTGATGGCGTCCTTGACCTCCGCCTTTTTGATGTTGTACGTCTCGGCGACGGCTGCGCTGATCCAGGCGGGCGCCCTGCTCTTGAAGTCTGAGACGGTCTTCTTGACGGCCTTCTCCGCTGCCTTCTGCTTTTTTTCGAGCCGATCCTTGACCTCTGCGTAGTTGCTGAGGAACACGTTGAGCGTGCCGCTCATGCCCTTCGGGACAGACATGCCTCCGCCTCCTTCCTGCGCTGTGAATAAAAAGATCCGCCGGGGGAGAAGTCCCTCGACGGTCTTTTTCATTTTTGCTTATACCACGGGCCCGGCCTGCCGTTCAATTCCGATTGCTGCCATTTACTGCGGATTTGTGACTTTCTTTCGGATTTCCTCTGGATTTCCTACGGATTGCCGGAAGAAGTCGCCCACTTTTCGGCCATTGTCAGCAGCGCCCGACCGTGGATCTTGAAGGTCTTGTTCATGTAGCGGTCGATCTCGACCTCATAGTCGTCCGCTTTGCCGTAGATGATCCGGCTGATCTCGGGCCACTCCGCCCCGTGCATGTATCGGAGGTTGACGACGAGCGTCTCCACCGGCTGCAGATCCTCCACAACAGGCTCCAGCTCCGCCCAGTCGGCCTCGATTTCTTCCCGCTTCTGCGCCACTCGTTTTTCGAGCTCGATGATCTGGTCGGTCGCTTCGGCCACCGGATCGCCGGGCAGCCCTCCGCCCCTGGGCGTGTGTGTCAGCCTTGGGATCTTGGGCCCAGGGTTCCGAAGGTATTCGAGCTCCTGCTCCATGGCGTGAAGCCGCTGGAGGAGTCTCCTGTGGCCGTTCAGCCGTTCCTTGATCGCGTTCGTTTTTTTCATGATCTCCTGGCGCTTTAGCCGGTTTCACCTCCCTCGATCGCTCTGCTGAGCAGCGGCATGATCTCCGCCCTGGTCAGCTCTCGACCGTTGCGAATGCACTTCACATCTGCCCTGCCGGTGTGGCGGATGTACCTCTCGACGATGACGTCGGTGTAGCCCGGCGTCAGTTCCATGACGTAGGCCTGGGCACCGTTGTCCTCGCAGGCGATCAGAGTCGTCCCGCTCCCTCCGAAGGGATCATAGAAGCCCGTCGCCCAGTCCATATTGTCGACGACGCTACTGATCAGCTCGACTGGCTTCTGTGTCGGGTGCAGGTCGTTCCCGGATCTCGAGACGCTGAGGACGTTCCCATAGCCCTTGTGGCCGTCGAAGTGTGTGGTCCCTCTGGCGCCGAACAGGATGATCTCATGCTGCGAGCGCCAGCCGACGCCCATGCCCGGCGTGCCCTTGTCCCAGACGATCATCGACTTCGCTCCGAAGCCTGCAGCCTCGACGATGTCGAACAGGTAGACCCACATGCGCCAGTCTGTAAAGACGTAGCAGAACAGGCAGGGGATGTCCTTCAGAGCGCCGGCGATCAAGTGCTGGTAGCCTCTCGTGCTGAGGATGTCGTTCGCGATCATCGGCGTCTTCTTGTCCTTCCGGTCCGTTCCGATGCTGCCTGTGCTCTTTTGGCTCTCCTTCTGGCCGCCGGAGCAGTACGGAGGATCCGTGAGCAGCACCTCCGGGCGGGCCCCGTCGAGCAGCAGATCCCGCTCCTCCGGTTTTGTGCAGTCTCCGCACATGACTCGATGGCAGCCGAGGATCCAGACGTCGCCGCGCTGCGTGACAGGTGCCGCCGGCGGCTCGATCGGTTCGTCTTCCTCCGGATCTTCGTCTTCGTCGTCCTCCTCTGCGTCGTCGCCGGCGGTGAGGGCCTGGACGATGGCGTCATATTCTTCCTGGGAGCTGCCGGCGAGCTCGAGCGGCTCGCCTGCCTGCTGGATCCCCGCGAGTAGACTCGCTGCGAGCTGCTGGTCGGTTTCTGCGAGCTCGGCGATGTAGTTGTCAGCCCAGAGGTCCGCCATTTCCGCGGCTTCGCTCTCGTAATCCTGGTAGTCGACCGGGGCTTCCTCAAGCTCCTCCAGTTCGGCAGCCATGAGACGGCCGTGGCCCTTGACGATCATGCCGGAGCGGGTGCTCACCGTGACCGGCTGCCGCCAGCCGTTCCGCCGGATCACGCCGCCGAGCTTCTTGATCTGCTCCGGCGGGTGCTTGTTTGGGTTCATGGGGTTCGGGCGGAGCTCGGAGATCTTCACGATGGCGTCGTGGGCGCAGTAGACAGGGATCCCGCTCGCCCACGCCTTCGGCTCCGTCCGCTCCTCTTGTTTCTTGGTCATGGCGTTACCTCCTCTCGATGATTTCGAGGACGATGTTCGAGAAGTTGCTGATCACTTCCAGAGAGAGCACGGCGATCAGGACCGCGATCGGCACCCAGAGCGGGGAGAGCACCCATGCCCAGCTCCACGAGACGACGCCAGTGGCCTTGAGGAGCACGAAGGCGAGCGTCATGAGGGCGAGCATCGGCGCCAGGCCTCCGCCGGTGCGTTTCTGCGGCTTATTCTGCTTCGGTTGCTGCTTCTGCATCCTTTTCCTCCTTTGGCGCTTCGTTGGCCGGCGCCTTCCGGTCCTCGTAGCCTTCCATACAGACGACCTCGATGATCCGGACGTGATTGATCTCGACCGTGTAGGCACCCGGCGCGTCATAGTCGCCGGCGTCCCAGATCTTCTTGAACTCCTCGAGCGGCATGTCGGAGTATGCGTCGTCTGCGTCGTGCATGGTCTTCATGATCGCAGCGCCGCCGGCTTCGTCGTCGTCAGCTGCTCCGGACAGGTGGAAGGCCTCGTAGCCGTCCCAGTTCCAGAGCGAGTAGAGCAGACAGAGGCCGTCCAGAGGCGTTCCTGTGCCGTCTGCTACGCCCCAGACGGTGAAGGGCTGGTAGTGCTTGTCCGGCGTGATCCTGGCCTTCTCGGCCGCCAGGCGCTTCTTTGTTGCCTCCGTCTCTGCCTGGATCTTGCCGACTTGGACGCCGCTCTCGAAGGCCTTCCGGTAGATGGCCTTCACCCAGCCGCTCATTTCTTCGCGGTTGTAGTTTTTGGCCCTTCTGTATGTGTCGCGGGAGATCAGATCCCGCTCCCTTACGGTTTCCTTTTTTGCCCCGATGATCCGGGGATCCTTGCCGATGATTTCCATGTAGTCCTCCTATTCTGCGAGGGAGAATAGCGTCAGCTGTTCCGCCCGCTCCATTTGTTCGGCTTGCTTTCGTTCTTCTTTGGCTGCCGCTTCCTCGGCACGCTTCCGATCTATGGCAGCCCACCGCTCGGCGGTCTCGTTATTCATGGCCGGGCCGATCGGCTTCATCGTTTCCGGGTCGAAGTTCCTCGGGATCCTTCCTTCTGCTGCCTGTCTCCGCATGATGTCGATCCAGTAGTGGCTCGGCCTGTATGCGTCGCAGGTGCTCAGGACGTGTGTCTTCCAGTATTCCGGCTTGGCAGCACCGCCGAGCCCTCCGTTGCCGATGAAAATCTGACGCTTGTTCGGCTGCTTTTCATTCGTGCAGAAGCCAGCGTGGAAGGTGTTGTCGTGCTCGCAGGTATAGCAGATCCCGAAGATGTGGTTCGGCGAGAAGCTCATACACTCGCCCGGGATCCTGTTGCAGCCGCAGATCCCGAAGATATTGCAGGAGAGGTCCTTCCGGTGGGATTGTGCGAAGATCCACGCCTCCGGGATGTCTTTGTTTCCTCCTTCAGGGCTTCCGTGCATACAGTAGCGGCAGCGCGTCTCAAAGACGTCGTCCGGGATCTTCATGACGGCCTCCTTCTGGCTTTCTTGAGTGCCCGAAGGTAGTCCCGCCGGGGATAGCAGACAGTCGGACAGTTTGGCCGCCGGCCGCAGCCCTCACACGGGCTCCTCAGTTTACCCACTCTACCGCCTGCGTTTCCGGTCTTTGCCATTGGTGCAGCTCCTTTCCGATGCGGATCCCCTTCGGCGTCTGCTGCCTGAATTGATCGTCCGGCACGATGCCGCGGAGGCTGTTCTTCATGAAGACGGGGACGTGCCAGCGGTCGAGGTAGTCCACCATCCCCTCGATCCATTCCCAGGTCGGCCGGACCCGCTCCTTCCGGTTTCCGGTCTCTGCGCCGAAGATGGCCCAGTTCACCCGGGGCAGCTTGTCGTAATCGCCGGAGAACGGCGCGAGGATCGGCTCGATGCTCGCGAAGATGTTGTGGGAGTCGGAGAAGTAGAACTCCGTCGTGTCGACCGGCACGGTGGAGCCGTACCACATGTTCCGGGTCTCCGGCAGCTTCCCGGCCTTTGCGAGATCCCAGTATCTCGTCGGGTTTTTTGTCAAAAAGAGGTAGGTGTGCTGCGGAGCTGCAGCGCAGGCAGCGAAGACGTCCAGGATCCAGCTCTCCGGCACCCAGCTCCCGAACAGATCCGCCATAGAGCAGACAAAGATCACGCCGCCGGCGCTCTTTTTCTGCGGCTCGTCGAGCCTGTAGCGGTGGAGGGTCGGATCGAAGCAGAAAGGGAATGGGGCCTTGTGTGCTTCCGGTGAGTAGTAGACCAGCGGAGCGTCGATGACGTGGATCTTCTCAGTCTCGTCCTCTGGGTGATCCTCAAAGCGGTCGGGATCCATGTGGCCTCCGAAGCGCCTGGCGACCTTTTCGGCGTAGCAGTACTCGCAGCCGTGCAGGCAGCCGGTGACCGGGTTCCAGGTGTAGTCAGCCCACTCGATCTTCGTCTTGTTCATTCCTGCACCGCCTTCCGGTCGAACTCGTCGAGGTGCTCCCAGAGGCGTTTGAGCTTCTCCTTCTCCTCCGGATCCGGTGCTCCGAACAGGATCTTGATCTGATCGAGCATGATCTGGACGTCTGCGGTCTCCTCCCGGATGCTGGCGATGGCCTTCGCTGCCTCCGGAGTCTCCGGTCGAGTGCGCCAGAGCTTGCAGATCGCTTTCGTCAGCTCGCTCATTTCCTCGATCGCCATCTTGAGTTGAGCTTCCTCTCCGAAGGTGACGACAGCACGGTTGAGGACCGCCTGCCTGGCGATTGTGTTATTCATCGGTTTTTTCCTCCTCGTCTGCCTCCTCCCGGAAGGCGTGGTAGTAGATGGTGCCGACCTTCTCGGCCAGCTTGATCAGCTTCTTCAGCAGCTTCGCGGCCATCTTGAACTTGAGCGTCGATTTGACCGAGGTGGAGAGGCCCACGGTGACGGTCAGATCGTTGACCTCTCCATTCTCGTCGACGTTCTCGTCGCCGAACATGTTGATCTGAGGATCCGGGAAGAACTGCACCCGGATCGGGTAGCTCTGATCGAGGATGACGACGGTGAGGCCCTGGATGTTGTCCTCGACGAACTTCTTCAGATCGTCGACCGCTGCTTCGTAGGCCCGGCGGGCCCTATCAGATGCCACCATGATCAGACCCTCCGCCAGACGGCCTCGGTGGCGTCGGAGCGTGTGGCCTTCCGCCGGCCGCAGGTTTCGACGACGCCGATCTCCTTGAGCTCCGTGAGCCTCGGGGCGACGTAGTTGCGGTTGAAGTACGGGATCACTCCGGTCCCGACGAGTTCCTCGGTGATCTCGCTGACCGTCATGGAGCGGGTGCCGAGCACCTGCAGGATCTCTCTTGCGCGTTTTTTGGCCTTCGGGAGGATTGCGTCGTGGCTCTCCCGCCGAGTCTCTTTGGTGATTTCGTCCATTTTGACTCCTCTCTGGCTGGCTCTTATATCTCGTTCCCCCAGGCGTCCCAGCCTGGCACCGTTTCACGAGCGAAAAGCTCGATCCTGGGGATGTCTCCCATGAGCTCGACGATCTTCTCGCGAGCTTCGTCTGGTTTCTTGCTGTGTCTTTCGAGCGGGGATACGATTGTTGAGCGAACAGCTGTCCCGACTCTCCTCGGCTTTCCCTTTGTCGCGAGAAGGCAGATCTCAGCGTTGCTTCTCGTCCAGTTGCCGAGTCCCATGAACAGCCCAGATCCGCTCCTGTTCTGCTTCACCCAGCAGAAGGCGGCGGTCTTATAAGCGAAGCCCCATGCCTCGATCACTTCGAGGGCCTCCTTCAGCATTGGGAAGGTCGCCCAGATAAACAGAGCGCAGTCTTCGGAGGCAATACCCCCCCCCCGCGATATTTACCGGCATTTTTTTGATCTCCTCGATCGTCATTGTGCCGTAGTGTCGGTCTGCTGCCGCTCTGGTTCCTTTGTTGCTGTAGCTCCACGGCGGATCCGCGTAGATGATCCCGTACTTTTTATCCGGAAATGGTAACATGATTGGCTCCTTTCTGTGGGCCCGCCGGAGCGGGCCCAGATAGTGAAGATTTTGAGATCA
>CAMOXK010000012.1 GCA_946629065.1 uncultured Clostridia bacterium
TCCGCATGACGGATGTGGGCCATCTCCTGGGCTCGGCCGCCATCGAGGTCTGGCTCACCGAGCGGGGAGAGACCCGCAAGATCACCTTCTCCGGCGACGTGGGCAATCTGGACCAGCCCATCCTGCGGGATCCCCAGTTTGTGGAGGACACGGAGTATCTGATGATCGAATCCACCTACGGGGACCGGCTCCATACCGAGGAGCGGGTAGACTATGTGGCGGAGCTGGCCCGCAGGATCCAGGAAACCCTGGACCGGGGCGGCAATATGATCATTCCCTCCTTTGCCGTGGGCAGGACCCAGGAGATGCTCTATTTCATCCGGGAGATCAAGGAGCGGGGCCTGGTGAAGGGGCACGGCGATTTCCCCGTATATGTGGACAGCCCTCTTGCCATCGAGGCGACCTCCGTCTTCCTCCAGTGCGACACCCAGTTTCTGGACGAGGACATGCAGCGCCTGATCCGCTCCGGTGTCAATCCCATTGTGTTTCCCGGCCTGGAGCTCACGGTCAGTGACCTGGAATCCAAGGCCATCAACAACGATAAGACCCCCAAGGTCATCCTCTCCGCCTCCGGCATGTGTGACGCGGGCCGTGTCCGCCATCACCTGAAGCACAATCTCTGGCGGCCGGAATCCACCGTGCTCTTCGTGGGCTATCAGGCGGTGGGAACTCTGGGCCGCGTCCTGGTGGACGGGGCCAAAAGCGTCAAGCTCTTCGGCGAAGAGGTCCAGGTCCGGGCCCAGATCGACACGCTTCCCGGCGTCAGCGGCCACGCGGACAAGGCCGGGCTCCTTCGCTGGCTCTCCGGCTTCCGGGAAAAGCCGAAGCTGGTCTTTGTCAACCACGGCGACCCGGAATCGGCGGACGCCTTTACCAAATGCCTGAACGAGGAACTGGGTTACCGTGCCTTCGCTCCCTACAGCGGAACGAAATACGATCTGCTCTCCGGTGAGTTTCTCCGTGTTACCGAAGGAGTGCCCATTGAAAAGAAGAGCGCCTCCGGCCGCAAGGTCTCGCCCGCCTTTACCCGCCTCATCGCCGCGGCGGAGCGGCTGCTGGCCGCCTGCCGCAAGTTGGAGGGCCATGCCAACAAGGAACTGGCCGGCCACGCCGACCGGATCGAAAAGCTGGCCGACCGGGTGGAAAAGGATATCTGAACAAAGCGGAAATCCTGAAGAAGTCTGCTCTATATGAATGATTAATCATTACAAAATGAAAACAAATTATTTCACGATATGATAAAAATGATCGGTTTCGGAAGAAATCGATCATTTTTTATGACTTTTTCATAATCTTCTCAGTTGACATAATATTATCACCGTGCTAAGATAAAGTGACGAATTATCCAAGGCCAAGTATGGCGCGAATACTGCCGGAAAGCACGGAAGATTTCTGTTAGAGGATAGTATAACAATGAGCAACTTGGAATTTCATCCGGAAAAAGCCATCGGCGAGGGCTTGCTGCGTCTGGACAAGCAGGAACTGCTGGAGTTTGTGTCCCAGCTCTGTCTGCATTTGAAGGCGCAGGTGGGCTCCCGCGCCTATCACGGCGGCATCTTTCCCGAAAATATCTGCCGGGATGAAAACGGCGCCTTTGCCATCGGTCCTGCCAAGATGGAAAAATGGACCGGCCAGGAGCTGGACTTTGTGGCGCCGGAGATGTATTGGCATGGAGACGCCAGTCCCGCGGCGGACGTGTATTCCCTGGCCCTTCTGGTGATTTACGGTCTCAACGAGGGAAAACTCCCCTATGACACGCCCACCTCCAGCGGAAAGCTGGCTCGTATGAGCGGCAAGCCCCTTCCTATGCCCGCATCCGCCGGCAAGCGCCTGAGCGAAGTACTGGAAAAGGCCACGGCCTTCCAGGCAAAGGACCGCTATCAGAGCCCGGAAGAGCTGCAGATCATGCTGGAAAGCTGCATGGATAACAAGTACCTGGGCGGCAGCTCCGGGGCGGAAGCGGTGTTTCAGAAGGACAACGGCCAGCTCAGCGACATCGAGCGTATGATGGTGGACATCATCGAGAAGGGGAGCGAGCCGGAGGAGAAAGACCCGGAGGAGCCGAGCATTCCCGAAGGACTCAGCGAGGAAGAACAGGCTGGCCTGGAAAAGCCGGAGCCCGTCCCGCAGGAAAAAGAAGATATCAACGCCATGGTGGAGGAGTTTTTCGGCCTTACCGGCGAAGAAGAGACTGTGACCCCCGATCCCCAGGATGATGGGGAAGAGGTCCGGGTCTATGAACCCTCCAAGGAGAAGAAAGACCGACAGCCCATTCCGATCCTGACGGTGGAGAAGTACCCGGAGCTGGAGCCTGTGGTCTTGCAGCAGCAGCCCCGTCCGGAGCGGGCAAAGCCCCGTGCCGGGGAGCAAAGCGCCCAGCAGGATCCGCCCAAGGACGAGAAAAAGGTTCGTCGGCGCCGTGGCCGCCGGGCCATCGCCTCGGTGCTGATCGTATGTCTCGCGCTGGTGGCGGGGGCCCTTGGCCTGAACCTCTGGTGGAGCCGGGACAACCGCCCAACCCAGATCAATCCCACCCCGGATCCCAGCAGCCTCTTTGCGCCCGATCCCACGGTGCAGCCAACCCTGCAGCCCACCGAACCCAGCGAGATCCTCTCCATCCCCACCGAGGCGCCCCAGCAGCCCCGGTACGCGGTGGTAAAATCTGACCTGAGCTGGACCCTGGCCCGGGAGGCCTGTTTTGAACAGGAGGGACACCTGGCCACCATCTCCGGCCCGGAGGAACTGGCGGAGATCACAAAGCTTGCCGAAGAGCTGGGCCTCACCCGCATCTGGGTGGGCTGCCGCTGGGTCAACAATGAGCTGATCTGGGAAAACGGCGAGCAGAACGAATATTTTGTCTGGGCCGAGAACGAGCCCAGTTCCTGGGACTATTATGACAATGTGCCCGAGAACTATATCATGATCTTCCGGGAAGGGGACCGCTGGCTCTTTAACGACTGCCGTGACGATCCCGCCGGGGACTACCCCGAGTTCTACAGCGGCGTCATGGGCTACGCCATCGAGTTTGAACGCTGAACAAAATGATAGGCTTTTCACGCCGGGCGGAGGCTTTTCTCCGCCCGGCTTTCATCTCGTTCCGACTTGTTTTGACAGTCCGACCCGCTTTGCCCGGTTGCCAAGCTTTTAACAGGATTGTTAGAAACTTGTCTAGAAAAACCGACCTTTTTCCCCTTCTGGCTTGTAGACAAGCAACAAAATTTTGTGATATTATAACGCCGTATGATTTTAAAACGAGGTGAAGCGTATGACTCACACGTTCCATGGCGGCGTGCACCCCAATTATATGAAACGGCCGGATGTTCCCATCACGGTCATCGCGCCGCCGAAGCAGCTTGTGATCCCCCTCATCCAGCATATCGGCGCGCCCTGCAAGCCCCTGGTCCAGAAGGGCGATCTGGTGAAAATGGGACAGAAGATCGGTGAAAACCCCGCACCTGTTTCCGCGCCGGTCCATTCTCCTGTCTCCGGCAAGGTCGTGGCGGTGGAGCCCCGGCCCCATCCTTTAGGCGATCTGATCCCCTCTATCGTCATTGAAAACGACGGGCTGGACACTCCTGAGTTTATGGAGCCGCTCACCGATGAGCAGCTCAAGGATCAGGACGCCATCCTGGAGCGCATCCGGGAAGCCGGCGTGGTCGGCATGGGCGGCGCCATGTTCCCCACCGCCTTCAAAATCAAAGGCGGCATCGGCAAGGTGGATAAGCTCATCATCAACGGCGCTGAGTGCGAGCCTTACCTGAACGGCGACCATCTCACCATGCTCAATTTCCCCGAGCAGCTGCTCAAGGGCATCGAGCTGGTGCGCATCGCCAGCGGCGTGGAGAAGGCCTATTACGGCATCGAGGTCAACAAGCAGGACGCCATCGATCTTTTGAACTCCCTCCATCCGGAGAAGTACGGCATCGAGATCGTGCCCGAAAAGGTCAAGTACCCCCAGGGCGGCGAGAAGATGCAGGTCAAGGCCGTCACCGGCCGGGAGGTCAAGCCCGGCGGCCTGCCCTCCGGCGTGGGCGCCAACGTGGTCTCCACCCGCACCTGCTATGCCATTTATCAGGCCTGCTATGAGGGCAAGCCCGTCATCGAGCGCATCGTCACCGTCTCCGGCAGCGCATTGAAGGATACCGTAAACGCCCTGACCCGCGTGGGAACCCCCTTAGGCTATCTGGCCGAGCAGTGCGGCGGTTTCGTAAAGACGCCCCGCAAGATCGTCCTGGGCGGACCCATGATGGGCATTTGCGCCACCAGCTTTGATGCCCCCACCATCAAAGGCACCGCCGGCGTCCTCTTCTTCACCGAGGAGGAGGACCGGCACGAGGATGAACCCACCTGCATCCGCTGCGGCAAGTGCATCACCGTTTGCCCCATGAAGCTGGAGCCGGTGTTCATGTACATGTATTACAGCAAGGGCGATTACGACATGCTGGAGAAGTACCATGTGATGGACTGCTTCGAGTGCGGCAGCTGCTCCTACAACTGCCCCGCCCGTATGCCGCTGACCCATGCCTTTAAGACCGCCAAGCTTATGTTCCAGGCAAAGGTGGCCAAGGAGAAAGCCAAGGCCGAGGCAGCAAAGGAGGCCAAGCAATGAACGAAAAGAAAGAACGCATCATTCTGGACGTGGCATACCAGCCCCAGATCCGCACCAACATGGATACCCGGCGGCTCATGGGCTGCGTGCTCCTGTCACTGCTGCCGGCGGTGATCATGGCCGTGTGGCAGTTCGGTCCCAAGACCCTGATCGTCATTGCCTCCTCCGTGCTCTCTGCCGTGTTCTTTGAGTGGGCCATCCGCAAGTTCCGCAAGCAGAGCGCCTCCATCGGCGATCTCTCCGCTGTGGTCACGGGCCTGCTCCTGGCGCTGACCCTGCCTCCCACCTCTCCCTGGTGGCTGCCGGTCATCGGCACCTTCTTCGGCATCGTGGTGGTCAAGCAGCTCTACGGCGGCATCGGCAAGAACTTCCTGAACCCGGCCCTGGCCGGCCGTGCCTTCCTGCTGGCGTCCTACGCCATGCTGATGGGCCGGTTTGCAGCCCCCGCCGCCATGAAGGGCATCGAAGGGGTGGACGCCATCTCCGCCGCAACGCCTCTTGCTTTCCTCTACGGCAGTGAGGGCATGCCCGCCTACTACAACGTCAAAACGCTCTTCTTGGGCTTCGTCCCCGGCGCCATGGGCGAAATCAGCACCCTGGCCCTGCTGATCGGCGGCATCTACCTGATCGCCCGCAAGGTCATTTCCTGGCGCATCCCCGTCTCCTTCCTGGGAACGGTTGCGATCCTGACCCTGATCTTCGGCCACGAGGGCATGAGCAATGTCCAATTCATGCTCTATAACCTCCTCTCCGGCGGCCTGGTGCTTGGCGCCTTCTTCATGGCCACCGACTATGCCACCAGCCCCGTCACCCTGAACGGCCAGCTGCTCTATGGCGTGGGCTGTGGTCTCATCACCGTGCTGATCCGTTACTTCGGCGGCTTCCCCGAGGGCGTGAGCTACGCCATCCTGCTGATGAACCTCTGCGCCTGGGCCATCGACAAGGGCTTCCACCGCCACCAGTTCGGCGTCAGCAAGGAAGACATCGCCGCGGAAAAGGCGGCCAGAAAGGCTGAGAAGAAAGCTGCAAAGGAGGCTGCGAAATGAATAAAATTTTGAAGCTGACCTTTGTCCTTTTCCTGATCTGCGCCATCGTGGCCGGCATCCTCGGCGCGGTGGACATGATCACCCGGGACCGCATCACCGCCTATCAGACCGAAAAATCCAACGCGGCCCGCACCGCTGTCATGCCTGTGAACGTCCCCGAGGGACAGGCGCTCTACACCGATCTGGACCTGAAGGCGCTGGGCATCCCTACCAACATCAACGCCAACGGCCAGAAGATCAAGATCTGCTCCGTTTCCGAGGCCAATGACGGCTCCGGCTACGTGGTGGAGACCGAGTTCTCCGGCGCCCAGGGCACCATCGTCATGATGGTGGGCGTGAACCACTCCTTCCGCTGCACCGGCATTTCCATCACCCAGCATTCCGAGACCTCGGGCCTGGGTGCCAATGCCGCCAGCGTCGCGGATGTGGGCGTGAACTTCCGTGCCCAGTTCAAGGGCGTGGATGAGCATGTGCAGCTCAAAAAGGCCGGCGGCGAGATCGACGCGCTCTCCGGCGCCACCATCACCTCCCGCAGCGTGACCAATGCCACCTCCGCGGCCATCCAGTTTGTGGAAGCGCTGCAGAGTGCGAACTAAGGAGGGAAGGGCATGAACTTTAAGAAACAACTCAAAGAGGGCGTTATTACCAATAACCCCATCCTGGTCCAGCAGCTGGGCATGTGCGCCACCATGGCCATCACCACTTCGCTCTTCAACGGCGTGGGCATGGGTCTGTCGGTGCTCATCATCCTGACCTGCTGCAACGTGGCGGTCTCCGCCGTGCGCAAGTTTATCCCGGACGAGATCCGCCTTGCCATCTTCGTGGTCATCATCGCGGGCTTCGTCACCATCGTGGATCTGCTCCTGCAGGCATACATCCCCGCCCTCAGCGAATCCCTGGGCGTGTTCATTCCGCTGATCGTGGTCAACTGCATCATCATCGGCCGTGCCGAGGCCTTCTGCCAGAAGAACCCCATCGGCCCCTCCTTTGTGGACGGCATCACCCAGGGCCTGGGCTACACCGTGGTGCTGGTGGTGATGTGCCTGATCCGTGAATTCCTGGGCAGTGGGCGCTTCGGCGGCGGTTTGATCGACGCGGCCAAGGGCATCACCCTGGACGGCACCGGCGCAGGCATCCAGCTCTTCAATTCCGATTACGGCGCCTCCATCCTGACCCTGCCTGTGGGCGGCTTTTTGACCCTGGGCTTCATCTTCGCAGCCATGCAGGCTGCCCTGAAGAAGGCGGCCAAAAAGAAAGCCGAAAAAGCAAATGAAGAGGAGGGTGAAGAGGCATGACAGTCACCGAATATCTGTCCATCGCCATCGGGGCGATCCTGATCAACAACTTCATTTTCTCCCAGTTTTTGGGCTGCTGCCCCTTCCTGGGCTGCTCCAGCAAGGTGGAGACCGCCTCCGGCATGGGCCTGGCCGTTGTCTTCGTCATGGGCCTGGCCTCCGCAATCTGCTATGTGGTCAATGAGTTCATCCTGGTGCCTCTGGGCCTGGCCTTCCTGAAGACTCTGGCCTTCATCCTGGTCATTGCGGCTCTGGTGCAGTTTGTGGAGATGTTCCTGAAAAAGGCAGTCCCCAGCCTGTACTCCGCGCTGGGCATCTACCTGCCCCTCATCACCACCAACTGCGCGGTGCTGGGCGTGGTGCTGCTGAACGTGCAGAACGGCTATGACTTCCTGGGCTCCGTGATCTACGGCATCACCGGCGGTCTGGGCTTCATGCTGGCTATCGTCCTCTTTGCCAGCGTTCGGGAGCGCATCCAGTTTGCCGATTATCCCGAGTGCTTTGAAGGCTTCCCCATCTGCCTGATTTCCGCGGGCCTTGTCGCTCTGGCCTTCATGGGCTTCAGCGGTATGAAGATCTTTTAAGGAGGGTGAGAGATGTCGATCGTCTATTCTGTCCTCGTTCTCGGCGCCCTGGGCGCCATCTTCGGCGCGCTGCTGGCCTTTGCCGCCAAGATCTTCCACGTTGAGGTGGACCCCAAGCAGGCTGCCGTGCGGGAATGTCTGGCTGGCGCCAACTGCGGCGGCTGCGGCTACCCCGGCTGTGACGGCTATGCTGCCGCCGTGGCCAAGGGCGAAGCCCCCTGCAACAAGTGCGTTGCCTCCGGCCCGGAAGCTGCCGCCAAGATCGCAGAGATCATGGGCGTAGCCGCCTCCGATGCGGAGAAGATGGTGGCCTTCGTGCCCTGCTCCGGCTGCAAGGACGTAGCCGAGATGCGCTTCAACTACACCGGCCCCGAAGACTGCCGCGCCGCCATGCTCTTCGGCGGCAAGAGCAACAAGCTCTGCACCTTCGCCTGCATCGGCATGGGCAACTGTGTCAAGGCCTGCAAGTTTGACGCCATGCATATCGTGAAGGGCGTTGCCCAGGTTGACCGCTCCAAGTGCGTGGGCTGCGGCGCTTGTGCCGACGCCTGCCCCAAGGACATTGTCAAGCTCCTGCCTGAGAAGCAGAAGGTCGTGGTGGCCTGTCGCAGCCAGGATAAGGGTGCCCAGGTCATGAAGATGTGCAAGGCCGGCTGCATCGGCTGCATGAAGTGCCAGCGGGAGTGCCCCAACGACGCCATCCATGTGGAGAACTTCCTTGCGAAGATCGATCCCGAAAAGTGCACCCAGTGCGGCCACTGCGTCGGCACCTGCACCCGTCAGATCATCCGCAAGCTGGACGCCTGAATCTTTTACAAACCGTACAAAACACCGGAAATCCAAAGATTTCCGGTGTTTTGCTGTTTGTACCCGTTGACAAATACCCCATAGGGGTATATAGTGAGACCGATGAAAGGGAGTGACAGATATGGAAGACAAGTGCTGCTGCGCAAGCGAAGAGGAAAGCGGAGAAAAGAAGCTTCGCCACCGCACGCCGGAGGAGTATAAGCGTCTTTGCAATCGCCTCAGCCGCATCGAGGGGCAGATCCGCGGCATCCGCCGGATGCTGGATGAAAGCGCCTACTGCCCGGATATCCTGACCCAGGCGGCCGCGGCCAACGCCGCCCTCAACGCCTTCTCCCGGGAGCTTTTGAGCCAGCATATCCGCTCCTGTGTGGTAAACGACCTGCAGGAGGGAAATCCTGATACCGTGGACGAACTGCTGGATACCCTGCAGAAGCTGATGAAGTGAGTTTTGCGTTTTGAGGTGAATGGAGTTCCCGGCTCCCCCTCCGGGGGAGCTGTCACCGCCGTATACGGCGATGACTGAAGGGGTCGTTGGCCGATCGACACCCCTTCTGTCACGGCTGTGCTGCGCTTGCCGCGCCACCTCCCCCAAAGGGGGAGGCAAGTTCTCCACTCGTCTGCCTCACCGCGATGCGGCAAGGGAATCAGAAAGGACAAAGCATGAAACAGTATAACGTCACGGGCATGAGCTGCGCCGCCTGCTCGGCCCGGGTGGAAAAGGCGGTAAACGGCGTCCCCGGCGTCACCTCCTGCTCGGTGAGCCTGCTCACAAACTCCATGGGCGTGGAGGGCACTGCGGCGGATTCCGCCATCGTGGCCGCGGTGGAGGCCGCGGGCTATGGTGCCAGCCTCAAGGGCGCGAAGAGCGAAAGCAGCTTCGCCCCGGCGGAGGACGCTTTGGCGGACCGGGAAACGCCGGTGCTCAAAAAGCGACTGATCAGCTCCCTGGGCTTTCTGGCGCTCTTGATGTATCTCTCCATGGGCCACAGTATGGCGGGCTTTCCGGTGCCTGCGTTTCTGGAAAACCATGTTGCCATGGCCCTGACCCAGATGCTCATCGCCATCGTGGTGATGCTCATCAACAGGAAGTTTTTCACCAGCGGTTTTCGCAGCCTCCTGCACCGCGCGCCCAATATGGACACTCTGGTGGCCCTGGGCTCCGCCGCCGCTTTTGGCTACAGCCTGGTGGAGCTCTATCTCATGATCGCCGCCCAGGGAGCGGGGGACAGGGAAACCATCCACCGTTATGCCCACAATCTGTATTTTGAGACCGCCGCCATGATCCCCTGCCTCATCACCGTGGGCAAGATGCTGGAGGCCATGTCGAAGGGCCGCACCACGGACGCGCTGAAAAGCCTGATGAAGCTTGCTCCCAAGATCGCCGTCCTCTGGCAGGACGGAAAAGAGGTGGAGGTGGAGATCGACCGGGTCCAGACCGGAGATCTCTTTGTGGTCCGCCCGGGGGAGAGCATCCCCGTGGACGGCGTGGTGCTGGAAGGGGAGAGCGCCGTGAACGAGGCCGCCCTCACCGGGGAGAGCATCCCCGTGGACAAGGCCCCGGGAGACACCCTCTCCGCCGCCACCATCAACCAGTCCGGCTATCTCAAGGCACGGGCCACCCGGGTAGGGGAGGACACCACTCTCAGCCAGATCATCCGCATGGTCTCTGACGCCGCGGCCACCAAGGCCCCCATCGCCCGCATCGCGGACCGGGTCTCGGCTGTGTTTGTCCCGGCGGTGATCGGGGTATCCCTGTTCACCCTGGTGGTCTGGCTGCTCGCGGGAAAGAGCTTCGCCTTCTCCATCGCCCGTGCCATCGCTGTTCTGGTAATCTCCTGCCCCTGCGCCCTGGGGCTTGCCACCCCCGTGGCCATCATGGTGGGCAGCGGTGTGGGCGCCAAAAACGGCATCCTGTTCAAAACCGCCGTCTCTCAGGAGGAGGCGGGGAAGATGGACATCGTCGCCCTGGACAAGACCGGCACCGTCACCGCCGGGGAGCCCCGGGTGACGGATCTGCTTCCGTCGGAGAGCGTCACCGGGGAAGAACTGCTGGGGCTTGCAGCCTCTCTGGAGCAGTATTCCGAGCATCCCCTGGCCAAGGCCGTCATGGCCTGTGCCAGGGAGCGGGGGACAGCACAGTTCCCCCTGGAGGGCTTCAAGGCCCTGCCGGGAAACGGCCTCACCGCGAACCTGGACGGGAAGGCCATCCTGGCCGGATCCGGCAAGTTCATGGCAAAAAACTGCGTCATCGACGCCGTCACACGGCAGCAGGCCGACGCGCTTTCCGCCCAGGGCAAGACCCCGCTGTTCTTTGCCCGGGACGGCAGGCTCCTGGGCCTGATCGCTGTGGCAGACACCATCAAGGACGATTCCGCCCAGGCAGTAAAAGAGTTACAGAACCTTGGATTAACTGTTGTTATGTTAACCGGCGATAACGCACGCACCGCTAAAGCCATCGGCGAACAGGCAGGGGTGGACCATGTGATCGCTGGCGTCCTGCCAGATGGGAAGGAGAGCGTAATCCGCACGCTCTCGGAATACGGCAAGGTCGCCATGGTGGGGGACGGCATCAACGACGCCCCGGCCCTGACCCGGGCGGACCTGGGCGTTGCCATCGGCGCCGGGGCGGACGTGGCCATCGATGCGGCCGACGTGGTGCTGATGAAGTCCCGGCTTACGGATGTTTCCGCCGCCGTGCGCCTCAGCCGCGCCACCCTCCGCAATATCCACGAAAACCTGTTTTGGGCCTTTTTCTACAACATCATCTGCATCCCCCTGGCCGCAGGCTTTTACCAGGCACTCTTCGGCTGGAGCTGGGAGATGAACCCCATGATCGGCGCCGCGGCCATGAGCCTCTCCAGTTTCACCGTCTGCATGAACGCCCTGCGTCTCAACCTGTTCCGGCTTCGGGACCCCTCTCATGATCGGCCCCGCAATACGCATAAAAAAGAAATCCCCAACGAGATTTTTGAAGAAAAGGAGACAAGTACCATGGAAAGAACCCTGAAGATCGAAGGTATGATGTGCAAGCACTGCGAGGCCCGGGTCAAGAAGACCCTGGAGGCCCTGGAGGGCGTGGAGAGCGCCGTGGTCAGCCACGAGACCGGCACCGCCGTCGTCACCGGCAATGCGGACTTCGAGACCATGAAGGCTGCCGTAGAGGCCCAGGATTACAAGGTCCTCGGCATCGAATGATCCTAGGGGACGGCGTCCCCGACGTCCCGCAAAACGAAGAGTGAAGAGAGACAGTTCTCCCTTCACTCTTTCATTTTAACGGCATTCCGTTCAGCACCGCTTCCGCGATCCGATCCCCCTCGTAACGGAACGCGTAGGGGAGGGGCTTGCCCCCTCCCGGCAGCATAAAGAACTGTCTTGAAAAAATGTTCGGCGAACTCGCAGATTGTCGAATTCGCCAAGCATTTCTCTTTTTATCCTGTCAGTTGCCTTCGGTGCTTCGGTCCTTTGCTTTACTGCCAAGGAAAAACCATGTAAGGATGATCCAAACGATCGAAATGATTATCAAAACCCACCCGATTGCAGAAACCCAGGGAGAGTCTGAAAGGAGCTTCGAGCAGAAACAGAAGCCGATTGTTATGGCAATCATGCAATTCCTCAGGGTCTCTAAGCGGTATAGCCTGTTTCGATCGCGAATCAATTCCCCATAAGCTTCCGGGTCATCCGGCTGCGGCGTCACTTCAATAATGCGCAGAAAAGCGGGGGTCCTTCTTGTGAAGGTGTTGAGTTTGGAATGACTTCGGGGGACACCAAATGTTTTTGCGATATCCGAATATCGCAAATTGAGATCGAACTTTCCGTCAGATTTCAGATGTCCGCCTCCATGCCAGAGAAAGTAACGAGTGTTTTTGGGTACGGCTTTCTCAAACAGAAGAAAACATGGCGAATAGGAGATAAGCATCCAGCCCCGGCTACTCATTTTCTGCAAATACGCTTCGATCTTGGGATATAAAAATGCGGGTAGAAATAGAAGGTATATTTTTTTCATTTCAGTTTCCCTTGGATTACTACGGAGAACTCGATCGAAACAGTTGACGGCCGGCTTGTATCAGCGCTGCGTTCTATTTCATCCTACTGGGCTTTTTATGCGCTTTCGTATTCAAACAATACTTTCTTTTTTCCCAAGGGGGAGACGCTGCGGATTGTGATCCAGCTGAAAGCCTCTGCGTACTGGTCCTCGTCAAAATCCAGGTCAGTGTTTGCACGGAAGGTCTCCAGATCTGGATCGTTCTCTATTTCGACCTGGAGGCGTACCGGATTTCTTGTGCGCTGACGGAAGTAGAGAACATCATCCTGCGCCTCCGCAGGCTCCTCCGCGGTCACCGCGTCATAGCCGTGGAGCCGACTGTCAAAGAGAACGCTGCCGCGGCCGCAGGAAGAGCAGCGGCAGCGGACCACGGTATGGAGCGTAAACTGGGGCCCCGGCGGGACCGGGATCTCCTCTTTCTCACCGTTCTCTTTCGCCTCGGACAGATGCTTCCAATAGTGGAAGCTCTCCCCGTCATAGGTCAGGGAGAGCCCATAGGGACAGTCTGAAAAAAGTGCCTTGACGGCCTTTTCGTGGGCGCGCTCCGCGGCTTTTTCTTTTGGGGGAAGGTCGCTTTCCTCCAGGGTAAAGAGCGTTTCGCCGCAGGGGCAGCGAAGGAAAAAGCGCAGCTTTTCTCCGAATTCTTCCGCTTCTGCTGCCATCTCCCGCAGATGTGTGGGGATCGGGACCATCTCACGCACCTCCCTTAATCGGCTTTCCGTTCAGCACCGCCTCCGCCAGGCGATCCCCATCGTAACGGAGCTTGAGAGAGAAGAATGGCGCGTCCACGTCCAGCAGCCGGAGGAAGATCTTGTCTCCCTCCCAGATGGGCAGAGACAGCAGCTTTTCCCGGTCGATCCATTCCAGCTCGCCCTCGTCGCAGTCCTGCCGCAGCGCGCCCTCCCAGGCGTCGGCGGTGAAGAGGTGCATGTACTCCGTGCCCCATTCGTTGGAGACGAAGGTGACGATGCCCCGGTAGCGCCAGCTTGTGAGGCTGAGCCCCGTCTCTTCCCGGACCTCCCGCAGCAGGCAGTCCTCCGGGCTTTCACCCTCCTCGAACTTGCCGCCGATGCCGATCCACTTGTCCTTGTTTTCATCAACTTCCTTTTTCACCCGGTGGAGCATCAGGTAGTCCCGGCCCCGTTCCAGGTAGCAGAGCGTGGTATTTCTCATGCCTTTTTCCTCCGATCCAGCATCAGCGCGCTGACCGCCGCCGTCAGGGGAATGGCAAGGATCATGCCGATGCTGCTGGAGACGCCGCTGATGACCTCAATGGCGAGATACGCCGAGGGCAGCAGTTGATAGCGGGAGAGCCCCAACGAATAGAGGTATAGGATCAGCGTGAAGGAGCTACCCAGGAAGGCAAGGATCAGGGTGTTGGTCATGGTGCCCACCAGATCCTGGCCGATGTTCATGCCCGAGCGGAAGAGCCGCGCAAAGCCCAGTTCGGGGTTTGCCTCGTGTACCTCCTCCAGGGCGGAGGAGATGCTCATGGCCACGTCCATCACCGCGCCCAGGGCGCTGATGACGACGCCCGCCACCAGCAGGCCCCGGAGGCCGATGGGGGTTCCGGTCTGCCGCAGCTGCAGCAGCGGCTCCACCTCGCTGATGCGCAGGCCGTCCACCCGGCAGAGGGCCTGGGCCAGCAGGGCGAAGAGCAGGGCAATGCCCGTGCCCGCAACGGTGCCCAGCATGGCGCAGAGGCTTTTCCGCGCTGTCCCGCCCAGGATCACAAAGCTGACCACCGTGATATACACGCAGACCAGAAACACCGTGGGCAGCGTGGGCGCGCCCCGGAGCAGCAGAGGCAGCAAAATATAGAAGAGGCACAGCACCGTGATCACCAGGGCCAGCAGGCTCTTGGCGCCGGTCTTGCGTCCCACCAGCAGCGTCACCGCAAAGAAGAGCAGCAGCACGATCACAAGGCCGGGGATCCGGTTATACTCGAACACCGTTGCCATGATCCGTCCGTCGGAATAGGTGGAGATGATGAGGGCCACTCCGTCGCCCTCTTTTACCGGCACACCGTAGAGCGGGCCAACAAAGTTCTGCACCAGCAGCTGTTTTCCGGCATACTGGCCGCTCTTCACGTCCACCAGCAGCTGCTGCTCGCCCCGAAAGCCTCCGTCGGAGGCTTCGTCTGAAAAGGTGGAATCGGAGAGCACGGAGACGACCGTGCCCTTTTCATATTCGGCGTAGTCTCCCGCCTGGATCTGCGGGGCGGGGGGCTCCCGCAGAGAAAAGCGGAGCGCGGCAAAGAGCAGCGCCGCCGCCAGCAGCACCAGCAGGGAAGCCCGGTTCTGCTTGAGCCAGGTCCCGATAGAGAATGAGGGTGCAGTCTTCATCATGCACACTCCTTTGATCCGATCTTTTTGTTCAGAATAGCAAGTTTTTTTCGGAGTGTCAAGCAGCCCGGCATGCTGCAGTTTACATAATGGGAATGGTAGGAAAAACGCACAAAAGCAGAAACGAAAATGCGTGAAAAATACCGAAGGCTTTTCGTGAAAAACCGCTTTTCCAATGCGCATACCCTGTGCTATAATTATTCTGTACATTTGCGCGTACGCGTGCGGAAAATAGAGAAGGAGGAACCTCTATGAAGTATCGGAGGACAAGCAGATTCCTCTCCATTGTCCTGTTGGTCGCCATGGTGCTCACGCTCATGCCGACCGCAGCCTTTGCAGAGGATACTGCTACCACCACGTGGACCCAGACTGCGCTGGCCGACATCGCGTCCGGCGATACAGTCGCGATCACGATGAGCAAGGACGGCAACACATGGCTTCTTCCCACGACTGCGACGAACCAGCCCTTGGCTGTTTCTGCGACAGTGGAAGGAAATGTACTGACAGCAAATGGTACCGCGGAAGACTTTGGCTGGAAGATCATCCAGGATGATGGGAGCTTTGTGATTTCCGGACCCAACGGAGCTCTGTTCATTCGCGGCGACCAGAAAAACAATGGCGTCAGGATTGGGGATACTACCGCCGTATGGACCATTGCGGAAAATGGTCTGCCTACCACCGAGGACCTGGCCGGTGTGACGCGCTATATGGGCGTTTACAATGGCCAGGACTGGCGCGCTTACGAGATGAAGAACGGGACTGTCGCCAATGTCAGCGGCCAGACCTTCGGCGTCTGGAAGCTGGACGAGGGCGGCACCATTGATCCCACGGAACCCACCACGCCGCCTGTGGAGCCCGAAGATCCCACGGAGACCGCGTCCTTTGTGAAGCTGGATGCTGCCCCCGCAGATGGGGACAAGGTTCTGATCTTCAACCCGGGCAGCTCTGTTGTCATGGGTCTTGAGGATTACTTCTACAACAACAAAAAGCATGAGCTGTCGCCCGTGACTGCTGCCCTGGGCGCGGACGGGAAGCTGACCCCCGCGGAGGGCTATGCGCTTCTGACCGTCAAGCTCAATGAAGAAGGCAAATACAGCTTCGTCAATCAGGACGGCAAGTTCCTGGAAGTGGACGTGACCAACGCCCAGTTCGTGGAGACTGAGACCGCCAATACCCTCTTCCAGCTGGAGGAGGCCGAGGGCGGATACTACGTAAAATGCGATACAGCTGCATACAATGGCAATGCCCAGTATCTGCAGTATTACTACAACTACTTTACCGTATACAGCCTGAATACCAGTTACCCTGAACGCTACGTCTTCGCCTTCTACAAGGAAGCCGATGGGGACGAGCCTGTGGAGCCCACGGAGCCTCCTGTGGAACCCACCGAGCCGCCTGCAGTTACAGTTACCCCTATTGGGGACGTGCTGGCAGCCACTGAGGGTGAGTTCACCGTCAAGGGTGTTGTGACTCTGCTGGACAACCGGAACGTTTACATCCAGGACGCCACTGGCGGCATCTGCCTGTATCTCAGCGCCGCGCCCACGGATCTTGCCCTGGGGGACACCGTGATCGGCACCGGCAGCCGGACGACGTACAGAGGCCTGCCGGAGCTGGGAAGCGCGACCTATGAAAAGTCCTCCGGTCTCACGCTGACGGCGAAGGAGACCAGCATCGGCGCGCTGACCACGGCGGACGTCTGCTCCTATGTGAAGCTCAAGGGCCTCACTGTCACTGAGGTCTATGACAACAACGGCGCCTATTCCGCGCCCAACATCACCCTGAAGGACGAGACCGGCGCCACCATCCAGATCTACAAGGCTGTTGTCGGCAAGACCAACGGCGCGTGGGATGTGGCTGTGGACGATGTGATCAATTTCACCGGCGCGGTGGGCATCAACAACACGACTCTCCAGCTGCGCAATACCCTGGCCAGCGAGATCAGCCGCAAGGCCGAGGCCAAGACCGGCTTCGCCACTGAGCTTGCCGATCTGACCGAGGGCGCCATGGTCGTGATCCTGAACCCGGCCAACATGAAGGCGCTGAGCCAGGTCTACTCCGGCAACTACAACTCCGGTGTGGACGTGGCTGTGAAGGATGGCGTCCTGACTGGCTTTGCCGCCACGGAAGTCTGGACTGTCGGCGTGAACGCGGATGGGACCTATACCTTCTCCACCGCTGACGGCAAGAAGCTTTCCATGGCCACAAGCTACTCCAGCATGTCCTTCGATAAGGATTACCCCAACTGGGCCGTGACACCTGTGGACGGCACCGAGGGCGGCTTCTTCATCACCAACACCGGCCGCTCCGGCAACCGCATGGAGTGGTATGCCGACAAAAACTACTGGAGCTGCTACTATAAGGACAACGAAGGCGACCTCTTCATCCAGCAGTTCTACCTGGTAGACGAGATCCCCTCTGCGGAACCCGGCGAAGGGGAGCCCGCAAACGGCCAGCAGGTGGTCATCTACAACGCCACTGCCGAGGGTGTTCTGGGTCTGCCCAACGAGATGGGCACCAGCCTGGAACTGGCAGCAGCCACGGTGGAAAATGACACAGCTGTCGTTTCCAACGGCGCCCTGGTCTTCACCGTGACCAGAGAGGGCGAGGACTACACCTTCGAGACCGGCGGCAAATACCTTGCCACCAGCGACGCCGAGGACCTCTTCCTCCAGGATAACCAGGATGCTTATACCAAGTGGTATCTCACCAAGAACAGCGACGGCTTTGTGATCTACAACCGCGCTGCCAAGTACAATGGTTCTTCCGTCTGCATCGAGTTCTTCTCCGGCGCCTTCTCCGGCTGGACCTTCAAGAGCTCCGATGCCGGCCTCTTCCGCTTCAACTTCTATCCCGTGGCCGAGGGCACCGCTGTTGTGAACGGCGTGGCCCAGGTGCCCACCGTGGACTTCGCCTGCGAGGACTCCCGCTATGTGGAGCAGGATTATGAGGTCAAGTTTACCCTGAACGATCTTGCCCCCGAGATCAGCGATATTTCCGTCACCTATACCATCGGCGATACCACCGAGAAGGTGCAGGAGATGAGCTTTGAGAACAAGACCGTCACCTTTATCCTGCCCGCCGCCGTGCTGGATGACAAGGGTGTGATCGAATCCTTCACCATCACGGTGAACGTGAAGAACAGCTATGGCCTCAGCTACACCGGCACCAAGACCGTTCAGGTCCTGGACGAGCCCTTCATCGGCAAGCTGACGCCTGCCGCAAACGCCCAGACCATGGAGGATAAGCGCCCCGTCATCTCCGCCGAGATCGGCAACGTCGGGGAGAAGGCCGTCTTCACCATGACCGTAAACGACGAGCCTGTTGAGGCAGTCTATGCCGACGGTGTCCTGCGCTACCAGGCCGCCGAAGACATGGCCGACGGCCGCTATACCGTCATCGTCACTGCCGAGCGCGCTGACGGCAAGACGGTCCAGAAGATGTGGAGCTTCTTTGTGGGCAAGGCCCAGTTCCAGCTCTTCTTCGGCCAGCTGCACTCTCACACCACCTACTCCGACGGCTCCGGCTCCCTGGAAGCCGCGCTGGACTATATTTCCGCCATCCCCGAGAGCGCCAATATCCAGTTCGTGGCCTTCACCGACCACTCCAACTACTTTGACTCCACTTCCGCCGCGAACCCCGAGGCCGCTCTCTATGATGTGAGCCAGATGACCGCGGCCAGCAAGGAACTTTGGGACACCTACAAGAAGACCGCAGCGGACTTCAACGCCAATTCCAGCGATCTCATCGCCATTGCCGGCTTTGAGATGACCTGGTCCGGCGGCCCCGGCCACATCAACACCTTCAACAGCCCCGGCATCGTCTCCCGCAACAACGCCACCCTGAACAACAAGACCAACGACGCCGGCATGAAGGCCTACTACGCGCTGCTGGACAACGAGGCGCTTTCCGATGCCCTCAGCCAGTTCAACCACCCGGGCAAGACCTTCGGCAACTTCACCGACTTCTCCTACTGGGATGCTGTCACCGACAGCCGCATCTATCTGGTAGAGGTCGGCAACGGCGAGGGCCAGATCGGCGCCGGCGGCTACTATCCCAGCTATGAGCAGTACATCATGGCGCTGGATAAGGGCTGGCACGTGGGACCCACCAACAACCAGGATAACCACAAGGGCCGCTGGGGCAACGCCAACGACGCCCGCGATGTTATCCTCACCGACGATTTCTCCGAACAGGGCCTCTACAACGCCATCAGGCTCTACCGCATCTACGCCACCGAGGATAAGAACCTGGAGATCCGCTACACGGTCAACGGTGAGGAACTCGGTACCATCTTTACCGAGATCCCCGAGGAGCTGGCCTTCTCCGTGTCCCTCTTTGACCCGGACAGCAGCGATACCATCACCAAGGTGGAGCTGGTGGCCAACTCCGGCGCCGTGGCCTACACCTGGGATGATCCCAACGAGATCAAGACCGGCCTGCTGGAGACCACCCTTAAACCCACCTACAGCTACTACTTCGTCCGTGTCACCCAGGCCGACGGCGACCTGGCCGTCACTGCTCCCGTCTGGGTGGGCGAGAGCCTGAAGCTGGGCATCTCCGCTGTGGAATGCGGCACCTCCACGCCGGTCACCGGTGAGGAGTTCACCCTGAGCACCACCTTCTTCAACAGCGAAGCCTCCGAAGCCACGGTGAAGTCCATCATCTACACCGTCAACGGCAGCGAGGTCATCGGCACCGATACCGCGGCCGGAACCATCCCCGCCAGCTCCACAAAGACCGTGGAGTTCAAGTACACGCCTACCAAGGCCAAGATCATGACTGTCACCGTGACGGCCATTCTGGATCTGGACGGCGTGGAATACACCTTCTCTAAGGACATCGAGCTGCAGGTGAAGGATGCGGACAAGCTGGTCTACATCGGCATCGACGCCTCCCATTACAACGAGTACGTGGCCGGCAACTACAAGGACAGCATGGGCAACTTCGGCGCCCTGGCCGGCGGCTACGGCGTGCGCACCGTGGAGCTCAAGACCTCCGAGGAACTGATTGCCGCCTGCTCCAACGAGAAGTATGTGGCCATCATCTTCACCGCGCCTTCCCGTCGTCTGGCTGCGGCCCAGGCTGACCCCAAGACCTACTCCGCCGAGGAGCTTGCCGCCATTGCCGCCTTCAACCAGGCCGGCGGCCAGGTGATTGTCTGCGGCTGGGGCGACAACTATGAGAACTATGACACCGTCAGGACCGCAAAGCAGATGGCCCAGACCCAGAATGAGCTGCTGGCCGCTCTCGGCTCCAGCATCCGCCTGGGCGATGACGAGGCTGTGGACGATGTGCTCAACGGCGGTCAGTCCCAGCGCCTGTATCTGGACGCCTTCAACTTTGACAGCTACCTGATGCAGGGCGTGGTGGTCGATCCCGAGCATCCCAACGACCGCCAGTATTCCGAGGTTTACTCCAACTACGGTGGCTGCTCCGTGTACTTTGAAGGCGCGGGCGTGCCCGCCACCGTGACGCCCATCGTCTACGGTCACGCAAGCACCTATACCAAGGACTGCGACGGCGACGGCAGGAACGAGCTCCTCTATCCCTACGGCGAGGAGAATCGCGTTGTCGTGATGGCCAGCGAGCAGCTGGCTGACAAGGGCCTGATCATTGTTGCCGGTGCGGCCTTTATGTCCAACTTCGAGGTCCAGGCTGCAGCCTCCAGCGGTTCTTCCGACGCGGACCGTCAGATGAACTACGCCAACTACAAGATCTGCGAGAACCTGGTGAAAGGCTATAACGAGATCACCGTGACGCCCATTGCCGAGGTCCAGAAGCAGACCGAGATCGGCCTGGTCTACACCATTGAGGGCACCGTCACCTCCAACGCCTCCGGCTATGACAAGGATACCGCCTTCTTCGACTGCATCTATGTCCAGGACGAGACCGCCGGCATCTGCTGCTTCCCCGTCTCCGGCAACTTCAAGATCGGCGATGTGGTCCGCATCACGGGCTACACCGACTTCTACCAGGCTGAGATGGAGCTGCAGGTCATGAGCATCGAGAAACTCGGCGAGACCGATCCTGTCCAGCCCATCGAGGTCACCGCCGCTCAGATCAACGATCTCAGTGTCCTCGGCACCCTGGTCACCCTGAAGGGCACCGTGGAGAGCTTTGAGTACGAAAACGGTCTGATCCAGACCATTTTGGTCAAGGACGCCGCAGGCAATATTGCCCGCGTCTTCATCGACGGTTACATCACCACCGCCGAGGATGTGAAGGATCTGGCTGTGGGCTGCCAAATCGAGGCCACCGGTCTCAGCTCCTATGATGACACCTGGAAGGACACCAACTACTTCCCGCGCATCCGCGTCCGCAACCGTGCCGACATCGTCTGCACTGACACTGCCGCCGTGGTCTATGGCCGCAGCCTGATTCTGGAGAGCCAGATCGGTCTCCGCTTCTATCTGGAGCTGCCCGAAAGTGTCCTGGAAGACAGTGCAGCTTATGTCAGCATCGACGGGGAGAAGTTCCCCATCAGCGAGGCACCCAGAAGCACCGTTTCCGGCAAGACCTATTCCACCTTCACCATCTATGTGAAGATCCCCGAGCTCACCGAACAGCACCTGCTCCGCGTCTTCACCGGTGAGGGCGAGGCCGTTGTGCTCAAGGATCGGGAAGGCACCGACTATACCGCCTCGGGCTACAGCTATGCGGCCCGGCAGTATATCGATGCGGCCCGCGCCGTCGGCGATGAAAAGCTCATCAAGCTGGTCAACGCCCTCTCCGACCTGGGCAGCCTTGCGCAGCAGTATTTCCAGGTGGATGTGGAGAACTGCGCGGAGATTCTGGGCGATCTCAGCACCGTCACTATGGATTCTCTCAGTGAGTATGCGGCCAAGGTGAACGTGAAGGAGGGCACCGGCCTGAACTTCATCGGCTCCAGCCTGATCCTCCGTGAGGATATCACCATCCGGCACTATTTCAAGGTCAGCGGTGATATCAGCCAGTACACCTTCAAGGTGGACGGCAAGAAGGTCACGCCGATCCAGAAGGGCGATTACTACTATGTGGAGATCTGCAATATCTTTGCTGTGGATCTGGACAAGAACTTCCATGTGGAGGTCAGCAGCGCTGCCTACGGCGTGATTGCCGAGATCGACTATTGCGCCCTCAGCTATGCCTATAAGCAGCTGAAGAAGGGCGAGGAATCCACCCTCACGGATCTCATCAAAGCCCTGGTTCTCTACGGCCGTGAGGCGGAGAGCTACTTCGGCGTCTGAACAAGCGGCAGCGAACCCATTAGCAGGAAAAACCCCGGGCCTTGGCCCGGGGTTTTTCCTGCCTGCATGCGCCATCCTTCCCATTGACAGCCGCCCCAAAACCATCTACAATAGCTTGCATACTTGAAAGGAGGGGAGTGCCGCGTGAATCTGATCTTGATCCTGACCGCTGTGATCCCGGCCCTTTTCCTGCTGGTGCAGGTCTATCGGGCGGATCGACTGGAAAAGGAGCCCCTCTCTCTGCTCATCAGCCTTGTCCTCTGGGGCGTCGTGGCCACGGAGCTGGCCGCCCTCTCCGAGCAGGCGGGCATTTTGCTGCTCCAGCGGCTCTTCCGCCCCAGCCAGGCCGTCGCCTGGAATTTCCGCTGGGCCGGCCCCACCCAGGCTGTGGCTGCTCAGGGTTCGGTGGTCTATGACGCACTGCTCTATTTCGGGGTGGTGGCCGTTTCGGAGGAGGGCTTCAAATTCCTGCTGCTCCACCGCCGTACCTGGAGGGAAGAAGAATTCAACTGCTGCTTTGACGGGGTGGTCTATGCCGTGTTCCTCTCTCTGGGTTTTGCCCTGTGGGAGAATATCCGCTATGTCCTGGCCTATGGCTTCGGAACCGCCATCGCCCGCGCCCTCACCGCGGTCCCCGGGCACGCCTGTTTCGGCGTCTTTATGGGGGCCTGGTATGGAGCGGCCAAACGGGAGGCCCTTTCCGGAAAACGGCAAAAGAGTCTTTGGCTGCGCTTGCTGGCTTTCCTGGTGCCCTGCCTGCTGCACGGGGCCTATGACTTCATTGCCACCACCCGCCTGCTGGAATACGGCTGGCTGTTCCTGCCCTTTGTGGCGGGACTGTTCCTGGCCTCTGTCTACCTTGTACGCCGCCTCTCCCGGGGCGACAGCTATATCTGAAGAAGCCTTCCCAATCCTGTTCATCGGAGTTTGCCATGCGTCTAAGCTCTTATATCGGCGACCGGGCCTTTTACCGGCGCCTTTCCGCCGTGATGGTCCCCATTCTGATCCAGCAGCTCATCACCAATTTCGTGAGCCTCCTGGACAACCTGATGGTGGGCCAGGTGGGCACCGAACCCATGTCCGGCGTTGCCATCGTGAATCAGCTGCTTTTCGTTTACAATCTCTGCATCTTCGGCGGACTTGCCGGGGCCGGGATCTTTAGTGCACAGTTTTATGGCAAGGGCGATCAGGAAGGGCTGCGCAGCACCGTCCGCTTCAAGCTGTGGTTCGCGTTGTTCGCGGTGCTCACTTGCCTGGGAGTTTTCCTCCTGTTTGGGGATGCGCTGATCG
This sequence comes from uncultured Clostridia bacterium, assembly GCA_946629065.1. Lineage (GTDB taxonomy): Bacteria > Bacillota > Clostridia > Oscillospirales > Oscillospiraceae > Limivicinus. The sequence goes on from CAMOXK010000012.1 coordinate 23,248, forward strand.
CGCTCTTCCTTCACCCGGGGGAGGAGGACCTGGACCTGGCGGCCACTCTCCGCTATGCCAAGGAGTACCTTGCCGTCATGCTGATCCAGACGGCGCCCTTCGCCCTCTCCCAGGTCTATTCCGGCACCCTGCGGGAGACGGGGGAGACCCTGCTGCCCATGCGGGCCGGTATCGCTGCTGTTTTCGTGAACCTGGTATTCAATTATATCCTCATTTTCGGCAAGCTGGGTGCTCCCGCGCTGGGCGTGGTTGGCGCCGCTGCCGCAACGGTCCTCTCCCGATTCGTGGAGCTGGCCATCATCCTGATTTGGACTCACAGCCACCGGGATCGCAATCCCTTTGCCGTGGGCCTCTACCGCAGCCTCCGCGTTCCCGGAGAGCTGTTACGCCGCATCCTGATCCTGGGCGCCCCGCTGCTCTTGAATGAATTCCTCTGGTCCGGCGGCATGACCGTGCTGAACCAGTGCTATTCTCTCCGCGGCCTGGAGGTGGTCTCCGCCTTCAATATTTCCAACACCGTAGGAAATCTCTTCTTCTGCGCCTTCATCGCCACAGGCAACGCCATCTCCATTATTGTCGGCCAGCTCTTGGGCGCCGGGGAGCTGGAGCGCGCTGTGGATGAGGACCGAAAGCTCATTGCCTTCTCCCTGGCGCTCAGCGTGGGCATCGGCATCCTCATGGCTCTGGTTTCGCCCCTCATTCCCCAAATCTATAACACCACCGATACGGTGAAGGCCCTGGCGGTGAAACTTCTGCTGGTCTACGCTGCCATGATGCCCCTCTTTTCCTATACCAACAGCTGCTATTTCACCCTCCGCTCCGGCGGCAAGACCCTCATCACCTTCGCTTTTGACAGCCTGTTCGTCTGGGTGTTCAGCATCCCTGTGGCCTTTTACCTCTCCCACGGCACAGACATGGGGATCGTGCTTATGTACGCCATTGTGGAACTGCTGAACCTGGTAAAATGCGTGATCGGTACGATCCTGGTCCGCCGTCGCCGCTGGGTGGTCAACCTGGTGGGAAAAGCCTGAGTTTCTTGCTCTGTTCCCGCATCTCTCTTCTCTTATACTACTTTCAAATAAGAAGCTTTAAAAAGGATTGCGAGACTTCAATTGCGCCAGACGAGGCGAAGGCCGCAGAGCATAATGGAGATATATGGTCAAGGGCTTCAACGAAGTATGGCACAATTCTGGCCACAAGACTTTAAAGATTTCTATTTGAAAGTAGTATTATTCATACCTGCATCCTTCGCGTCATGTCCTTTTTCAGACGCTCCAGGATCCGCTTTTCGAGGCGGCTGATATAGCTCTGGGAGATCCCCAGCATATCGGCCACCTCTTTTTGCGTATATTCCCGCCCCCGGGGCAGGCCAAAGCGCAGGGAGACGATCCTTTTTTCCCGTTCCGACAAACAATTCAGCGCCTCCAAAAGCACTTGTTTGTCCGCGTCGTCCTCCAGTGGCCGGGACACCTCGTCCGCCTCCGTTCCCAGAATGTCGGAAAGCAGCAGCTCGTTCCCGTCCCAGTCGGTGTTCAGCGGCTCGTCAAAGCTCACTTCGCTCCGCTGGGCGCTGATTTTTCTCAGGTGCATCAAAATCTCGTTTTCGATGCAGCGGGAGGCGTAGGTCGCCAGCTTGATGTTTTTCCCGGGCTTAAAGGTGTTGATGGATTTGATCAGTCCGATGGTGCCGATGGAGATCAGGTCCTCGATGTTGACGCCGGTGTTCTCAAAGCGCTTGGCAATGAACACCACCAGACGCAGATTGTGCTCGATCAGGCGGCTTCTGGCCCGCTCATCCCCCTCACAGAGGGCGGCGATGCTCCTGTCCTCCTCCGCCCGGCTCAGGGGCGCGGGCAGGGTGTCGCTGCCGCCGATGTAATAGACCTGGGGCTGGAGCCCCAGCAGCTGTAAGATCCTGTCCTGCAGGCTTCGATCGTCTGTTTCGATTTGCATAGCTTCCTCCTGTCATAAAATAGCCTCGAAGCCGTTGCCCCGGGCCTCCCGGGAGACGGCCACCAACAGATCGCCGGTTTCCTTCCCGTCGATCCAAATCTGCTCCGGGCGAAACACCGGCACCAGACCACTGCCGCCCAAACTGCGGAAGGGGATGAGCCGGAGTTTCCCGGCGTACTCCGGCAGCTGCGACAGAGCCTCCACCAGGTCGATGGGCGAAAGCTCCTCCAGGATCACGGTGTGATCCCGGAAGATGGGCCGCAGCGCCGGGGGAGAAACGATCAGCGCGCTCTCTCCCGTGTCCGGACAGCGGAGACTGTTGCCGCTGTCCACCAGGGCGGAAAAGGCCGCCTCACGGCCTTGAAACACCAATCTGATTTGGGCCTTCCTTTTTCCATCCCAGCGCTCACGGGAGAGGGAAAAAAGCTTCAGCAGTCCGTAGCACAGGAAAAAGACTGCCAGCAGCGTCCGCAGCGAGAAAAACCCATAGCCGCCCGCTGCCGGCATGAGCGCATGGAGCACCCCGCCGAAGAGCGCCGCAATGGCAAGCATGGTCAAAATACAGCGCAGGGGGCGCTCTTCGCCGAAAAAGGCGAGCATGCCCATGACAAGGGCAGCCGCCAGCTTCCAGATGGGAGCGGAGAGAAAGGAAAAACCGGGTACCATGGAGAGACAGGCATAGGCCGCGCCGAAGAGCGCCGCGAGCCAATAACGCTTTCGCCGCAGACGCAGGGAACAGAGCCTCCCGGCACTCAGGCAGATCAGATAATCCGCCAACAGATTGAGGAAAAAGAACAGATCCAGATAGAGCGTTTTCATGCCCCTATTGTAACCCAGGAGGCAGGGGAGTTTTTGTCAATTGGGAATTGTCAAAAGAGGAAGGCTGTGGTAAAATCAACTGGAACGATTTGCGTACTGGAGGAGTTTAGTACTATGGAGCCTATCTATCGGCGCGTTTTGATCAAAATCAGCGGAGAAGCCCTGGCAGGGGAGAAGAAGACCGGTTTTGACTTCCCCTTTGTTTCCCGGGTGTGCGAGACCGTCAAGCAGGCTGTTGAAAGCGGCGTGCAGGTCGGCATCGTGATCGGCGGCGGCAATTTCTGGCGCGGCGTCAAGGACGGCGGCGGCAAGGTGGAGCGGGTCAGCGCAGACCGGATGGGCATGCTGGCCACCGCCATGAACTGCCTGGCCGTGGCGGACGTGTTCCGGCAGATCGGCGCTGACGCGCGGGTCATGACCGCTGTGGATATCCAGGGCGTAGGCGAGCGCTATGACACCCGTCGGGCCATCGAGTACCTGGAGCAGGGAAAGATCGTGCTCTTCGGCTGCGGCACGGGGATGCCCTTCTTCTCCACGGACACCGCAGCGACCCTGCGGGCGGTGGAGATCCAGGCGGACGCGCTGCTGCTTGCCAAGAACATCGACGGCGTCTATTCCGATGATCCCCGGAAGAATCCGGAGGCCTATCGCTTTGACACCATCAGCTATGAGGAAGTGCTGGCCCGGCGTCTCGCTGTGATGGACTCCACCGCCACCAGCATGGCCATGGACAATGCGCTGCCGGTGGTGGTATTCGCTTTGGCGGAGCCGGAAAACATCCTGCGCGTCCTGGCAGGTGAAAAGCTCGGCACCACGGTAGGTTAACAGGAAAACGATTTGAAACTGAAATACAATTGAGGAGGGAATATCATGTCTGATTACAAAGAATTTGAAGGCAAAATGAAGAAAACCTGCGAGGCTCTGACTGCGCAGCTTGCCACCATTCGCGCCGGCCGGGCCAACGCCGCGGTTCTCGATCAGATCCAGGTAGACTACTACGGAGTCCCCACCCCCATCCAGCAGGTGGCCTCCATTGCCAGCCCCGATCCCCGCTCCCTGCTGATCCAGCCCTGGGACAACAAGCTGCTCAAGGGCATTGAAAAGGCGATCCTGTCCTCCGAGCTGGGCATCAATCCCCAGAACGACGGACGCAGCATCCGCCTGGTCTTCCCCCCGCTCACCGAGGAGCGCCGCCGGGATCTGGTGAAGCAGACCAAGAAGTACGGCGAGGAGAGCAAGGTCGCCATCCGCAACATCCGCCGGGACGCCATTGAAAAGTTCAAGAAGCAGCAGAAGGCCTCCGAAATCACCGAGGACGATTACAAGATCGCCGAGAAGGACATCCAGAAGCTCACCGACGACTTCATCAAGGAAATCGACAAGATCTCCGAGAAGAAGGAAAAAGAGCTGACCGAGATCTGATGGCGGCAGAGAAGAAAATCAATCAGCCGGGGGACACCGTCCCCCGGCATATTGCCATTATTCTGGATGGCAATGGCCGCTGGGCCAGACGCCGCGGCCTTCCCCGCACCGCAGGTCACGCGGCGGGCTCGGAGAACTTCCGAAAGATCGCCACGTACTGCAAGAACATCGGGGTGGAGTATCTGACGGTCTACGCTTTTTCCACAGAGAACTGGAAGCGGCCGGAGGATGAGGTAAAGACCATCATGCGTCTCCTGCGCCGCTATCTGAACGAGGCCATCGACACCATGGAGCGGGACAAGATCCGCATGAAGATCTTCGGCGACGTGGCGGGCCTGCCCCAGGAGCTGCAGGAGCTGGTGCAGAAGACCGACGAGATCTCCAAGCGCTATGAGGGCTTTCAAGCCAACATCTGCCTGAACTACGGCGGGCGGGACGAGATCGTCCACGCGGCTAGACGCTATGCCCAGGATTACGCCGCGGGCAAGGCGCAGGGAGAGCTCAGCGAGGAGCAGTTCGGCGGCTATCTCTATTCCGCCGGGATCCCCGACCCGGACCTGCTGATCCGTCCGGGCGGTGAGCAGCGGATCTCCAACTTCCTGCTGTGGCAGTGCGCTTATGCGGAGTTTTATTTCAGCGACGTGCTGTGGCCGGATTTCGGCACCGATGAGCTGGACAAGGCCATCGAGGCTTTCCGGAAACGGGACCGGCGTTACGGAAACGTGAAATGACAGAACGGGACCATCGGGAAGAGATCCGGGAGCGGCTTTTTGCCCTGCGGGACGAGAAGAACGCCGCTTTCGTGGCAAATCTGATCCCCAATATCCCACCGGAAACCATCCTTGGCGTCCGTACCCCTGATATGCGGAAGCTGGCAAAGGAGCTCTGCCGGGAAGGGAAGAGCGGGGCTTTCATGCTGGAATTGCCCCACGCATATTTTGAGGAGAACGGTCTGCATGCTTTCTTTCTGGAGCAGGACCGGGACTTTTTGCGCTGTCTGGAGGGCGTGGAGCGTTTCCTGCCCTTTATCGACAACTGGGCCACCTGCGACAGTCTGAATCCGCCGGTGTTCAAAAAGCATCGGGCGGAGCTGCTGGAACGGGTGCGGGTCTGGCTGGACTCGGATCAGCCCTATACCGTTCGTTTTGGCATCAAGATGCTGATGACGCATTTCCTGGAGGAGGATTTCCGGGAAGAGCATCTGAAACTGGTTTCCGTAATAGAATCAAAAGAATATTATGTAAACATGATGAGGGCCTGGTATTTTGCCACAGCCCTGGCAAAGCAGTGGGAGGCAACGCTGCCCCTGCTCGCAGAGAAAAGGCTGGACCCCTGGACCCACCGAAAAACCATCCAGAAGGCGGTGGAGAGCTACCGCATCAGCGAGGAGCAAAAGACGCTGCTGCGGGGGCTGAGATAGCGGGAATTCGGAATCGAAAGGTCTGATATTGCAACTGCGAGTTTTCTAGCAGTTGGCGGGGCAGGCTTTGGGCGGGCGAGCGCAAGGCTCACCCTTACGTGAGGATGGTAGACGACACCTCATCCGTCATCTGCCTTGCGGGGGACGGCGGACGCCACCTTCTCCTCAAGGAGAAGGCCTGAAAACGGGCGGCCGCAGAGGTCGCCCCTTCGGCAGAATTATTTTCGCTTTTTTCACATTTTTCCGGGAAAAAGGAGTAAAGTATGGTACGATCCATTTCTATTTTGGGCTGCACCGGTTCCATCGGGCGGCAGACGGCGGCGGTGGCGCAGCACCTGGGAATCCGGGTGGCGGCGCTGACGGCCAATCGGAAGATCGATCTGCTGGAGCAGCAGGCAAGACTGTTTCACCCCTCCTTCGTGGCGGTGTATGACGAGAGCGCGGCCAAGGCCTTCAAGATCGCCGTGGCCGACACGGACATTAGGGTGGGCAGCGGCATGGAAGGCCTCATCGAGGCGGCGACCCTGGCGGAGAGCGACTGCGTGGTAACGGCGGTGTCCGGCGCGGTGGGTCTGAAGCCGACCCTGGCCGCCATCGACGCGAAAAAGCGCATCGCCCTGGCCAACAAGGAGACCCTGGTCTGCGCCGGCGAGATCGTGATGGCTCGGTCCAAGGAGACCGGGGCTGAGATCGTGCCTGTGGATTCGGAGCATTCCGCCATTTTCCAATGCCTGATGGGCAGGGGAGAGGGCGAGCTTCACAAGATCCTGCTCACCGGCTCCGGCGGCCCCTTCCGAGGCAGACGCAGGGAGGAGCTGGAGAGCATCACGCCGGAGGAGGCGGTACGCCACCCCAATTGGAGCATGGGCGCCAAGATCTCGGTGGACAGTTCGACGCTGATGAACAAGGGCCTGGAGTTTGTGGAGGCCATGCATCTCTTCGGGGTTCGTCCCGAGGACATTCAGGTCGTGATCCATCCCCAGAGCGTGATCCACTCCATGGTGGAGCTGGTAGACGGCACCGTGATCGCCCAGCTGGGCGTACCGGATATGGGCCTGCCCATTCAGCTGGCTCTGACCTATCCGGAACGAAAGGCGTCCATGTTTGAGCATCTGGACTTCTGGAAGCTGCGGGATCTGAGCTTTGAGGAGCCGGATCTGGAGAACTTCCCCTGTCTGCGTCTGGCTATGGACTGCGCCAAGAGAGGGGGCACGGCTCCCTGCGTCATGAGCGCGGCAAACGAGGTGGCGGTGCACAAGTTCCTTCGCCACGAGCTGGGCTATAACCGGATCTATGACGCGGCCGCAGAGGCTGTGGAGCAGGTGGGCGTGGTCCCTGCCGCGGATCTGGACACCATCCTGGCGGCGGACCAGGCGGCCCGCGTATTCGTGAAAGAGCATTTTTGAGTAAGCGCTGATCAAATCGCCTTCGGCGTTTTACGGATGATTTGTGTTCTGATTTTGTCAGTTTTCCTGCAATACACAATACGACTCGCTGCGCTCGCATGCATAAGTTCGCGTTAGCCAAATCAAAGATTTGGACGCTCACTTAAGTATTCCTCAAAAAACTGCCTTCCTCAGAACGCAAATCCTCTCGCAATCCGCTCTCGTCGATTTCATCATCACTTACCTGAATTGGAGAACCCCTTATGACGATCGTTTACATTCTCATTGGCATTCTGGTTTTCGGCATCCTGATCGCAAGCCACGAGTTTGGCCATTTCATTACGGCCAAGGCCTGCGGCGTGCGGGTGGAGGAATTCTCGGTGGGCATGGGCCCAGCCATCTGGAAAAAGCAGAAGGGTGAGACCCTTTACGCGCTGCGCTGCATCCCCATCGGCGGCTACTGTGCCATGACCGGTGAGGACAGTGCCTCGGAGGACCCCAAAGCCTTCACCAATCAGAAGCCCTGGAAGCGGATCCTGATCCTCTGCGCCGGGGCGACTATGAACTTCCTCTTTGGCTTGCTTGTGATCTTTTTCATCTATATCAGCGCCCAGGGCTTCTATGTGCCGGTGCTCTCCGGCTTTATGGAGGGCTGCCCCTATGAGGCGGCAGACGGCCTGCAGGCCGGCGACCAGTTCTGGTCCATCGACGGGCACCGGATCTACAACACCCAGGACGTGGGTACCTTCCTGAGCCGGGGCGGCAATACCTATGATATCGTCATGATCCGGGACGGGGAAAAGGTGAAGCTGGAGGATTACTACATGGTGCCGCGGGTCTATGACGATCCGGAGCACGAGTACTTCGGCTTTTATCTGGGCAACGGCGTGGAGCGTGCCACTTTCGGCAAAAAGCTGCAGCACACCTGGGACACCACCATGAACTTTACCCGGACGGTTTGGATGAGCCTGGGCGATCTGATCCACGGAAAGGTGGCGGCCAAGGAGCTGGCAGGACCGGTGGGCATTGTGGAGTATATGGCGGAAACCGGCGAGCAGGCGGAAAGCTTCGGCGAAGCGCTGGAGAACATCCTGATCCTGGCGGCGCTTATCGCCATCAACCTTGCCATCATGAACATGCTGCCCATTCCGGCGCTGGACGGCGGCAGGGTGTTCCTGCTGCTTGTGACGGTGCTTATCGAGGCGATCACCCACAAAAAGCTGGACCCCAAGTACGAGGGCTATATCCACGCGGCAGGCATGGTGCTGCTGCTGGGCCTGATGGCCTTCGTGCTCTTCAACGATATCTTCCGTATCGTGACAAAGTAAAAATCGAACAGAGAAATTGCTTTGGGCGGAACCGCGCGGATCGTGCGGTTCCGCCCGAATGTCGTTTTGGACGCACTGCCTCCCGTTGCTTGGGCAGGGAAATCATACTACTTTCAAATAGAAATCTTTAAAGTCTTGTGGCCAGAATTGTGCCATACTTCGTTGAAGCCCTTGAACATATATCTCCATTATGCTCTGCGGCCTTCGCCTCGTCTGGCGCAATTGAAGTCTCGCAATCTTTTTTAAAGCTTCTTATTTGAAAGTAGTATAAAAAAGATTTTGAAAACCATGAAACCTTTTGGGGCTCTCATCCGTTATACAGACAAAACCGAGCCGCGGCTATGCTCTCCCGGGAGGGCCAGTTTCCTGTTCGGAAGGCACAGGGGGAAAAAGAAAAAGAACTGCTCAGAGTCTTGCTCTCTTGACGCACGGGATTTTGCAGTTTACAATTCAATCGTGAACACATTGTAAACTGCAAGCGAGGTGCTCAAGATGAAACTGCTGCCAAAACGGATCCTGGCCGTAATCCTGGCGGGATGGATGCTCCTGATGATGCTGCCGATGACGGCCCTGGCCGAGGAAGAGGGGAGCATCGCCCCGGTAAGGGACGAGGAAAACGCCGGTGAGATCCGGCCGGTGGAAGAGACGGAGCTGGAAGGGGAGCCTCTCTGCAGCCTGCGCTTCGTCTGCCACCCGGAGGATACCCGCGTTCTGATCCAGGACCCTACGCGGCTGGACGAGAACGGCGAGTATGTTGTGCTTGCGCCTCGGGAGGACGGCAGCTGGCTGCTGGAGCAGGGCGAGTACCTGTTCAGCGCCTGGCACAAGGGCTATGAGCCGGCAGAGCGAGTTTCTTTCTTTACCGACGGCATGTCGGAAAAGACCATCGACCTGACGCTGCGGCCCATTTTAGCCGTTGAGGAAAGCGGCGGAGGGGACGAGACCCTGTATGAGCCGGCTTACCCGCTGCCCGCTCTCACCGGAAATCAGGCGGCGGACACGGCGAATGTGGCCAAGTCCCAACTGGGCTATACCTATTCCGACGGTACGGTTTACGGCGCTTGGTGGACCGAGGTCACTTCCTGGGGGTGGGATTACACCAGGGATGACTGGTGCGCCATGTTTGCCTGCTGGTGCTCCACCCAGGCCGGTATGGGATTGGACACGGCCTACAGCAAATACGGCGCCAACGCCAACTATCTGATGGAATGGCAGGTGGAGCACTGCAGCAGCGACAAGACCTTTGCCACATCCCCCAGGGCCGGTGACTTCCTGTTCTTTGGAAGCGACGGCAGAGCGGGGCATGTGGGCATCGTGACCGAATACAACGAGAGTACCCGGCGGGTAAGCTTTGTGGGCGGGAACCAGGGAGGTTCTCCCTCCCGGGTCAGCGAGGGATCTGTGCTGTGGGGAACCGATTCCTACTGGGGCTATCAGGTGGTGCTGGGCTACGGGAGACCGAATTACAGCGCCAGCGGGGAAGCGGTCAAGGCGGGTCTGGATTCCGCTACCGGCGGCGCGGGCACCGTCAGCGTGTCTGGTTGGGCCTTTGACCCGGACGATCCCGCCAGTCCCGTGTGGGTCCATGTCTACGTCGGCGGACCCGCCGGCTCCGGGGCAGCGCTCTATCAATTCGAGGCCAAGGCCTATCGGGAGGACGTGGAAGCGCAGTTCCCGGGGGCGGGCCTGTATCACGGCTTCAACAAGAGCTTCAGCGTGGCAGAGCGGGGAAGTCAGACGCTCTATTTCTACGCAGCGGATCTGGGACCGGTGCAGCAGGAGATCCTCTTCGCTCAGGCACAGGTAAATATCACCGATCCCTTGCTGATGTTCTATACTGTGAGCTATGACGCTAACGGTGGCGAGGGCGCGCCGGAGGAGCAGATAAAGACCCACGATGTAGTGCTGAAGCTGAGCAGTGTTCTGCCCACCCGGGCGGACGAGAGCGAGAGCATCACCGTGACCCTGGACCCCCAGGGTGGCAGGGTGAGCAGCACCAGCCTTATCGCGGCGAAGACCCGGCATTACGCCTTTCGGGAGTGGAACACGGCGGCCAATGGCCGCGGCGTGCCCTATTTCCCCGGCGCCGCCTATGTGACAAACGCCAATGCTACGCTCTACGCCCAGTGGAGCAGCAGCGTCGAAAGGGAGGAACTTGCCCTGCCCACGCCGTTCCGAAGCGGCTATCGCTTCCTTGGCTGGGCCACAGAGCAGAACGCAGCCTCCGGCATCACGGGAAGCTACACGCCTGAGGGTGACCTGACGCTGTATGCGATCTGGGAAGAAGATCCGGATTTTCTGCCCGGTGATGTGAACAGCGACGGATATGCGGATCTGCTGGATCTGGTCCGGCTGCACAAGAGCCTGGCCGGAGTGCAGGTGGAACTGAATAAAACCTGCGCGGACCTGAACGGGGACGGACAGGTGGATGGACTGGACCTGCTGGAGCTGCGCAAGCTCCTGGTGGGTGCAGAATAAACTGAGAGACGGGAAGTGCGCGGCTTCATGAACCGGAGGTGTTTCCAGTGAAGCGTGGAACGAAACAACTGCTCGCCGCAGTGTTGGCAATGCTGCTTGGCGTCGGCTTGCTGCCGGGTGCTGCTTTGGCGGAGGAGCCTGAGGGGAGCATTACCGCCCTGGAGGAAGAGGGACGCATCGGGGAAACCCAAGATGTGATCCAGATCGTCGATTCCGGCCAGTGCGGCGACAGTGTGAACTGGCGCCTTACGGATAACGGCGCTCTGGTTATCTACGGCAGCGGGGTTATGTGGAACTATACCGTGCAGAACGCCCCCAAGTGGATGAGTGACTACGCCAAACAGATCACCCGGATCGTGGTGATGGAGGGCGTCACCGGCATCGGAGAAAAAGCCTTTTTCACCGGACACTATCAGATCAAGCCCGAGGAGATCCTGCTGCCGCAAAGTCTGAGAAAGATCGGAAACTTCGCCTTTACCCTGTCTGTTTACGGCAGTCTCACGCTGCCGGAGGGCTTGCAGGAGATCGGGGAGGACGCCTTTGAGGCCTGCCAGATCACCGGCGAGCTGCGGATCCCCGGGACGGTGCAGCGAATCGGGAACTATGCTTTCCTGGACTGCGAGGAGCTGGAGACCCTGGTCCTGGCGGAAGGCGTAAAGGAAATCGGCGCGCAGGCCTTTGCCCGCTGCGGGAGCCTCAGGGAGGTCCACATCCCAGCCAGCGTCACCTCCATCGGCTACCGGGCCTTCGGCGTGGGGCTGAATTCTCTGACGGATGTCTACTATGGAGGGAGCCTTGCGGAGTGGGAACAGATCGCAGCAGAGGAGAAGGTGATGCCTTCTGCCAGGGTGCACTGCGCGGACGGGGACATCGTGCCCCACACAGCAGACCGCTGCGGCGATGATCTGAGCTGGAGCGTGGATGAAAACGGCGTGCTTCTCATCAGCGGTACCGGGGATATGTGGGATTATGATGTTGAGGATCCGCCCTGGAGGGAAGAGCGGGACCAGATCCGGGAACTGCAGATCCTGCCCGGCGTTACCGGAATCGGATCTCATGCTTTTGTCGGCTGCGGTGTACTGGAGCGGGTCAGCATCCCGGAGGGCGTTACCAAGATCGGGCCTAGCGCATTTAGTTCGTGTAAGGCGCTGCAAGAGATTGATTTGCCGGAGAGTCTTCGGACAATTGAGGAGTGTGCGTTTATCGGTAGTGGGCTGGTTGGCGTAAGGATCCCGGAGGGCGTCACCAGCATGGACCGCGCTGCGTTTTACGATTGCAAAGAATTGAAGTCTGTGTATCTTCCGGGTAGTATATACAGTGTTGGCGAATCTGCGTTCTCCGGCTGCGAGGCGCTTGTTAGCGTTACACTGGGAGAAGGCTTGGGCGTCCTGGAACAGCATGCCTTTTTCCGATGCCGTGAGCTGAAAGAAATCCGCTTCCCCTCGTCGGTCACGGAAATCGGGAGCTGGGCATTTTGCCATTGTTCTGATTTGACCCGAATCCATTTTGACGGACATCCCCCCAGCGTTGGACAGGATGCCTTTCTGAATGCTGTAGCCACGGCATGGTATCCGGCGGTGGATCCCAGCTGGACCGAAGAAGTCCGTCAGGGCTATGGCGACACGATCAGCTGGGCCCCCTACGATGCGGCAATCTCCGATTCATGCGGAGAGGATCTGCGCTGGATCCTGGAAGAAGACGGTACGCTGAGCCTGTTCGGCACCGGAGCAATGTGGGACAGTTCGCCCTGGCAGGAATATGCAGAGCGGATCCTGCGCGTGAACTTGCCCGAGGGACTCACCGCCATTGGCAATCGTGCCTTTTCTGGCTGCACCGCGCTCACAGGAGTGAGGATTCCGGCCAGCCTGCAGCAGGTCGGAGAAAATGCCTTCTCCGGCTGCACAGCGATGGAAAGAGTGGATTACGGCAGCTCGCAGGAGGACTGGACCGACATCCGGATCGGAAGCGGCAACGAGCCTCTGGAAGAGGCCACGCTGTACTACTCTGCCTCCGGTACCTGCGGCGATGCGATGACCTGGGAACTCTCCGAGGGCGTTTTGGAGCTCCGCGGCAGGGCAGCAATGTGGAACTACAGCGCTGACACCCGCCCCGGTTGGTATGAAGCAAGCTCGATCATCGATCGGATCGTGATCGAGGAAGGAATCTCGCTTCTTGGCTCCTATGCCTTCTGTGACCTGGCAGTGAAAACCGTAGAAATGCCGTGGACTGTGACACACATCGGAAGCTATGCGTTCTTTGGCACGAAACTGACAGAGATCGTTTTCCCTCAAACAGCCGTTTACATCGGAGAATATGCCTTTGGCTATTGCAGCGAACTGCGCTGCGTAACCGTGCCGGTATGTAATGTTGGCATCGCCCCTTATGTTTTCTCCGGCTGCACAGCACTGACGGAAATTGCCGTGGATGCGGGCAACACCAGATACCAGTCGGTTGAGGGCGTGCTATACAGCAAGGACGCAGCATGCCTGGTGCTCTATCCCGCGGGAAAAACCCAGCGCTCTTACAGCATTCAAGCAGGAGTGACGAGCATCGCGATCGGGGCCTTCGATGGCTGCAGCGCGCTGGAGAGCCTGACGATCCCTGAGGGGGTGACTGGCATCGGCAGCGGCGCTTTCCGTAACTGCACCGGACTTGTCAGCGTGACGGTCCCCGCAAGCCTGAAGACCAACGGGAGCCTTTCCTTTGCACAGTGCGAAGCCCTGACCGATCTTTACTACAGCGACACCGTTGAGGCGTGGCATGCGCTTGACATTACATACCCGCCTCACCGGGTCACGGTTCATTGCACCGACGGGGTGTCCTTTTCACCAGTCACCGGCGACCTGAACGGAGATGGGGCGCTGAACGGGCTGGATCTGATGCAGCTGCGCAAATACCTTGTGGGAGAGCTGACGACTGCCGATGCTCCGGACGCGGACCTGGACGGGGACGGGGAGGTCTCGATCCTGGACCTGGTACGACTGCGAAAGCTGCTGGCGAGAGTGGCAGGTTAAGTAAACGCTGATCAAATCGTCTGCGGCGCCTCCCGGAAAATATGTGCTCTGATTTCGTCACTTTTTCTTGCAATACACAAAGTATTCCTGCGAAAAAGTGCCATCATCAGAACGCATGTTTTCTCGGGATTCGCTCTTGCCGATTGAATCATCGTTTACTTAAAACAGAGAATGAAGCAAAAGCATCCCTTCGGACAAGACCGCAGGGATGCTTTTTATCGTGCTTGCCATTGGAAGATGGATGGAGTAAAATAATGTCACAAACAAAGCCCGGCTTTTTCACGGGCAGAGGAGGATTTGCATGAAAATCACGCAGGAGATTTTGCGGAGCTACGCAAGACTTATCGCCCGCTCCGGGGCCAACGTCCAGCAGGGACAGGTTGTGCAGCTGAGCATCGCCGTGGATCAGGCGCCCTTCGCCGTGATGCTGGCGGAGGAGTGCTATAAGGCCGGGGCCAAAAAGGTCAACGTGGAATGGCAGAGTGACGGGATCTCCCGCCTGCATTTCCAGTATGCGGACCAGGAGACCCTTGGCACCGTGCTTCCCTGGGAGGAGGCCAAGGCCAAACAGATGGTGGAGGATCTGCCCTGCCGGATCTTTATCGCCTCCGAGGACCCGGATGCCCTGGCGGGCATCTCCCCGGACAAGCTCTCCTATGTGGGACGGAGCCGGGCCAGGGTGCTCAAGCCCTACCGCAACGCCATCGACGGCAAGCACCAGTGGACCATTGCGGCTTACCCTTCGGAAAAGTGGGCGAAGAAGTGCTTCCCGGAGGACGATGCTGAGACTGCGGTGCAGAAGCTCTGGGACGCGGTGCTGAAGACCGTTCGCATCGACGGGGAGCATGACCCGGTGGCGGCCTGGCAGGCCCACTCGGACTTCATCTCCGCGAAAGCCGCCTGGCTGAACAAGCAGCAGTTCCGCTATCTGCGGTATCGGAGCGAAAACGGCACGGACTTTCGCGTGGAGCTGATCCCAGATGCCCGCTGGGAAGGGGCCGGCGCGGTGAATAAGCGCAACGGCGCAAGCTACATCCCCAACATGCCCACGGAGGAGATCTTCACCTCCCCGCTGGCGGGCAGCTGCGAGGGAACGCTGGTGAGCACCAAACCCCTCAGCTGGAACAGCCAGCTGATCGAGGACTTCTCCATCACCTTTGCCGATGGCAAGGCTGTCTCCTGCAAGGCCGAGAAGGGCCAGGAACTTCTGGAAAAGATGATCGCCATGGACGAGAACGCCTGCATGCTGGGCGAGGTGGCCCTGGTGCCCAAGGAGAGCCCGGTGAACCAGTGCGGCTTCCTGTTCTATGAGACGCTCTTTGATGAGAACGCCTGCTGTCATGTGGCTCTGGGCGCTGGCTTCAAGGAGGTCCTGCCCAACGGTGACAATCTGAGCACCGAGGAGGCCAAAGCGCGGGGCATCAACGATTCCATCATCCATGTGGACTTCATGGTGGGCAGCGACGATCTGGCCATCGACGGCGTCCGCGCGGATGGGACCACGGTTCCCGTCTTCCGCAGCGGCACCTGGGCCTGAACGCGCAACAAAAACGCACCCGGAAACCTGTGATTTCCGGGTGCGCTTTGCTGTTATCGGACGACGTCCAGTTCTTCAATGCCGTAGTAGCGGAAGAGTGCCAATGCCGCCGTGCTGAGCCGCTCGCCGCAGACGGCGATGGGGACAGCAGGGGGACAGCCCACACAGGGCGTGGCCAGAATGCGGCCCAAGCAGCGCTCCGCCGGCAGCGTTTCAAAGGGGGAGAGCAAAGCCTCCCTGGGAGAGAGCACCGGATGGGGCTCCGGCAGGGAAGGGGGCGTCTCTTGAATGGCATTCAAGCGCGGCAGGGACAGGAGAAAGCTTTGCAGCCGCTCGATCTCCGCCTCGGTATTCTCCGGCGTAAACATCAGCACCAGATGGTCCGGGTCCGCAAATTCCGCCACGATGCCCGCTTCCTGTAAAAGCGCAGCCAGGTCTTCGCCGGTGTAGCCAAAGGCCTTTGGCAGCAGGCAGAGCTTCAGCGGTTCCTGCCCGGTAAGGGTCCAGCCTCCGGCCCGGAGCGTATCTTTCAAGGCATCCACCTTCTGCGCCGTCTCCCGGATGCGGCGGGGGTAATCGCGCGCCAGAAGCGGGTTCACCGCGTCCAGAGACTGGAGGATCAGGTAGGAGGGGCTGGTGCTGGCGAAGAGGGCCAGAGCCTGCTCCGCCATGGGCAGCAGCTCCTTCGGGCAGCTGCGGGAGAGATGCAGCCAGGCCCCGCCCGTCAGCACCGGGAGGGTCTTGTGGGCGGAATCACAGCAGAGATCCGCACCCTGATCTAGAGGGTGCCGGGAGGGAGAGAGGAATTTCAGATAGGCGCCGTGGGCATTGTCCACCAGAAGCAGGGCACCGTGGCGGTGGCAGAGCGCGGCGTAGGGCGCAAGGTCCAGACAGTTGCCCAGATAATCGGGACTGGTGAGATAGACCGCGGCGGGAGACTTTTCGGGATCGGCGAACAGGGCCTCCAGTTCCTCCATAGTGGGAATACAGGAGAGCAGGGATGGCCCGCAGCCGATCCAGCGCAGCTCCAGATCCAGCAACGCCGCGCCCTCCAGAAAGACCCGGTGGGCGTTGCGCCCGGCAGCGATGCGCGGGGGCAGTCCCCGCAGCTTCGCGTAGAGCAGAGTCAGCTGCAGCATGGACCGGATGCAGAGCGAGGAGCCCTCTGCGCTGTAGAGCGTGCGGGCGCTGCCGAAGAGTGAGGCCGCGTTTTCCTCACTCTCCCGGATGACGCCCCGGGCGTGATACAGCACGTCCGCCCCGGGGATCTCTGTGATATCCAATGGCTCGGACCCCAGAAGGGGGCGGCCCTTGTGCCCAGGCATGTGCAGGCGCAGGGACTCGCTCTCCCGGTAGGCCCGGACAAAATCGCAGATGGGGGTGTTCATCGGCCTTCGGCAGCCCGGGCCACCGCCAGCATGATGGCGCACTCCATCCGCTTGCGGAAGAGCTCGCAGCCGGATTCATAGATGCCGGTGATGGCGCCGGTGGCGTGATAGGCGTTGGCCGCGCAGCCGCCGGAGCAGTAGAGCTTGGCCCAGCAGTCCTGGCACTCGGGCTTGGCATAGACGTTGCAGGCGGCAAATTCGCCCTGGACTTCGGGGTTGTCCAGACCGTTCCAGATGTCGCCCAGCTTGAAGCGCTCTTCGCCCACGAACTGGTGGCAGGGGTAGAGATCGCCCCAGGGGGTGACGGCCATGTACTCCGTGCCGGAGCCGCAGCCGGAGATGCGCTTGTAGATGCAGGGGCCGCCGGAGAGGTCGATCATGTAGTGGTAGAAGGTGAAGGGGCGCCCTTCCCGGTCCCGCTGGAGCATCAGCTCGGCCAGCTCTTCATACTGCTGCTTCACGATCTCGATATCCGCCGGGGTGAGGGCGGAGGGATCCTCCGGCGCGCAGACCACCGGCTCCATGCTGAGCTCGGTGAAGCCCAGGTCCAGCATCTGGCGGATGTCCTGGACGAAATCGGGATTCTGGTGGGTGAAGGTGCCGCGCATGTAGTAGTTTTTGCCGCCCCGTGCCGCCACCAGCTTCTGGAACTTGGGCACGATCCGCTCCCAGCTTCCGTTGCCGGCATAGTCCACCCGGTAGCGGTCGTGGATCTCCTTGCGGCCGTCCAGAGAGAGGACCACGTTGCTCATCTCCCGGTTGGCAAAGTCGATCACGTCGTCGTCAATGAGCATGCCGTTGGTGGTGAGGGTGAAGCGGAAGTTCTTGCCTGCTTCCTTTTCCCGGGAGCGGGCATAGGCCACCAGATCCTTCACCACTTGGAAGTTCATCAGCGGCTCGCCGCCGAAGAAGTCAACCTCCAGGTTGCGCCGCTTGCCGGAGTGCTCAATGAGAAAGTCCAGGGCGCGCTTGCCCACCTCGAACCTCATGACAGCCCGGTCCCCGTGGTACTTGCCCTGACTGGCAAAGCAGTAGGAGCAGTTGAGGTTGCAGGTGTGGGCCACGTGGAGGCACAGGGCCTTGATGACCCCGGCGCTTTTTTCCTTGAATTTGCCCGCCATGGGGGCAAAGGTGTCCGGCGTAAAGAGCTGGCCCTCGTCCCGCAGAGCTTCGATCTGCGCATAGCAGCTCTTGATCTCCTCAGCGGGGACGGTGGGGTAGCGCTGAGCCATATCAGCCAGGAGCTGCTCCTTCGTTTTGCTTTCAAAGCCCGCGATCAGGTCATAGGCCAGGTCGTCCACCGCGTGCACGGCGCCGGAGCAGATGTCCAGGACAATGTTGTACCCGCCCAGTTTGTATTGATGGATCATGGATATGTTCTCCTCAAATATCATAAAAAATGCCGCCATGTTTCATGGCGGCATTCAAGCTTTTCCCGATCAGTCCTCGGTGTTCTCGCACTTCTGGTTGGCAATACCGCAGCTGGTCTTGCAGGCAGACTGGCAAGAGGTCTGGCACTCGCCGCAGCCGCCGTTGGCAGCGCTGTCACAGAGATTGCGGGTCTTCAGGGTGACGATGTGTTCCATGTTTATGTCCTCCAAAAGGTTTTTTCAGATTCCTTCTTTTTATACCACGCCTTGCCCCGCAAGTCAAGGTTTGCAGGCCTTTTTTTCGGGAGAAGGGGAGAAACCGGGATGTTTTGCCCTGCTGATTGGTGTATCCGGTGAGAGAAGGATTGTGTTTGCCGGCAGCTTATGCTATCCTTATTCCTGAGGATCAGGATCGAAAGAGCGGGATCAGGAGGGAGCGCCATGAACCAAAAGCTGCGGAAGGATGCGGAAAAGGCCGCGCTCAGCGCCATCCGGGCCGTGCTGCCCGAGGAGGCGGTGCGCCGGGCCCTGCAGGGCAGGCAATTTCGCGGCCGGGTGTTTCTCCTGGCCGTGGGCAAGGCGGCGCCGCGGATGGTAAAGGCTGCGTTGTCTGTGCTGACCCAGCCTGTAACGGACGGGCTTGTCATCAGCAAATACGGGCATTTCGACGGGCCTGTCGAGGGCCTGCGCTGTTTCGAGGCGGGCCACCCGGTGCCTGACGAAAACAGCGTCTTGGCTACGGAAGCCGCGCTGCAGCTCACGGAGGATCTGCGGGAGGACGACACGGTGCTTTTTCTGCTCTCCGGCGGGGGCAGCGCGCTGTTTGAAAAGCCGCTGATCCCGCTTCATGAGCTGCAGGACATCACCAATCAGCTTCTGGCCTGCGGGGCGGACATCGTGGAGATCAACACCATCCGTAAACGGCTCTCTGCCCTCAAGGGCGGAAAGTTCGCCGCCCATTGCGCGCCGGCCAGGGTGGAGGCTGTGATCCTCTCGGACATTCTGGGTGATCCGCTGGACAGCATCGCCTCCGGCCCAGTGAGCCCCGACACGGCTACCTGCGCCGACGCCCTGGCGATCGCTGCAAAGTACGGATTGCGGCTCAGCCCGGAGGCCAAAAACTGTCTCCGGATCGAGACTCCCAAAGAAATCTGGAACGTCCATGCTCAGGTGGTGGGCAGCGTCCGGGAGCTTTGCCGCGCCGCGGGAGAGGCCTGCCGCGCCATGGGTTATGAGCCGGTGTTCCTTACAGACCAACTGAACTGCGAGGCGCGGGAGGCGGGACGCTTTCTGGCCTCCATCCTTCGCAGTCATGCCGATAGGGGAAAGAAGCTGGCCTTCCTGGCCGGCGGCGAGACCGTCGTTCATCTGACCGGCCATGGCCTCGGCGGCCGAAACCAGGAGCTGGCGCTCTCTGCCTCGGAAGGGCTGCGCGGGCTCCGTAACGCCTGCGTCATCAGCCTTGGCTCCGACGGAACGGACGGCCCCACCGACGCGGCGGGCGGCTATGTGGACGGCGATACCTTTGACGAACTGCGGGAAAAGGGTATTGCCCTGCATGAAGTGCTGCAGGCCAACGACGCCTATCACACCCTCCTGGCGGTGGACGGTCTGATCGTCACCGGTCCCACGGGAACCAACGTGAACGATGTTACCATCGGCCTTTTGGATGGGTAAAATCTTGAATATGAAAAAGCCTCTGGACCATCGGTCCAGAGGCTTTCAGATTGTAGACAAACCTATGCGGCAACGCTTGGACACGCATGGGGGGATTGTGAAGGGG
>CAMOXK010000013.1 GCA_946629065.1 uncultured Clostridia bacterium
CAATCCCCCCATGCGTGTCCAAGCGTTGCCGCATAGGTTTGTCTACAGTCTGAAAGGACCATTCCTGTAACGGAATGGTCCTTTTTGTGTTGTTCGCTCAGGTCTCGCCGGGGTGTTTCTTCTCCCAGCGCTTGCGCTGCTGCTTGCGGATGGCTTCTTCGGTCTTATCCTTCACATCGGGAAGCACATCCTCGGAGAGCTTGCGCTTCACGCGGCGGAACAGACGGATCAGGACCTGGAGCAGGCGAAGCGCGGGCAGGATCAGGAAGAGAACGGCGAAAAAGCTCATCAGGGAGCACCAGTCCTCAACGCAGCGGGCGGCGTTTTCCCAGTAGGGATTGATGACGCCAAGCTTCTGCATGCTGCGGGTACCGAACTCTTTTACCAGGCCCAGGACCTTCCCGAAGGCAAAGCGGCCGGTATTCTCCACCACCTCGCCCTGACCGATGGGGAACTTCTCTTTTACGAAGTTCAGCACATAGTTTTTCACGGGATCGGTCATGACCAACTCATAGCAGCTGGCACCGGCGCCCTCTTTCAAGCGGGTGTAGGCGGCAAAGGACATGTAGACGCCCTGGCCCGCGGTGTAGGCCTTGCGGCTGGCAAAGTCCTGCTCCCGCTGCACCACGCCGGCCACCGTGAAGGGGATGCCGTTCAGCTTCATGGACATGCCTTCCAGGTCCGTGCCGCCGAAGAGGAGCCAGGCGGTGTCTTCGTCCAGGAGGACCCGATCGTCCATCACGTCGCTCTCGGTGAGGTAGCTGCCGCTCAAAAGGCGGAGGGGATGAAAGAGGAAGAAGTCCCCACCGACGGCAATGACGCTGACCTCGCCCTTGCCCAGGTCCGAGGAGGCGCTGAGCTTGCCGGAGGCGCTCCAGGCGTCCCGGAAGAGGAGCGTATCGGTGTCGGCCTCGATGGCGGCGGCGTGGAGCTGGTCCAGAATGGCATAGCGAAAGCCGTGGATCTGGTTCAGACTCAGGCATTCATCCGCCGGAAGAAAGCAGCTGACCTGGCGAAAGACTGTTTCTCCCTCCCCCGCCCAGCGCTCCGCCGCGTACTGGGAGGGCAGGAGTTTAGCCAGGGAGGCACGGGCAAAGAAGCAGGCGCAGGAGGCCAGGATCAGGAGGCCGCAGAGGATCCAAAGGACAAGTCCTTGGCGTTTGGTGAGTTTTCTCATGGCGCTCAGTTATCGGCCAGACGGACCATGTCGCCGTTCTTTACCGGTGCGGAGCTGGTGGTGATGACATAATCGCCCCAGCCCAGATCGCCGGTGACGGCAATGCTGGTATCGTCCTGGGCCAGGATCTCCACGCTGACCCGGCGGGCGATATAACGGTTGCCCAGGGGGGAGTTTTTGGACTCCACCTTATAGAGGAAGCTGCCGTTGGAGTCGCTGTGGATGGCACTCTTGGGAACCACCCAGTCGTAATTGGCGCTGCGCTGGCCGATGGAGACGGTGAGCTCAGTGCCTGCGTTCACATCGCCGGAAATGTCAAAGGTGAGCAGCTTTTTGTTTTGGGGATCCTTGGGGTCCACCCGGATAGTGGAAAGGGTGGCAGTGATCTCCCGGCCCCAGTAGTAATTGGAGATGGTGGCGCTGTCCCCCACCCGGAGGCGGGAGGCTTGGTCGCTGGTGACGGAGACCGCCATGCTGTAGCCCATGTCGGGCACTTCAATGACGCAGAGGGGATTGTCCTTGAGGACGGTGTCGCCGGCGGTGCACTCCACCGACTGGACCGTGCCGGAGACCTTGGCCAGGACCTGGTTGCCCTCCCCGCCGGAGAGCTCTTCGATCTTTTTCTTTTGCTCCTCGATCTGACGGCTCAGGTCAGAGAGATCCAGGCCGATGGAGGCGCTGGATTTGGCGTCGGCGTTCTTGCGGGCGTCCAGCGTGTTCTTCAGATCCAGATAGCTGAGATAGGCGCTGTTTTTGGCAGCAGCAGCCTCCTGGTATTCCGGAGAGCTGTTATACACGCTCATCTCCTCCTGCAGCTCGTCCACCTGTTGCTGGGCGGCGTCCAGCCGGTCGGTGGAGATGGCGTTGAGGGAAGCCTCCGCCGCGTCCACCGCGTTTTTCTTTTCCAGCAGCGCCTGCCATTTTTCAAGCTTCTGTTCCCGGTCCCCGTCGGGGGCAGCGGATTCTTCGCCCTCCTCCGGCTGGGTCGACTCGGAAAGCAGTTCATCGATGCGAAGCTGGGGATCGTTCAAATACTTCTGCTGCAGGGCCTGCTGCGCAGGGTCGGGGTCGTTGGGATTCCAGCCCTCCACCAGGAGCACGGCCTGCTCAGCGCTGAGGCGTTCGCCCTCAGCGGTCGACAGGTCGCCCTGAGCCTGGGCCAGGGCAGCATCGTAAGCCTCCTTGGCGGCGTCCCGCTCGGCAATGGCCTTGTCCAGCTGCTTTTGCAGGTAACGATAGGCATCGGAATCGGTATTGCCCATGGGGTCCATGGCATCCAGCGCGGCCTCGGCCTGGACATAGTCCTCCCAAGCGGCGGCAACGCGCAGCTCATCCGCCGTGTAGTCCGTATAGCTTCCGCCCAGGGCGGTGCGCTGATAGCTCAACTGCAGCTGCTGCAGCTGCTCCTGGGCCTGCTCCAGCTCGGACTTCTCGCCGCTGCCCAGGACGAAGAGCACATCGCCAACCTCCACGGTCTGGCCGGCCTTGACCATGACGGCGCGGATCTCCCGGGTTTGCTCGGCCTTCACCACGTTGCTGCCGTTGGCCGTGACCGTACCGGTACCGCGCACCTTGGCATTGATGGTGCCGTCCGACACATACTGGGTGGCAACCTCCGGCAGATTGCGGTTCATGATGGTATTGGAGAAGAAGGTCAAAACCAGAAGAGCCGCAAGGAGAACGATGGCGGCATTTTTGACCCATTCTCTGTTTTTCACTTTTGTTTCCATATGCAGAAATTCCTCCGTTGTCTCTTGAAAGCCAGCCCTTATCCTTTTACGCTGCCGGCGTTGGCGATGCCCTCCACCAGGTACTCCTCCCCGTGAAGGAAGAGCAGCAGCGAGGGGATCATATAGAGCGTGGCCATGGCAAAGGCCAGACCGATCTCTCCGGAATTGATGGAGGAGAGAAAGACGCTCAGGGGCTGGGAATCCGCATCCTGCAGGAGGATGAGGGGCTGCTCCACCATGTTCCAATAGTCGATAAAGACCAGGATCGCGATGGAATATAACGCGGAGCGGCATTGCGGCAGACAGATCTTCGTGAAGATCTGCCACTCCCCCGCCCCGTCCACCTTGGCGGACTCGATGAGGGAATAGGGAATGCGGCGCATGAATTTGGTGAGAAGAAAGACCGAGAAAGGCGCGAACATACCGGGCAGGATGATGGCCCAGCGGGTGTTGAGGATGCCCAGCCACTTGCTGACCAGAAAGTTCGGCACCAGGGTGACCTGATAGGGCATGAGCATCAGGATCACATAAAAGAAGAAGATGGAGCTGCGGATCTTGCCGCGCCAGCGGGTGAAGCTGTAGGCCGCGACGGAGGCGATACCGACCTGCAAAAACACAATGGGCACCACCAGAAGGATGCTGTTCCAGTACTTGAGCAGATACTCCGGGGATTTGAGAAGGCCCGTTGCATACTGGGAAAAACTGACCTTGTCGGGGATGAATTTCAGGTTCACCTGCTTGGACACATAGCCGCCCTGCAGGTTTGAGAAAATGACACCATAGTTGGATTTGAGCTCCGCCTCGGACATGAAGGAGTTTGTAATGGTGAGGACCGTGGGCAGGAGGAAGAGCACGGCGAAGATCAGGCAGAGCAGGAACATGGCGCCTCTGCCGAAATAATGCTTTTTCTTCATCCTTCCACATCCTTTCCGAACCAGTCTTCAATGGCGAAGAGCAGAAGGATCAAAACGACCATGACAAGGGCCATGACCACCGCGGCGGCGGAGAGCTTCTGGTAATCCAGGCTGCGGAAAGTGTTGTTCATGAAGTGCTGCAGCATATAGAGGGACGCGGGATAATCATCCGTCAGCAGATAGATCTCCCGGAAGATCTTGAAGGAGTTGATGAGGGAGAGGATGGTGACAAACAGCACCGTGGGAGAGAGATAGCGGAGCTTGATGGCGAAGAACTTGTAGACCTCGCTTGCGCCCTCCACGTCCGCCACTTCCAGCAGTTCCTTGGGGATGTTGGCAAGGCCCGCCATAAAGAGGATCATGTTGTAGCCCAGGTTCTTCCACAGGAAGAGCAGTACCACCACGTACACCGCGTAGTCCGACTGAAGCCAGTCGATCCTGTCAGCCCCAAAAAGCATCAAAAACTCATTGGCGGTGCCGTTGTTGCTGAAAATCACCTGCCAGATCAGGACCACCGAGGCCACCGGCACCATCATGGGGCTGAGGAAAAAGGTGCGAAACTGGCTCTTCAAGGGGATCCTGGCCTCCAGCATCAGGGCCAGGACCATAGCCAGGACCACCGCCAGCGGCACCGCCAGCACGGAAAAGTGCAGGGTGTTTTTGGCCGCCAGCTTGAAGGAATAGTTCTGAAAAAGGCTTATGAAATTGTCAAGAAAAACAAAGTTTTTGGAGCCCACCCCGTCGATCAGCGAATAGTACACCACCACGCAGAAGGGCAGGATGAAAAACACGCCCACGCCCAGGAGGCTGGGACAGAGAAAGCAAAGACTCCGCAGAAAATCCTTTCGTTTTTCTCTTCTTTTGATGCGAAGATCGTTCATGTCATATCCCTTGTTTCCCAGTATCATATCTTTTGAAATTATACACCAGCACATGCGCCTTCGCAAGCCGTGAAGAGGAAACTTAAGAAATCATAAGGTTTCACATCAATCCCAAAGTGTTCTGCAAACAGAGCACATGCGGCGGATCCGCGCTCTTTTTGAGAAGCAAATCCGCCGCACGATGTTGGTTCTTTTGATTCTTCGGAGGAAGGACGGCCGATGGCCGTCCTTCCGGCATCGAAGGCTTTGAATCAGCGCTGTTCGTTGACGTAGATGGTGACCTTGTTCTGGATGAGGCGGGCCACCTCTTCGGCGGTCTTCTGGCCGGAATAGAAGGCCTGGGCCTGCTCGAAGACGATGTTATAGATGGCGTCGTCCTGCTCCAGGACCTTGTCGCAGGTGGTGACGGCTTCCCAGAGCTTGTCGGCCTGCTCCTGGGTCATGGCATAGACCTGGATCTCCGTGCCGTCCTCCTGCCACATGCCGCCAATGGAAACGGGCTTCTTCTCGCCCTTTTCGTCCAGGACATACTCGCCGTTCTCGTCCTTTTCATACTCCACGGTCATGGCGTCCTCCAGCTTGTCCTGGTAGACCTTCTTGCTGAGGGGGATGCCGTTCCAGGCGTTGGCCTGGGTCTCCTCGTCCAGGAAGGTGCGGAGGAAGGACCAGGCGGCCTCCTTATCGGCGCACTTGGCGCTCATGGCATAGCCGGACTCCAGGCTCAAAAAGCTTCCCACGCCGTCATTGGTGGGATAGCCGATATAGGTGCAGCCTTGCTCGCCGAACTGAGCGTCGTTCCAGATCATGGAATCCACGCTGGAGAGATAAGCGGTGGTCAGCATCTGGCGTCCCTCGGCGATGCGGGTGTTGGCGCTCTCCCACTCCATATCCTCGGGGATCTCCGCGGGGAACTGGGCCGTAAAATTCAGCATGTCAATGAAATCCTGGCTTTCGAAATTGCACTTGCCGTTTGTCCAGTCCACATAGTGGTTCAGGTCGGTGCAGAGCAGGGTCTGGAGCAGGTCGCCCCGGGTGGTGTACATATCCAGGGCCTGGCAGCCTTCCGGCATGGTGGCAAGGGCATCCTGCAGCTGCTGATAGGTCCAGCCGGGCTTATCGCCCACCACGCTGGCAGCGCCGATGAGGGTGGCCACGTTGAAGCTGGAGGTGATCTGATAGAGACCGCCGTTTACCTCCATGGCCTTCAGCACGTTCTCAAAGTAGTCTTCCCGCTTATAGTCCTTGTCGCTGTCCAGATAAGGGTAGAGATCCTCCAGCAGGCCCTTGGCGGCCAGCTGCCGGTAGGGCATCTGATTGAGGCAGAGCAGATCCGGCATCTGGCCGGACATGATCTCCGTGATCAGCTTGGTGCGGCCGGCATCGTAATCCTCATTCTCCGCATCGTTATACTCGGAGTAATCCCGGACCTGGATCCTGACCTTGTCGGAATGGCGGTTGAATTCCACCACAGCGTCATAGATATCATAGCCGTAGATCACAGCCAGGGTCAGGGTCTCCTTGTGGGGGACGCTGTCATAGGGCGCCTGGAAGATCCGGACCAGCTCGGTCTGGACCTTGTCGTTGCGATAGCGGGACAACACGCACATGAGGGATCCGTCTTCCCGGAAATAGACGTCGTTGAGATTGCTGCTGTTGATGTCCACATCCAGGAAATTCAGCAGCTTGTCGTTTTGCTCATTGGCGATATTATACCCGTAGAGGTACATGCCGTTCACATAGTAGAGGTCATACTTTTCATCCCCGCGCATGGGGTTGTAGGCCTCGGATGGGATCTTGACAGGATCGCCCAGGACTTTCTTTTCCAGATTCACGGGATACAGCGCAATACCACTGTCCCCCCAGCCCACAACGGCAAGGCTGCCGTCCCGCAGGCGCAGGATCCGGTCGGGATAGATGTCGGCGGAGCTGATCTGCATGGTGAGGCTGCCGTCCGGTCCGAAGGCGAAGACGCCCGCATCCCCGGCAACCAGCATGGTGCCATCATCCTCAAAGAGGCAGGTGCCAAAGTTCATCCAGTTGTCCTCAAAGGAATAGTCCAGCTTGACGCTTTCCTTCTCAGAGCCGTCCTCATTCAGGCGGCGGACATAGTACTCCTGGACGTTGCGGTACTTCTCCCAGGAAGCGGGACTGTCAGACTTGAGCTCCGCCTCGGTACCGTCAAACCAGCCGGTATAGAGGTTTTCCACCGCGATCAGATTCCCCTCGGGGTCCACACGCAGTGCGCTCAGGCTGGAGCCGGAATAGAAACTCAGCTTATCGCCCGGATCCTCCTGGGCAGGAAGAGCCTGATAGGCAGCCAGTTCCCGGATGCTGCCGTCATAGCCCACGAAAAAGATCTTCGCAGAATAGGTGGGAACGGACTCCTCCGCGGCGATCTTATCCGTATCCTCTTCCGTCTCTTCCGTCTCTTCGGAAGCGGTCTCCTCAGTCTCCGCAGATTCACCGCCATCCATCAGGGGACGCGGCGCGACCACTTCGTCATAGACCTGGCCGTAAAAGCCCTGGTCCGTATAGGCCATGGGCGTAATGCCGTTGGGCAGGGTCTTGTTATCCAGTTTCAGGCTTTCATAGGTATAGACCGTGTCCGGATGCTGCTCCGGAGAATCGCTCTTTTCCTGGTTGTTCTCCTGTTTCTGACCGCAGGCGGCCAGGCTCAAGCCCATGGCAAGCACCAGCAGCAGGCAGAGAAGCGAACGCACATTCTTTCTCATCTTGTTCCTCCTTAAAGGGATATCAAAGGGCCGATCTGTCGGCCCGGGGATGCGGGCAAGGGCGGAAGCGACCTTCCGCGACGTGGCGTTATTATAGCATAGGAATGCAAAAGCGTCTCTTAATTTTTATTAATTTCCGCAAAGGCCTGTTTTCTCCGGAGAAAAATATGGTACAATGGCACAGACAAAGAAAAAGGAGATGATCCTATGGCAGAGGTTTCCCGCATTCTGGTGGTGGACGACGATCCCGATATCCGGGAAGTGCTGCGGCTGCTGCTGAGTGAAAGTTATGTGGTGGCCGAGGCGCCGGACGGGCTGGCTGCCATTACCTATATGAAAGAAAACCCGGACACGGATCTGGTGGTGCTGGACGTGATGATGCCGGGGCTGGACGGGATCGAGACCTGCACAAGGCTGCGGGAGTTCTCCACCGCGCCGGTGCTGTTCCTCACGGCCAAATCCGCCGAGCGGGACCGGGTCAGCGCCTATGAAAGCGGCGGGGACGATTTTCTGTCCAAGCCCTTCTCCCAGGCGGAGCTGATGGCCAAGATCTCTTCCCTGCTGCGGCGCTACAAGCAGTATCGGGGCAAGCCCGCCAGCGTCCTCACGGTGGAGAATCTGGAGGTGGACTTTGCTGCCCGCTCTGTCAAGTCCAATGGGAAACCCGTTGTGCTGACGGATACGGAATACGCCATTCTGGAATATCTGCTGCAGAAGCGGGGCTCCATCGTGACGGCGGCAGAGCTCTACGAGGCCGTGTGGGGAGCGAAGTTCCTGGCAGGTTCCGGCAACACCGTGATGGTGCACGTGCTGAACGTGCGCCGCAAGATCGAGGAGGACCCCTCCAAGCCCAAGATCCTTCGCACGGTTTGGGGCCGGGGGTATCAAATTGACTGAACGCAGAAGGCTTCCCGTGATGCCGCGGACCCTGGATGCCAAGATGATGTACATGCTGCTGCTTTCCCTGCTGGTGGCCGGAGCGGTGTTCCTCACGGCCTACGGACTGGGAACGCTGCTGCTGAACAAGATCTACATGAGTCCAGAATCCGTGGCCGCGCGCCAGGCGGAAATCTACTCGGATTTCTCCCGCTATGTGAAGGCAAACCATGTCTCCGGCAGCGACGAGAACGCCGTGACAAACTGGCCGGGAAATGACGAGTACACCACCATCCTCATCTACCGGGACGAGGATCTGCCCACAATGGGGGGCTCCCCTGCCATGGGCGGAGGCGCCGCTTATTCCAACGCAAACCGCCTGCAGTACGCCAGCGAGTACGGCAGACTCTACTCCATGCGCTTTGCTGACGGGATCTATCACATCGCCATCGGTGACAGCAGCCAGGTCCGGGAAGATACGCTGAACCGCATTCTGGCGGTGATTCTGGGGGCGGTGTCCTTCCTGGGCGTGATGCTTTGGTATGTGCGGCGACTGACCCGACGGGTCATTCGCCTGTCCCGGGAAGCCGACGTCATCGGTGACGGGGATCTGGAAGCGCCCATCACCCTGCAGGGAGAAGACGAGCTGGCTCAGCTGGCCCAGGAGGTGGACAGCATGCGCCACTCCGTCATCGCCCGCATGTCCGGCGAGCGGAAGGCCTGGGAGGCAAACTCCGAGCTCATCACCGCCATCTCCCATGACATCCGCACCCCCATGACCGCGTTGATCGGCTATCTGGATCTGCTGAATGAGGATGGCTTCCATGATCCGGAGCGCTCTGGCCGCTTTGCCGCCTCCGCTTATCAGAAAGCCATGGAGCTGAAGGATCTGACCGACGAGCTTTTCCGCTACTTCCTGGTATTCGGAAGAGCCCAGGTGGAGATGAACAAGGAAGAGCTGGATGGAGGACTGCTGCTGGAGCAGCTGCTGGGTGAAGCCCAGTTTGATCTGAGCGACGCGGGCTTTCTCATCCAGCGGCAGGATTTTGAGGGCGAATGCAGCATCTATGCCGATCCCCTGTACCTCAAGCGGGTCCTGGACAATCTGGTTTCCAACCTGAAAAAATACGCGGACAAGTCCCAGCCGGTGGTGTTCCTCACCCAGCTGCAGAACGGGGTGCTTTCCGTCTGCCTGTCCAATACAGTACGCCGTGACCTGAACCTGGTGGAGAGCACCAAGATCGGTCTTCGCACCTGCGAAAAGATCATGCAGGCGATGGACGGGAGCTTTTTGGTGGAAAAGGATGAGGATCACTTTGCCGCCACCTTCAGCATGCCGGTCATCAAATAAATCACAAAAAATGAATAGTGAATAGTTACGGTGTCCCTTTGGGACGGATTTTGATCCATCGCTCTTTCAGAGCGATACCGCAACTATTCACTATTCACTATTATTTCTTCTCTTGAGTCCTTTACCAGGCTTCTTCGCCGTCGAAGCTGCCGCAGGAGCAGCCGCCTCCACAGCTGTCGCCGCAGGAACAGCCGTCTCCGCAGCTGCCGCCACAGGAGCAGCCGCCGCCGGAGGCCTCGCTGGGGTTCACGGGGAGTCTGCCGGTGACCAGCAGGTCAGAGGCTGTGTCCGCGTCGCCGGAGTAGCCCACGATGGGGACGATGCCGTAGCTGAGCAGCAGGGCCTTGCCCTCGCCGCCCATGTTGCCGCAGATCACCGCGTCCACTTCCAGCTCACGCATTTTGTCCGCCATGGCCTGATGGCCGGATAGAGCGGAGGTATCCACCAGCTTCTTTTCGCACTCGTTCACGTATTCGCCGTACTCATAGACGGCAAACATGGGGCAGTGACCGAAGTGACCGTAGATCTCCCCGTTTTCATAAGCAACCGCGATCTTCACAGGCCCACCTCCTGCTCAATGGCGTCCGCCATGGGGGCGATCTCTTCGCCGGAGACGGATTCCACCTCGCCGGCATCCACCATGGTGGCAACCACCGGGTCAATGGGCAGACGGACATAGTGCTTGATATCAAAAGTCTTGGCCACTTCCTCCACCTTGCTGTCGCCAAAGATCTCATGTCTGGCGCCGCAATCCGGGCACTGGAAGTAGGACATGTTCTCCACAATGCCAAGCACCGGGATCTTCATCATGTTTGCCATGTTGACCGCTTTGGAGACGATCATGCTGACCAGGTCCTGGGGCGTGGTGACGATGACCACCCCGTCAATGGGCAGGGACTGGAACACCGTGAGGGGCACGTCGCCGGTTCCGGGAGGCATGTCCACAAACATATAGTCCACATCCTGCCAGAGAACGTCCGTCCAGAACTGGGTGACAGCGCCGGCAATGACAGGGCCGCGCCAGACCACAGGCTCGGTGTCATTCTCCAGGATCAGGTTGATGGACATGATCTGCATGCCGGAATAGGTGGTGACGGGAATGAGGAACTCATCCGTACCGGTGGCCTTTTCGGTGATGCCGAAGGACTTGGGGATGGAGGGCCCGGTGATGTCCGCGTCCAGGATGGCGCAGCGGTGGCCGCGGCGCTGCATCTCGGAGGCCAGGAGACTGGTGACCAGGCTCTTGCCGACGCCGCCCTTGCCAGAGACCACGGCGATGACCTTTTTCACGCTGGAATAGGGGTTGAGGCTCTTCAGAAAGCTCTGCGGCTCGTTGCGGGAAGGGCAGTTTTCGCCGCAGGTGGAGCAATCGTGGGTGCATTCACTCATATCGATAAATCCTTTCGTATGATTATTTTTTGCCATCTTTTCCTATTATACTCAAAAAGCCCGTTCTGTCAAACCCTAAGCGCCTACGTTGCCAAACTGGGGGCGATTGTGGTATACTAATATAGTTAAGCAGTCAAATCGCATCAGGAAGGGAGGTCGGCAGAGTGCCGAACAGTGAGATGCTTCTGACGCTTTCCCGCGTCGTGATGATCCTGTGCTCGCTGAGCGTGATCATCCGCTGTCTGCGTTCCATGCTACGGGACCGGTACGACCCGGAGACCTGGGCCTTCCTGAAAATCGGAAAACAGCAGCTGCTGCCGGTGACCCACTGGGAAAACCTGCTGGGCCGTTCCCGCAGCGCGGACCTGCAGCTGGAGGGGAAAGACATCCGCCGCTTCCACGCGGTGCTGCGCCGCACAGAGGACGGCGCGTGGAGGCTTTTTGATGTGTTCGGCCGGGGCGGCGTCTGGGTCAACGGCAGCGCCGTCACGCGGGATGGACTTCCCCTCGAGAGCGGAGACGCCATCCGTCTGGGCGGAACCACCCTGCGCTTTCTGGACGCGGACGAGGCCAGGCGGGAGCGCCTGGATTCCATCCGCAGTCCTGTGGGAAAGCGAGTCTCCCCGGTATTGACGCTTCTGGAGCTTACGGTGTTCCAGCTCTTTTTGCTGATGCAGCACGCGCTCTCCGCACTGCCGGAGGATCTGCCGGGGATCGCGCTCTCCTTCGCGCTGCTGATCCTGCTGGAGTGGAGCTGCTTCAACGCCATGCGGGTCATCGGCCGCAGCGGTTTTGAGGCGGAGACCCTGGCCTTTTATCTCACCTCCCTGGGTTTTTCCGTCTGCGCCGCCTCCGCGCCGGAGGACACGGTGCGGCAGGCACTGATCGCCCTTGTTTCCGTGATCTTATTCCTGCTGGCGGGCATTTGGATGCGGAGCCTCAAAAGGGCGGAAACATTGCGGCTCCCTGCTGCCCTGCTGGCACTGCTGCTGCTCGCGGCAAATTATGTCCTCGGCTCGGAGATCAATGGTGCCAGAAACTGGATCGTCTTCGGCGGCTTCTCCTTTCAGCCCTCAGAGCTGGTAAAGGTGGCCTACGTCTATGTGGGCGCCTCCACCCTGGATCGCCTCTACCGCAGGCGGAACCTCTTCGCTTTCATTGTGTTTTCCGCGATCTGCGTGGGCGTACTGGCCCTGCTGGGGGATTTCGGCACGGCACTGATCTTCTTTGTGACCTTTCTCATCATCTCCTTCCTGCGCTCAGGCTCCATCGCCACAGTGTTTCTGGCCCTGGCCGGGGCCGGGATGGCGGGAATGCTGGCCGTGAGCGTGAAGCCCCATATTGCGCGGCGGTTTGCCGTATGGGGACACGTGTGGGAAGACCGCTTTGACGCGGGCTATCAGCAGACCAGGGCCATGTCCGCCGCCGCAGCGGGCGGACTCTTCGGCAAGGGCGCGGGAGCAGGCTGGCTCCACCAGACGCGAATGAACGCCGCCTCCAACACGGATCTGGTTTTCGGTATCCTGAGCGAAGAGCTTGGGCTGATCATTGCCCTCTGCAGTATCGCAGCGGTGCTGCTGCTGGCCTTCTTCGCGGTGCGGAGCGCCCGAAACGGCCGCTCCAGCTTCTATGCCATCGGCGCCTGCGCCGCCACCGGCCTGATGCTGACCCAGCTTTCGCTGAACGTCTTCGGCTCCATGGATCTGCTGCCCTTCACCGGGGTCCCCTTCCCCTTTGTTTCCAAGGGCGGCAGTTCCCTGCTCTGCTGCTGGCTGCTGCTGGCCTTCATCAAGAGCGCGGACAACCGGAAGGATGCCAGCTTCGCCGTTTCCTCCGGTTTCCTTCCCCGAAAAGTGAAAAAGGAGGCAAAGGCATGAAGCAGATTACCAACCGCGCCGTCTCCGTGCTGCTGCTGGCCGCCTTCGTCATCGTGGGAACGCTGCTCTACGTAATCCGTTTTGTGGACCACGGACAGGACTGGGCAGCGGCCTATTCCCGTGAAAACGCCGGCGCCTCCGGCGCGCTGATCGACCGAAACGGCGTGGTGCTGGCCTCCTACTCTCCCTATGAGAGTCTGTTTCAGGAGGACGCGGAGCTGCGGCAGGCAAACTACCACGTCACCGGCGACTATTACGGGCGCACCGGAACCGGACTGCTCACCGATTATCAGGACTATTCTCTGTTCACCGGCACCAGCCGCTCCCAAAACGCGGTGCTGTACCTGAACATCGACAGCGAGCTGAACCGCAGGGCCTGGCAGGTCCTGGATGGAAGGCCAGGGGCGGTCCTCGTCACAAATTATAAAACCGGGGAGCTTCTGTGCATGGTGTCCTCCCCCACCATCGATCCCCTGGACGCGGAGCCCGACCCGCCGGAGGGGGCTTATCTCAACCGCTGTCTCTCCGCCAGTTTTGTGCCAGGGTCCGTTTTCAAGCTTGTGACCGCCGCGGCCGCCATCGAGAAAATGCCGGACCTCAGCGAACGCCGCTTTTTCTGCGAAGGCTCGGTGGAGATTGCAGGCGTCACGATCGTCTGCTCCGGCTATCACGGAGAGCAGACCTTTGAAGAGGCCCTGTCCAATTCCTGCAACGTGGCCTTCTCTCAGATCGCCATTGAGCTGGGCCAGCAGACTATGGTAAAAAAAGTGCGGGAACTGGGCTTTCTGGACTCCCAGAGGCTGGACGGGATCCCCTCGGTGGCCGGCAGCTTCCCCACAGACTTTGTAGGCGATCCGGAGCTTGGCTGGGCGGGTGTGGGCCAATCCACAGACCTTATTTGCCCCTACGCCATGCTGCGCTATGTCTCCGCCATTGCAAACGACGGCGTGCTGCAGGGGCCCCAGCTGGTGCGGGACGGTTCCACCGGAAGCGCGGAGCGGCTGCTCAAAGCAGAGACCGCCAAGGCGCTGCAGCGGCTGATGCACTACAATGTTATAAATGGCTATGGCGCCGGGCGCTTTCCCGGACTGGAGCTCTGCGCAAAAACCGGTACCGCCGAGCGGGGCGACGGCAGCAGCAACGCCTGGTTCGTGGGCTTTCTGGCGGATGAAGAACATCCCTACGCCTTTGTGGTGATGATCGAACGGGGAGGCAGCGGCCTTGGCGCCGCCGGCAGCGCCGCCAACGAGATCCTGCAATTCGCCGTAAACAGATAAAAGCGCGCTCGCCCCATAAGGCGTGCGCGAAGGAGAATACCATGGCAGAAATCACCGTATCGAATTTGATAAAGTCTTTTGAAGTTGGCAGCAATGTGCTGGACGGGCTGTCCTTCACGGTCAACCCCGGAGAACGGGTGGGCATTCTGGGTCCCAACGGCTGCGGCAAGACTACGCTCTTTCGCATCCTCACCGGAGCGCTGGACTACGACGAAGGGCAGATCAGCATTACCCCGGGCAAGCGTATCGGCCTCATTTCCCAGATCCCGGTATTCCCGGAGGGCTGGCGGACAGAGGACGTGCTGCTCTCCGCCCAGGCCAGGCTCACCCGCATGAGCGAGCGGATGGAGGAGCTCACCGCCCGGATGGAGGAGGACGCCTCCCCCGCCCTGCTGCAGGAATACGACCGGCTCTCCGACGACTACCGGCGGCTTGGCGGCTACACCATGGACAGCGACCGCAACCGGGTGGCAAACGGCCTGCAGATCCCCGCAGCCCAGCGGGAACAGCTCTTCGACAGCCTCTCCGGCGGGGAGAAAACCCGGGTGAACCTGGCAAGGCTCATTCTGGAGGACACGGACATCCTGCTGCTGGACGAGCCCACCAACCACCTGGACCTGCGGGCCACAGAGTGGCTGGAGGATTACATCCTGCACTTCAAGGGCACCGTCCTCGCCATCAGCCACGACCGCTACTTCCTGGACCGGATCGCCCAGCGCTGCATCGAGATCAACGAGGGCAAGGCCGAGCTCTACAGCGGCAACTACAGCTTCTATGTGCAGGAGCGGCAGAGGCGCTTTGAGGAAAAGCTGAAGCAGTATGAAAAGGACCAGGCCAAGATCGAGCAGCTCCAGCGGGCCGCCGAGCAGATGCACCTCTGGGCCTTCATGGGAGCGGACAAGCTGCACAAGCGGGCCTTTGCCATGGAAAAGCGCATCGAAAAGCTGCAGACCAGCGAGAAACCGAAAGAGCAGAAAAAGCTCTCGGTAAAGTTCAAAGAACGGGAGTTCAACGGCGACGAGGTGCTGGTCTGCGAAGGGCTGCAAAAGTCCTATGGGGAGAAGACGCTCTTCCACGATCTCTCCCTCACCGTCACCGGCGGAGAGCGGATCGCCCTCATCGGCGATAACGGCACCGGAAAGACCAGCCTGCTCAAGCTCATCATGAACCAGGAGACGCCGGATGCGGGCTATCTCTACCACGGGCCTGCCGTCCGCAGCGCCTATCTGCCCCAGATCGTGCAATTCTCCCTGGATTCCCGGTCCGCGCTGGACACCATGCTCTATGACTGCCGCTGCCAGCCCCAGGAGGCCCGAGATCGGCTTGCCGCCTTCGGCTTTCGAGGCGAGGATGTGTTCACGCCGGTTGGCGCCCTCTCCGGCGGCGAACGGAGCCGTCTGAAGCTCTGCATGCTCATGGGCGGGGATATCAACTTCCTGATCCTGGACGAGCCCACCAACCACCTGGATATCGCCAGCCGGGAGTGGATGGAGGATGCCCTGTCGGATTACGAGCAAACCCTGCTCTTCGTCTCCCACGACCGCTATTTCATCGAAAAGTTCGCCACCCGGATCTGGGCCCTGCGGGACGGAGAGATCACGGATTTCCGGGGCGGCTACAGGGAATACTGCGCCTGGCGGGAACGGCAGGACCAGCTGCGTCTGACCGCCGCGCAGCCAAAACAGGAGAAGAAGGAAGAAAAGAAAAAGCCCCATCAGCCAAACAGCGAAAAGCAGATCGCCAAGACCGAGCGGGAGATCGCCCGGCTGGAGGAAAAGATCGCCGCGCTGGACAAGGAGGCAGAGGAAAACGGGGCCGATTACCAGAAGCTGATGGAGATCAGCGCGGAGCGGGAAGAACTGGACGAGCAGCTGATGGCCCTGTATGAGAAATGGGAGGAACTGCATGGATAAAAAGATCATCCTTCGATATTTTGTGCCCGCCGGGGT
This sequence comes from uncultured Clostridia bacterium, assembly GCA_946629065.1. Classification (GTDB taxonomy): domain Bacteria; phylum Bacillota; class Clostridia; order Oscillospirales; family Oscillospiraceae; genus Limivicinus. Next base: position 16,154 of record CAMOXK010000013.1, read on the forward strand.
CCTGGGGCTTGCGGCGGTGGTGCTGGCCCGCTTTGCCATGGGCTGGCTGCCCTATCCCTTCCTGGCCGCGGGGTTGATCCTGGCCGGGATCGGCGTGATCAAAATGAAGCCGGGCTGGGCCCTCTCCTCCGGCGGGCTGCTGGCTATGGCCATGGCCCTGCGCTTCGCGGCACGGGGCTATGCCTGGTGGGGCTACGCCCTTGCCTTCGCGGCGGCGCTCATCGTGCTGCACCACTTTTTGCCGGTGAAGCTCTGGCGGGTTGTGGTCGTGCTGATGTGCATCGGGATCCTCTATTTCTGCGTGGTGGAGAGCTTTATCATCCGCTCCGCCAGAACGGACAAGGACCCTGAGCGGGGCTACCTCATCGTGCTGGGCGCTGCGGTCTATAAGGACCAGCCTTCCCTGACCCTGGTGCGGCGGCTGGAGGGCGCGCTGGACTATCTGCATACATATCCGGATAGCGTGGCCATCGTCTCCGGCGGCATGGGGCCGGGTGAAACGATCACCGAGGCCAAGGCCATGCACGATTGGCTGATCGACAACGGGATCCCGGAGGAGCGGGTCCTGATGGAGGACAAAGCCACCTCCACCCAGGAAAACCTGGCTTTCTCCTTCCGGATCATCCGGGAGCGAGGCGACGAGCCGGACGGGAACGTGGCCATCGTCTCCAGCGCCTATCACCTGTACCGGGCCAAGGAGATGGCAAGGCTCCAGGGCGTGGAGGCCGCCGGGGTGGCGGCTCCCTGGGGATATTTCTTCGTGATGCTCAACTACTTCATCCGCGAAGCCTTCGGGGTGACCCATCTCTGGGTCTTCGGCAATTAAGGAGGATCGACATGGACACGAACAAAAACAGCGCGCAGGAGGAACTCTTCTATCTGGAGGACGAAAACGGCGAGCAGATGGCCTTTCATTTTCTGGATTGCATCCTGGTGGAGGACCGGGAATACCTGGTGCTGATGCCGGCGGAGGGCCCCTATGTGAACGAAGCCGTGATCCTGCAGCGTTTCAAGGAAGCGAACGGCGAAGAGAGCTACATCCCCGTGGAGGACAGGAAGACCATCCGCGCGGTGTATGACCTCTTCCGCCAGCGGGCGGGAGACGCCTTTATCTTCACAGACGAAAAGTAACGTATATTCCTAACAAAACAGCACCGCTGGAAGGAGTGAACTGCTCCTCCAGCGGTGCTGTTCTATGTTAATTAGCCTTACCAAAGATTGTCGCCGTAAAAACAGACCACGTTGCCCTCCAGCGTGAGAACACAGCTCAGCAGCAAAGCGCCCTTGTTGATTTCAAGGCGCAGCGCTTTACCGCTGCCGGTTTCGGTGATCCCAGAATTTAGATATCCTTCGGCGTTTTGATATGCTTTGTCCAGTGTCTCGCCCCAAGACTGAAATAAAACATCCGCCTGATGTGAGTCCTCCGCTTCCGCTCGCACAGACAATACAGTCAACCACAGTCCATCAGCAAATCCCAGATCGACCTCCACCGGAACACCGTCCAGTTCTGCGTAAAACTTATAATAGGCCGCTCCCCACTGGGACAGGCTGTTTTCGATCGCCTTCGGCAAGCCCAAGCGCAGCACAGCACTAAGAGGGCCTGCACTGTAGCGCAGCCCAGGCACCAGTGCAACCGGCTCCGACGGGAGAAGCAAATAGGAGCCAAAGCGGAAAAGGAGGAGCAACAGCAAAATGCTCAGGATGATCCAAAGACATTTCTTCTTGAACATATCTGATCCTCCTTCCCGAATCGACCTTCCATTGGAGATTTTTTGAGCAGCAAAAAGTTTGAAATATGAAAAAATATGCCGCCAAAATGGCGGCATATTTTTTGATTGGCAAATTACTCGTTGATGCCGATGACAACACCGGAACCGACGGTACGGCCACCCTCACGGATAGCGAAACGCAGGCCGTTCTCGATGGCGATGGGGGTGATCAGCTCCACGTCCATGTCGACGTTGTCGCCGGGCATGCACATCTCAGTGCCTTCGGGCAGGGAGATGACGCCGGTCACGTCGGTGGTACGGAAGTAGAACTGGGGACGGTAGTTGTTGAAGAACGGGGTGTGACGGCCGCCCTCTTCCTTGGACAGGACGTAAACCTGGCCCTTGAACTTGGTGTGGGGGTGGATGCTCTTGGGAGCAGCCAGAACCTGACCACGCTCAACGCTCTTCTTGTCGATGCCGCGGAGCAGGCAGCCGACGTTGTCGCCAGCCTCAGCGTACTCCAGGGTCTTGTGGAACATCTCGGTGCCGGTGACGGTGGTCTCAGTGGACTCGTCCTTCAGGCCAACGATCTCGACCTTGTCGCCGATCTTCACGCGGCCACGCTCAACACGACCGGTAACGACAGTGCCGCGGCCGGAGATGGTGAAGACGTCCTCGATGGGCATCAGGAAGGGCTGGTCGGCCTTGCGGTCGGGAGTGGGGATCCAGCTGTCAACAGCGTCCATGAGCTCCTTGATGCAGGCGTACTCGGGGGCGTTGGGATCGTTGGACTCGCAAACCAGAGCGTTCAGAGCGGAACCGCGGATGATGGGGGTGTCGTCGCCAGGGAAGCCGTAGAAGTCGAGCAGCTCGCGGACTTCCATCTCGACCAGCTCAAGCAGCTCCTCGTCGTCGACCTGATCGCACTTGTTCAGGAAGACCAGAACGGAAGGAACGTTAACCTGACGGGCCAGCAGCAGGTGCTCGCGGGTCTGAGCCATGGGGCCGTCGGAAGCAGCGATGACCAGGATGGCGCCGTCCATCTGAGCAGCACCGGTGATCATGTTCTTGATATAGTCGGCGTGGCCCGGGCAGTCAACGTGAGCGTAGTGACGAGCCTCGGTCTCATACTCGACGTGAGCGGTGTTGATGGTGATACCACGCTCGCGCTCCTCGGGAGCCTTGTCGATAGAGGAGTAGTCGGTGTACTCAGCCTTGCCCTGGAGAGCCAGGTACTTGGTGATGGCGGCGGTCAGAGTGGTCTTGCCATGGTCGATGTGGCCGATGGTGCCGATGTTGACATGGGGCTTAGCGCGATTGTACATCTGTTTTGCCATTGTAATATCCTCCTAATAAATTTAGAAACTGAATTGTTTGGGGTACTTACCATCTAAAATTTGAGAAACCCATGCGGCTGTTCACAAGGGATTCCTGCAAATTTTTGGGGAGCTCGACGAAGTGGCTGGGCTCCATCACATAGGTGGCCCGGCCCTGGGTCTTGCTGCGAAGGTCGGTGGCGTATCCGAACATGGTGGAGAGCGGCACACTGCTCTCGATCATGGCGGCACCGTTGCGGATGTCGGAGCCCTGGATCTGACCGCGGCGGGCGTTAAGATCGCCCATCACGTCGCCCATATACTCCTCCGGAGCGGTGACGACCACCTTCATAATCGGCTCCAGCAAGGTGGGCTCCGCCTTCTGGCAGGCCTCCTTGAAAGCCATACTGCCGCAGATCTTGAAGGCCAGCTCGGAAGAGTCCACCTCGTGGAAGGACCCGTCCAGCAGCGTTGCCTTCACGTCCACAACCTGGTACCCTGCCAGAACACCGGAGAGCATGGCTCCCTGGATGCCCTGATCCACGCAGGGGATGAATTCCTTGGGGATCGCGCCGCCGGTGATCTTGTTGATGAACTCATAACCCTTGCCGGGTTCGTTGGGCTCGATCATCAGCTTCACATGGGCGAACTGACCCTTGCCGCCGGTCTGCCGGACATAGCGGGTATCCACCGTGGCGGCCTTCTTGATGGTCTCCTTATAGGAAACCTGAGGCTTGCCCACGTTGGCCTCCACCTTGAACTCCCGCAGGAGTCTGTCCACGATGATCTCCAGATGGAGCTCGCCCATGCCGGCGATGATGGTCTGACCCGTCTCCTCGTCCGTATAGGTCTTGAAGGTGGGGTCCTCCTCCGCCAGCTTCTGCAGGGCGATGGCCATTTTCTCCTGGCCGGCCTTGGTCTTGGGCTCAATAGCCACACGGATGACCGGTTCGGGGAATTCCATGGATTCCAGGATGATGGGATGCTTTTCATCGCAGAGGGTGTCGCCGGTGGTGGTGTTTTTGAGGCCCACCGCGGCGGCGATATCGCCGGACCAGACCTGGTCGATATCTTCTCTGTGATTGGCGTGCATCTGCAGGATCCGGCCGAGCCGTTCCCGCTGACCCTTGGTGGAGTTCAAGACAGTCTTGCCGGTCTCCAGCGTTCCGGAATAGACCCGGAAGAAGCCGAGTTTGCCAACATAGGGATCCGTCATGATCTTGAAGGCCAGGGCCGAGAAAGGAGCGTCATCATCCGCCGCGCGGTGTTCCACCGCGTCGGTCTTGGGATGCTTGCCTTCCACCGGAGGAACATCCAGCGGGGAGGGCATGTAATCCACGATGGCGTCCAGCAGCTTTTGCACGCCTTTGTTTTTATAGGAAGTGCCGCAGGTCACGGGAACCATGTTCACCGAGACTGTGGCCTTCCGGATGGCCGCCTTGATCTTCTCAGAGGGGACATCCTCGCCGTCGAGATACAGTTCCATGATCTCGTCGTCGTAATCGGAAACAGCTTCCAGGAGCTTATCGCGATATTCCAGAGCCAGGTCCATCATATCCGCGGGGATCTCCTCCGTGGTCATGTCCTTACCCAAGTCATCGTGATAGATACGCGCATTCATATCCACCAGATCGATGATGCCCACAAAGTTCTCCTCGCTTCCGATGGGGAGCTGAATGGGAACGGCGTTGCACTTGAGTCTGTCGTGCACCATATCCAGCACATGATAGAAGTCCGCACCCATGATGTCCATCTTGTTCACATAGATCATCCGGGGAACGTGGTAGTGATCCGCCTGTCTCCAGACCGTCTCAGACTGGGGCTCCACGCCGCCTTTGGCGCAAAGCACCGTCACGCAGCCGTCCAGCACGCGCAGGGAGCGCTCGACTTCAACAGTGAAGTCCACATGGCCCGGAGTGTCGATGATGTTGATGCGGGTATCACGCCAAAAACAGGTGGTGGCAGCGGAGGTGATGGTGATACCACGCTCCTGCTCCTGCTCCATCCAGTCCATGGTAGCGGTGCCCTCATGGGTCTCGCCGAGCTTGTAATTGACGCCGGTGTAGAACAGGATCCGTTCCGTGGTCGTGGTCTTGCCCGCGTCAATGTGGGCCATGATGCCGATATTTCTGGTTCTTTCGAGTGAATATTTTCTGGGCATTGGGAGTTACTCCTGTTTGCCTTACCAGCGGAAGTGCGCGAAGGCCTTGTTGGCCTCGGCGTTCTTGTGCATATCCTCGCGCTTCTTCACGGAGTTGCCGAGGTTGTTGCATGCATCCATGATCTCGCCGGCCAGGCGCTCTTTCATGGTCTTTTCGCTGCGCTTGCGGCTGTAGTCAACCAGCCAGCGCAGAGCCAGGGTCTGACGGCGGGCGGGCCGAACTTCGATAGGAACCTGATAGGTTGCGCCACCGACACGGCGAGCCTTGACCTCCAGAGCGGGCATAATGTTGTTCATGGCTTCGGTGAATGCATCAAGGGGCTCCTTGCCGGTCTTATCCTTGATGATCTCAAAAGCGTCGTAAACGACCTTCTGAGCAACACCCTTTTTGCCGTCGAGCATAACGCCGTTGATGAGCTTGGTCACCAGAACGCTGTTATACATAGGATCCGGCAAGATTTCTCTTTTGGGAACATTACCTCTTCTGGGCACGTTGCTTCCCTCCTTCATTAAAAAATGGAATCATCGGTACTCGAACGTATTACTATCGTCCGTTGCGCCCCGAGGTCTATCCACATAAAAATATATAGATAAACGACAGGGGCTGGGGATGGGCCGGTCGATGGGCGGCCACTTTTCCCCGATCTGCCGCATAGAAAATTACTTCTTCTTGGCAGCTTTGGGTCTCTTCGCGCCGTACTTGGAACGAGCCTGCATACGACCGTTGACGCCCTGGGCATCCAGAGTGCCGCGGATGATGTGGTAACGCACACCAGGCAGGTCCTTGACACGACCGCCGCGGATCATCACGACAGAGTGCTCCTGCAGGTTGTGGCCGATACCGGGGATGTAGGCAGTTACCTCGTAACCATTGGTCAGACGGACACGCGCGATCTTACGCAGAGCGGAGTTGGGCTTCTTAGGAGTAGAAGTACGAACTGCGGTGCAGACGCCTCTCTTCTGAGGGGAGCTCAGATTGGTCTCCTTGTTCTTCAGGGTGTTCATACCCTTCTGCATAGCAGGAGAAGTGGACTTGTAGGTGACCTTTTCTCTGCCCTTTCTGACGAGCTGGTTAAAAGTGGGCATTGTGTTCCTCCTTTCTTCAAATCTTTGTTGGAAATACACCGAAAAAGCCGGTGTTTTCAAGGCTGTCCGGGCTTTTGGACGCACTTTGGGCGCACTTGGCCGCGAACTACTGTATATTAGCATAATGACCAAATTAAGTCAAGAAAATTTGTTGAAAAAATTTTGAAATCCTGTGTATTTTCTTCTTGGTCTATCCTTCCCTATCCCATATATTGTGCCCTGAGCGCTTCTGTCTCAAACCGGAAAAACACAGAGAGCCGGCAGCGGATACTTCGCGCAAACTCTCTGTGTCATCTCAAATGATAGGATTATGGCTCCGGATCGGGCTCCGGGTCCGGTTCCGGGTCCGGCTCTGGTTCTGGGTCAGGCTCGGGGTCGGGAGTCGGTTCCGGCGTGGGCTCAGGGGTAGGCTCCGGCGTCGGATCGGGAGACGGCTCCGGTGTCGGGCCTGGAGTCGGCTCCGGGGCGGGCGTCGGCGTGGGCAAAGGTTCCGGCTCCGGGTCCGGCATGGGAGGCGGCACATAATCGGGGTCCAGCCAGGGATAGCGCTCGTAGATCTCCTCCTCGGTCAGGTTCCAGAAATTATCCGGGTCCGGGTCGCTGGGGTCCCAGCCCCGGCGAAGCTCGTCATCAGATATCTTGGGCGCTGTCGGTTTTCCGAGAGGTCCGGGATTCGCGTCCTCATAAAACTCTACGGCGCAGAGATCGGAGAAGCGGTCATAGATCCACTTGGCGTCGATGACCTGGAGGCGGACACAGCCTGCCGAAGCCGCGGTGCCCAGCTTGTCAAACTCCCAGTATTCCAGGGAATTCTTGTCATACTTCACCTGATAAGGGACGGAATGGAAGAGAATGTTGCCTGTAATCTGAGTGACATACTGGCCAAACACGCCGTAAAACAAGTTCTGCCATTCCAGACGCCAGCCCGGCTTGAAGACGCCGGACCGGGGCGTATCGTCCCCGGTGGAGCAGACCATTGCCTTGACAGGTACATCGTATTCGCCGCTGTCACCCTGCACATAGACGGTGACGGTATTGGCAGTGACATTGACTTTGATGTAATAGACGCCGGTGAAGGCAGGCGCCGGCTCCGGTGTGACAGCAGGCTCCGGGCTCTCCTCCGGCGGGGCGGAGGGCCGCGGCGTTTCGATGGGCCGGGGCTTTTCAGCGGGCTTTGGCATAGGTAAGGGAGAAGGCTTTGCAGATGGCAAAGGAGCCGCGGTGGGTTCGACCGTCTCTGCGGGAGGCGAAAGCATCCTCTCTCCCCCGGGTGGAGATGCGTCGTCATCCCCTCCAGGATCTTCTATTCTGGGCAAGGGCACAAGCTGCATGGCATGGGGCTGCAGGGCGTACCAGGTACTGCAGCAGAACACCAGCAGCAATGCAGCTGCAAGGAATCGTCTCATGGGTCTCTCTCCTATGTTCGTCTGCCGACATTATACAGGCATTTTCCCCATCTTTCAACCAGGCAGCAATCCCTTTTTCATGGAAAAAGCTGCTGCCATGCCTAGTGAAAATGCCGGTACGGATATGATTGGCCTGATACTACTTTCAAATAGAAATCTTTAAAGTCTTGTGGCCAGAATTGTGCCATACTTCGTTGAAGCCCTTGAACATATATCTCCATTATGCTCTGCGGCCTTCGCCTCGTCTGGCGCAATTGAAGTCTCGCAATCCTTTTTAAAGCTTCTTATTTGAAAGTAGTATGAGATAGCGGGATGGTGTTAACAGAAAACGCGGACGACCGATGGTCGTCCCTACGGAGATTATGTTGCAATGCAGATCCATGACAAAAAAAACTCCCCCGGCTGGGGGAGTTTTTTGTCATGGATGATCGGATCAGAGGGCGTTGGACTTGTTCACAAGAGCGGTCAGGTCCACGTACTCTTCGGGCTCAGCCTCGATGGTCTCGTCGGTCTTCACCTCGAATTCCCGGTACAGGGACAGGCCGGAGCCTGCGGGGATCAGCTTGCCGATGATGACGTTCTCCTTCAGGCCGACCAGGTGGTCCACCTTGCCCTTGATAGCGGCGTCGGTGAGGACCTTGGTGGTCTCCTGGAAGGAAGCGGCGGACATCCAGCTGTCCGTTGCCAGAGAAGCCTTGGTGATACCAAGCAGCAGCTGGGTGTAGGTGGCCTTGTTGAGACCCTCTTCCCCGGCGGCAATCCGCTCGTCGATCTTGCGATTGGCATCCTTCAGGACGCCGATATCGATGGTGGCACCGGAGAGCAGATCGGTGCTGCCGGCATCCTCCACCTTCACCTTGCGCATCATCTGGCGCACGATGACTTCGATATGCTTGTCGTTGATATCAACACCTTGCTGACGGTACACCTTCTGGACCTCGCTGGTGATATAGCTGCGCACGCCCTGACGGCCGAACTCATCGTCGTTCACGCCGCGGATGCGAAGCACGTCATGGGGATTGAGGGCGCCGGAGGTCAGCTCCTGGCCGCGGTCCACATGGTCGCCGTTGTGCACCAGGATGCCCGCGGAGTGGGGCACGGTGTACACATTGGTGCTGCCTTCCGCCTCATTGGTGACGGTGATGGAGTACATGACGCCCTTCTTGGCCTCTTCAATGCTGACGGTGCCGGAGGTCTCGGAGAGGATGGCCATCTTCTTGGGCTTGCGGGCCTCGAACAGCTCTTCCACACGGGGCAGACCCTGGGTGATATCGTCACCGGCAACGCCGCCGGTATGGAAGGTACGCATGGTCAGCTGAGTACCGGGCTCACCGATGGACTGGGCGGCGATGACGCCGACAGCCTCGCCGGCGTTCACCGGACGGCCGATGGCCAGGTTGATGCCATAGCAGCGGGCGCAGACGCCCACCTTGGCCTCGCAGGTCAGGACACTGCGGATGAAGGCCTTGTGGATGCCGTGAGCCTCCAGGACCTTGGCGTCCTCGGGCATGAGCATGTGGTCCGTGCTGAAGAGCAGCTCGCCGGTCTCGGGATCAGTGATGGGCACCGCGGGGAAGCGGCCGTGGATGGCAGTGCCGAAGCTCTCTACCATCTGTCCCCTGTCGTAGACGGCGGCTGCCCAGACGCCTTCGCTGGTGCCGCAGTCCTCCTCGCGGATGATCACGTCCTGGCAGACGTCGACCATACGACGGGTCAGGTAACCGGAGTCAGCGGTACGCAGAGCGGTATCCGCCATGCCCTTACGGGCGCCTCTGGTGGAGATGAAGTACTCCAAAACGCTCAGGCCTTCACGGAAGTTGGACTTGATGGGGATCTCGATGGTCTTACCGGCGGTGTTGGCCATCAGGCCGCGCATACCGGCCAGCTGACGGATCTGGTTCATGGAGCCACGGGCACCGGAGTTGGCCATCATGTAGATGGGGTTATACTCATCCAGCACGTTGGTCAGAGCGTCGGTGACCTTCTTGGTGGTCTTTTCCCACTCGGAAACCACCAGACGGTAGCGCTCGTCATCGGTGATGAAGCCGCGCTTGAACTGACGCTCGATGCGCACCACTTCCTGCTCGGTTTCCTTGATCATCTCATACTTGGCGCTGGGGACGGTCATGTCCGCAACGGAGATGGTGATGGCGCCCTTGGTGGAGTACTTGTAGCCCAGAGCCTTGATGCTGTCCAGCACCTCGGCGGAGATGGTGAAGCCGTACTTCTGGATGCAGCGGTCGATGATGTCGCCCAGCTGCTTCTTGCCCACCTGGAAGCCGATCTCATGATCGAACATGTGCTCGGGATCGCTGCGGTCCACATAGCCCAGATCCTGAGGAATGGGCTCGTTGAAGATGATGCGGCCCACGGTGGTGAAGATGGTCTTCTGCACTTCCACGCCATCGATGGTCTTGGTGACACGGAGACGGATGGGCGCATGCAGGCCCAGACTTCCCTCGTTATAGGCCATGATGGCCTCATTGGCGTCGCGGTACATGCGGGTGGGCTTGTAGCTGGCGGGCTTGCCGCCGTTGTTCTTGGTCTCCAGGTTCTTGCTGTAAAGCTCGTCGCCGTCGATGATGGCGCCGCTCTCCAGACCGGTGTCGCCGGGATCGTCCACGATCAGGGTCTCGGCGCCCTTCTCGGCCTTGCCGATGCGGACCATGGTCAGGTAATAGGAACCGAGGATCATGTCCTGGGTAGGCACGGTGACAGGGTGGCCGTCCTGAGGACGGAGGAGGTTGTTGGCGGAGAGCATCAGGATACGGGCTTCCGCCTGAGCCTCGGCGCTCAGCGGCACGTGAATGGCCATCTGGTCGCCGTCAAAGTCGGCGTTATAAGCGGTGCAGACCAGGGGGTGCAGGCGCAGGGCACGGCCTTCCACCAGGATGGGCTCGAAAGCCTGGATGCCCAGACGGTGCAGCGTGGGAGCGCGGTTGAGCAGCACAGGATGCTCCTTGATTACGTCTTCCAGCGCGTCCCACACCTCGGTGCGCTGCTTGTCGACCATCTTTTTGGCGGACTTGATGTTGTTGGCAACACCGTCCTCCACCAGCTTCTTCATGACGAAGGGGCGGAAGAGCTCAATGGCCATTTCCTTGGGCACGCCGCACTGGTAGATCTTCAGATCCGGGCCGACCACGATAACGGAACGGCCGGAGTAGTCCACGCGCTTGCCCAGCAGGTTCTGACGGAAGCGGCCCTGCTTGCCCTTGAGCATATCGCTCAGGGACTTGAGGGCGCGGGAGTTGGCGCCGGTGACGGCACGGCCGCGGCGGCCGTTGTCGATCAGGGCGTCCACCGCCTCCTGGAGCATGCGCTTCTCGTTGCGGACGATGATGTCGGGCGCGTTGAGCTGCTGCAGTCTCTTCAGGCGGTTGTTGCGGTTGATAACGCGGCGGTACAGGTCGTTCAGGTCGGAGGTGGCGAAACGGCCGCCGTCCAGCTGCACCATGGGGCGAATTTCGGGCGGGATCACAGGCAGAATGTCAATGATCATCCACTCGGGCCGGTTGCCGCTGATGCGGAAGGCCTCCACGGCCTCCAGGCGCTTGACGATCTTGGCCTTCTTCTGACCGGAAGCGTTCTTCAGGTCCTCGCGCAGCTCCTGGGCCAGCTTCTCGCAGTCGATCTGCTGGAGCAGCTCCTTGATGGCCTCGGCGCCGATGCCGGCCTTGAAGTCATCCTCATACTTCTCGCGCATCTCCCGGTATTCCCGCTCGGAGAGGATCTGACACTTCTCCAGGGGAGTGAAGCCAGGATCGATGACGATATAGTTGGCAAAGTACAGCACCTTCTCCAGGGTGCGGGGGGTCAGATCCAGCATCAGGCCGATACGGCTGGGGATGCCCTTGAAATACCAGATGTGGCTGACAGGGGCGGCCAGCTCAATATGACCCATGCGCTCACGGCGGACTTTGGACTTGGTGACCTCCACGCCGCAGCGGTCGCAGATCTTGCCCTTATAGCGAATCTTCTTGTACTTGCCGCAGTGGCACTCCCAGTCCTTGGTGGGTCCAAAGATGCGCTCGCAGAACAGGCCGTCCCGCTCGGGCTTCAGAGTGCGGTAGTTGATGGTCTCGGGCTTCTTCACTTCGCCGTGAGACCAGCTGAGGATCATTTCCGGAGAAGCAATGCCGATTTGAATGGCATCAAAAGGTGTGTAGCTCATCACAGATCCTCCTCTTCGTTCTCAAAATCCATGCCGAGGTCGGCGCCGAGCTCGTCCTCGGGCACGTCCTCAATGCTGAAGCCGCTTTCTTCGATCTCGCTGTCATCGGCAGCATACAGCTCATCCTTCATATCAGGGATGAAATCGTCATCATCATCGTCCTTGAGCTCGATCTCCTCGCCCTGCTCGTCCAGCACGCGGACGTTCAGGCACAGGCTCTGCAGCTCCTTGACCAGGACCTTGAAGCTTTCGGGCACGCCCGGCTGCGGGATGTTGTTGCCCTTGACAATGGCCTCGTAGGTCTTGACACGGCCGGTGACATCGTCAGACTTGACAGTCAGGATCTCCTGCAGGGTGTAGGCGGCGCCGTAAGCCTCCAGGGCCCAAACCTCCATCTCGCCGAAGCGCTGGCCGCCGAACTGGGCCTTGCCGCCCAGAGGCTGCTGGGTGACCAGGCTGTAGGGGCCGGTGGAACGGGCGTGGATCTTATCGTCCACCAGGTGGTGCAGCTTCAGGAAGTACACCCAGCCCACGGTGACGTCGTTATCGAACTTCTCGCCGGTACGGCCGTCGTACATCTCGCTCTTGCCGTCCTCGCGGAGGCCGGCGAGCTTCAGGGTCTCACGAATGGTATTCTCGTTGGCGCCGTTGAAGGTGGGGGTGGCAACCTTCCAGCCCAGGGCCTGAGCCGCATAACCCAGGTGGACCTCCAGCACCTGACCGATGTTCATACGGGAGGGAACGCCCAGAGGATTCAGCACGATGTCCAGCGGCGTGCCGTCGGGCAAGTAAGGCATATCCTCACGGGGCAGGATGCGGGAGACAACGCCCTTGTTGCCGTGACGGCCGGCCATCTTGTCGCCCACGGAGATCTTGCGCTTCTGGGCGATGTAGACGCGAACCACCTGGTTCACGCCAGGGTTCATCTCATCGCCGTTGTCACGGGTAAAGACCTTCACGTCCACGATGATGCCGCTCTCGCCGTGGGGCACCTTCAGGGAGGTGTCGCGGACTTCGCGGGCCTTTTCGCCGAAGATGGCACGGAGCAGGCGCTCTTCCGCGGTGAGATCGGTCTCACCCTTGGGAGTGACCTTGCCCACCAGGATATCGCCGGCGGTGACCTCGGCACCAACCATGATGATGCCGCGCTCGTCCAGATACTTCAGCGCATCGTCGCCCACACCGGGAATATCCCGGGTGATCTCCTCGGGTCCCAGCTTGGTGTCGCGGGCGTCGCACTCATACTCTTCCACGTGGATGGAGGTGAACACGTCCTCCATGACCAGGCGCTCGTTGAGCAGGATGGCGTCCTCGTAGTTGTAGCCTTCCCAGTTCATGTAGCCAACCAGGATGTTCTTGCCCAGGGAGATCTCGCCGTTGGAGGTGCTGGGACCGTCAGCCATGACGTCGCCCTTCTGGACGCGCTGTCCGGCGGAGACGATGGGGCGCTGGTTGATGCAGGTGCCCTGGTTGGAACGGGCGAACTTGATGAGCTTGTAGTCCTTCACTTCACCGGCGTCATAGCGCACGGTGATGTAGTTGGCGTCCACACGGGTGACAGTGCCGTCGCCCTCTGCCAGGACGCAGACGCCGGAGTCCACAGCGCACTTGTGCTCGATGCCGGTGGCCACGATGGGGGCCTGGGTGGTCATCAGAGGCACCGCCTGACGCTGCATGTTGGCGCCCATCAGGGCACGGTTGGCGTCGTCGTTCTCCAGGAAGGGGATCATGGCGGTGGCGATGGAGATCATCATCTTGGGGCTGACGTCCACATAGTCCACGTCTTCCCGGTTCACTTCCACGGTATCGTTGCGGTGACGGCAGGTGACGCGCTTGTTGATGATGACGCCGTTCTCGTCCACAGGCTCACTTGCCTGGGCGACGATATACTGGTCCTCCTGATCGGCGGTCATATACTCGACCTCGTCGGTCAGGCGGCAGGTGCCCTTCTCCACCTTCCGATAGGGAGCAACCAGGAAGCCGTACTCATTGGCACGGGCGTAGGAGGCCAGGTAGTTGATCAGGCCGATGTTGGGACCCTCTGGGGTCTCAATGGGGCACAGACGGCCGTAGTGGCTGTAGTGCACGTCTCGCACGTCAAAGCTGGCGCGCTCGCGGCTCAGGCCGCCGGGGCCCAGAGCGGACATACGGCGCTTGTGGGTCAGCTCGGCCAGAGGGTTGGTCTGGTCCATGAACTGGCTCAGCGGGGAGGAGCCGAAGAACTCCTTGATGGCCGCGGTGACGGGGCGGATGTTGATGAGGCTCTGGGGGGTGACGATGTCCAGATCCTGCAGGGTCATGCGCTCGCGGATCACGCGCTCCATGCGGCTGAAGCCGATGCGGAACTGGTTCTGCAGCAGCTCGCCCACGCAGCGGACGCGGCGGTTGCCCAGGTGGTCGATGTCATCGGCCTCGCCGATGCCATGGGCCAGGGCATTGAGATAGTTGACGGAGGAGAAGATATCGTCCACCACGATGTGCTTGGGGATCAGAACGTCGATATTGGCGCGAATGGCGTCCTTCAGGGCTTCGCCTTCGAACTGCTTGCAGAGCTCGGCCATATAGCAGCCGTGCACCAGCTCCTTGACGCCCACCTCGGCGGGGTCAAAGTCGATATAGCGGCGGATATCCACCATGCCGTTGGAGAAGACCTTGACGTTCTTGCCGTCCACCTTCAGCACAACGCCGTTCACGCCGGCATCGGCGATCTGACGGGCCTTGTCGCGGGTGATGATCTCGCCGGGCTCTGCCAGCAGCTCCCCGGTGAAGGGATCAGACACTGCCTCAGCCAGCTCATGACCGGCAATGCGGGGGTAGAGGGAAAGCTTCTTATTGAACTTATAGCGGCCAACATTGGAGATCTCGTAACGGCGGCGGTCGAAGAACAGGCCGTCCAGCAGAGTCTCGGCAGACTCCACCGTGGGAGGATCGCCGGGACGGAGCTTCTTGTAAATCTCAATGAGGCACTCCTCACGGGAGGTAAAGGTGTCCTTGTCCAGGGTGGAGATGATGCGCTCATCTTCGCCGAAGATCTCCCGGATGCGCTCGTTGGTAATGGCGCCCACATAAGGATCGTTCACGCAGCTGAGCCAGGTGGCAGGCTTATTCTCGTTATAAGCGCCCATGGCCTTCAGGAACCAGGTGATGGGGAGCTTGCGGTTCTTGTCGATGCGAACGTTGAAGGTGTCGTTGGCATCGGTCTCGTACTCCAGCCAGGCGCCGTGATAAGGGATCACGGTGGAGGCGTAGATGGCGATCATGGACTTGTCCAGGCTTTTGTCAAAATACACGCCGGGAGAACGGACGATCTGAGAGACGATGACGCGCTCGGCGCCGTTGATGATGAAGGTTCCGCCATCGGTCATGATGGGGAAATCTCCCATGAAGATCTCCTGCTCCTTGATCTCCTCGGTCTCCTTATTGCGAAGACGGACGCGGACCTTGAGGGGCTTTGCATATGTGGCGTCGCGGGCCTTGCACTCTTCCTCATTGTACTTGGGCTTATCGTCCATGGAATAGTCGATGAAGCTCAGTTCCAGATTGCCGGAATAGTCCGTGACGGAATCCACGTCCCGGAACACCTCGCGCAGGCCGGTCTCCAAAAACCATTTGTAGGAACTCTTCTGGATCTCCAGCAGATTGGGCATCTCCTGGATCTCCGGGGTGCGGGCAAAGCTCTTGCGCAGAGTTTTGCCGTAGAGAACATCTTTTGGCATTGGTGCACTCTCCTTATCGATTTTACGAACGCCCGGGGTTGTTGTCAAATTAAGTTCCCCCGGCATTGATTTACAGCAGTCAAGCTGGTATACTAAGCGCAGATAGAAAGTGGGACAGCATGCCCCTCCCCTGCACATAAAGCAAGCCATTTTACCATTATGGTCCTGCCCTTGTCAAGAGAGAAATTGTAAATTCAGATGTTTTTTGCGGGAGCCTGTGTGCTCCCGTTTTGTTTTTGAGGAAGCAATATCATGAACGGAACCGTATTATTTGCGATTATTCTCTATGCAGCACTTGCCCTCTGGCTTCTGTACCGGGATGGGCTGATCCGAAAGCCCTGGACAGCGGTGCTCTGCGCGGTGCTGGTTGCCGCGACGCTGGCGGCGCGGGCCTCGGTCTTTGACATGCAGACCGGGGACTACCGGGACTGGCTGGCCCGCTGGATGAGCTATTACCGGGAAAACGGCGGTTTCAAGGCTTTCGGGGAACTGCCGCCCTACTGCAACTACCACGTGCCTTATCTATATTTTCTGGCGCTGTTCTCCTATCTCAAAGTGCCGGAGCTCTATCTCATCAAGCTGCTGAGCGTTTTGTTCGACATTCTGCTGGCCTGGGCGGTATTGAAACTCTGCGGCAGGATAAGCAAGAACCGGTGGCTTCGACTCTGCTCCTTTTTTGCAACACTCTTCTGGCCAACGGTATTTCTCAACAGCGCGGTCTGGGGACAGTGCGACAGCATCTATGTGGCCCTCGCCCTCATCGGGATCTGGCTGGCCCTGGAAGACAGGCCCATCCTCTCTCTCTGTATGCTGGCCTTCTCCTTTGCCTTCAAGCTGCAGGCGGTGTTTATCCTGCCGATGATCGCGGTTCTGTGGATCTACGGGAAATACAGTTGGAAGCATCTGTTCGTCTTCCCCGCCGCCTATGTGCTGATCCTGGTCCCCGCCATGCTGCTGGGAAGGCCCGTTTGGGAAACGATCCTCTTCTATCTCAATCAAACCGGCTCCATCGGAGACGGGCTCAACTACAACTCCCCTTCTATCTTTGCCATCTTCTGGAACATCCCGGCAGATCGCGCGGAGAGCATTTCCCGCATCGCCATCTGCGCGGCTGCGCTGTATCTGGTGAACCTGCTCGCCCTAGCCTGGATCAAGCGCAAAAAGCTCAACGACAGGGCGGTGATCTGCCTGGCGCTGCTGACGGCCATCGGTGTTCCCTTCCTGCTGCCGCACATGCACGACCGGTATTTCTACCCGGCGGATGCGCTGTCTCTGGTGCTGGCCTTCGGCATGCCGAGCCTGTTTCTCACGGCGCCGCTGGTAGACTTTGCTTCCTTCCTGGGCTATTACGCCTACCTGAGCTTTTATTTCTCCGAAAAAGGCGGGCACTTCCTTCTGTATATGTATTACGGTGCCTATGCCCTCATCGCGGCGCTGATCCTCACGGCCATCGGCTTTGCCTGGAGCACAGCGTCCTCCGCCTCCGGCAAACGGGCAAGACCATCAAAACGGAAATAAACATAAAAATCCCGCGTTCAATATGAACGCGGGATTTTTATGCGGGAAAGGAGAATTCATCCGCCGTAAACGTCATTGTTTTCCATAAGCAGCACGTCAAATTCCAGGGTCTCGCCATTGCGCCAGACGGTGAAATGCAGACTGTCACCCACGGTGAACTGGTTCTTGATGTCGCTGACATCCGTGGTGGTGACAACGGGGATGCCGTTTACCTCCATCAGGATATCACCGGGGCGGACGCCCTTGGCCCAGGCGTCGGAATTGGGCTGAACATCGGTGATATAGAGGCCTTTGGGCAGCTCATATTTGCTTTCGGCCTCCTCGGGGATGGCACCCACGGTGATGCCGATGGAAGGCCGTCCGCGGACTTCTCCGAAGCGGCCGATGCTGTTGACAACCTCCCGCACCGTGGCAGAGGGGATTGCAAAGCCGATGCCCTCAATGCTGGAGTAGGAGGACATCATCTTCATGTTGGTGATGCCCACCACCTGGCCATGCATGTTGAACAGGGCGCCGCCGGAGTTGCCCTCATTCAGGGCGGTGTTGGTCTGCAGCAGGGTCATGCTGCGGCCCTTGAAGCTGATATCCCGGGAAATGGCGGAAATGATGCCATCTGTCAGGGTGCTGCGGAAGGTGTCGCCCAGGGGGTTGCCGATGGCAGCCACCGGGTCTCCCACCCGGAGGCTGGCGCTCTCGCCGAATTCCGCCGGGCTAAGGCCAGTGGCTTCGATCTGGAGAACCGCGAGATCGCTGATGGTATCGGCGCCGATGAGCTTGGCTTCAAACTCCCGGTCATCGTAGAGGGTGACGGTGGCACGGTCGCAGCCGTCCACCACATGGGTATTGGTCAGGATCAGCCCATCGGCAGTCAGAACGACGCCGGTGCCCCAGTTGTAGCCGCTCTCCCCGTTCACGAAGCCGGAAATGGCCACAATGGAGGGAGCGCACTTTTCATAGAGCTGCTGCAGCGTAAGCTCTGGGCCGGAGACGCTTTTCAGCTGCAGGCCGATATCCCCCACAGGATCGGTGCGCTGAATCTTCACATCGGCGCTGGCCGTGTCCGTCTCCTGGTAATAGCTTTTGAAAAACTCCGTCCAGTCCTCAGGCATGACGGGATCGGCTTGCTCGTCTTTTTTCTCTGTGCCCGGATCGACATCCCGTCCGAAAGACGGATCCTCTCCGGAGTCGTCCCCCTGCTTGCCCCAGTTCCAGCTCCAGTTCCATTCGCCGGAGGCGTTCGGGTCTCTCTCCGCCTCGGGCGCGGGCAGGGCGGCCTTCTGGCTATTGCCCAGCTTTGGGATGGTGACGCCCAGGACGACGGCCACGATCAGCAGTGCTGCGATGAGCCCGATCCAGACGAGTCTGCCGGTCGGGTCCGTTTTTTTGACTTCCTTGGGTTTGGAGGCGGCTGCAGCTTCCCGTTGGGGCTGCGGCGTCTCCTTGGGAGCATACCAGCTCTCCGTATCATACCAACTCATGTTTTCACCCCTGATGTTCCTTCGGATTCTCTTTTTTTCTATCATATGTTGCAAGGGGCAGCGTGAAGACAAATTCCGTCTCGCCATCCTCGCTTTTTACCGCGATGTCCTCATCGTGGCTGTTGATGATGGTCTTGACCAGATACAGCCCCAGACCCATGCCGTCCTTGTCCATGCTGCGGGAGCGGTCAGACTTGTGGAAGCGGTCAAAGATAAAGGGCAGATCGTCCGGCGGGATGGTCTCTCCCCTGTCCTTCACAGAGACATAGGCCTTGCCGTCGTCCTTATAGAGCTTCAGCACCAGGCAGCTGCCGGGCTCTGCGAATTTCACGGCGTTATCCAGCAGATTGTAGATCACCTGGGTGATGGCGTCCCGGTCGGCGCGGACCATGAGATGATCGTCCGGCAGCTGAGGGTCCACATCCAGATTCTTTTTGGTGGCCCGGCTCTCAAAGCTCAGCAGGATCTGCAGCACCAGCTCCGTCAGATCGAAGTTCGTGCGGGACGTGGGATTGGCCGCCCTGGCCTTGGCCTGGGTGATGGAGAGCATCTCCCGCACCAGCCGGGAGAGCCTTCTGGTCTCGTCCCGGATGGAGGTGAGGTACTTGCGTTCCTGCTCCGGGGGGATGGTCCCGTCCAGGATGCCGTCGGCAAAGCCGGCGATGGTGGTCATGGGCGTGCGCAGCTCGTGGGATATGTTGGCGATGAATTCGCTGCGGCGCTTTTCCGCCTGCTCCAGGGAATCCGCCATTTTATTGAAGGATTCGATCAGCGCGCCCATCTCGTCGGTGGGATCCTCGGTCTGCTTGACGCGGACGGAGAAATCGCCCCGGGCGAACTTGCGGGAGGCCGCGGCCATTTCATCCAGGGGCCGGGCCATGCGGCGGGTATAGACCATGGTGAGCGCCAGGGTGATGCAGAACACCACCACGGAGATCAGCACCGCAACGGAAAGGAAGGTGGACCAGGCGCCCAGCATATTATCGGCCATATTGTTGACAAACACATAGCCGATGAGCGCCCCCTCGGGATTCCGGATCGTCTCCGCCGCCACATAGCGGCGCATCTTGAAGACGCCGCCCAGGTCGCTTCGCCGGTCCAGAAAGCCACTCTCTGCCTGGGCAAGGATCTCATCGGAAATCTGCAGGCCGATGTGCTCACACTTGGGGTCCTTGTCCGAGCAGCAGCGAACGACGCCTTCCTCATCGGTGACGAAAATCTGGTTTCCCGCGGCGCCGGCCACTGAGCAAACGTTCATGCGCAGCGCCCAGCTGTCCAGAGAATCCTCCCGGGACACCGCGCCGGCGATGTGGGCGATCTCCTCGGCGCTGCGATCCATGTTTTTGCTGTTCTCACTGATCACATACTGCCGGCCCACGCCCACGAAGGACAGGGCCACCAGCAGAAAGCAAATGGCAACCAGCGCAGCGATCGCAACAAAGTTGCGCAGATAAATGCTTTTCATCCGTTTTCGCCGGTGAGCAGCTCAAATTTGTAGCCCACACCCCAGACCGTTTTCAGGCTCCACTTGTCCGAGACGCCCTCCAGCTTCTCCCTGAGGCGCTTGATGTGTACATCCACGGTGCGGGAGTCACCAAAATAGTCAAAGCCCCAGACCTCGTCCAGCAATTGGTTGCGGGTAAAGACCCGGTTGGGACTGGAGGCCAGGTGATAAAGCAGCTCCATCTCCTTGGGCGGCGTGTCCACCTTTTTGCCGTCCACGATCAGCTCATAGGAATCCAGATTGATAACGAGCTTATCGAAGGTGAGCTTTTTCTCCACAGGGCCTTCCCCGTCGGAGCGGCGCATCACCGCGTGGATGCGGGCCAGCAGTTCCTTCACCTCAAAGGGCTTGGTCACATAGTCGTCCGCGCCCATCTCCAGGCCGCTGACCTTATCCGCCGTCTCACCCTTGGCGGTGAGCATGATGATGGGGACCCCGGACTTCTTGCGCAGGTCCCGGCAGATCGCCCAGCCGTCCTTCCCGGGCAGCATGATATCCAGCAGCACCAGATCCGGTGTGAAGAGATCGAAGCTCTTTTCCGCCTTGGCGCCATCGGAAACCAGCATGACGTCAAAGCCGTCCCGCCCCAGATAGAGGCGCAGAAGCTCGGCAATGTTGGCGTCATCCTCCACGACCAGTGCTCTCTTGCTCATATACTTCCCTCCAGTCTTCCACTTCTTATGATACCCGATTATACCGCGCGGGAAGCGATAAAAGTTAAAAAAATGTAAAAACGCAAGGGAAACAAAGCATCGCTCCCCCTCTTCCGGAATGCGGTCCAAAGATACGGGCAGATTTTGTTTTATTATAGGCCAATCCCGCTGCGCTGACAAGTCGGGCAAGCAAAAAGCTTGCGGAGATCCCCCTGTTTTTGCTATACTGGTTTTGTTCAAAGGAGGGAGCACCGTGAAAAACTACAAGCTGGTTCTTTCTTACGAGGGTACTCGCTACCGGGGCTGGCAGCGCCAGGGCAATACAGCGGGATCCATCCAGGAAAAGCTGGAGACGCTGCTGAGCCGGCTTCTGGAGCAGCAGGTGGAGCTTGCCGCCAGCGGCCGGACAGACGCAGGCGTCCACGCCAGGATGCAGGTCTGCTCCTTTCGGGCGGATACGAAGCGCAGTTCGGCGGAGCTCCTGCAGGATCTGCGGCGCTACCTGCCGGAAGACATCGGCGCCGTATCGCTGGAGGAGGCGGAGCCGCGTTTTCATGCAAGACTGAGCTGCAGGGAGAAGACCTACCTCTATCGGGTCTGGAACAGCGAAGCGCCCAATGTGTTCACCCGACGCTTTCAGCTTCGGATGCCGGAGGCGCTGGATCCGGGCGCGATGGAGCAGACCGCCGGACTTCTCTGCGGCGAGCACGACTTTGCCGCCTTCTGTTCGCTGAAAAACACAAAGCGTTCCACGGCGCGGGATCTCCGCTCCATTCAAATTCTTCGAGACGGAGAGGAGCTGCAGCTCTATTTCACGGGAGACGGCTTTCTCTATAACATGGTACGCATCCTGACAGGGACGCTGCTGGAAGTGGGGCAGGGTCTCAGAACGCCGGAATCGGTGCGGCAGGCGCTCTTATCCGGGGACCGTTCCATGGCCGGTCCCACGGCGCCGGCCCAGGGCTTGTGTCTCTGGGAGGTCAAATACTGACTTTTCGCACAAAAAAGAGGGCCGGGACCCCTGCGATTTCATACGCTAAAACAAGACGATTTCCTTGACATTACAGGGGAAACTTGTTACAATGAGTCGTCTCAATTGGATAGGAAAAGAGTTTATCCGAAGCAAGATAGCGACCGCCCCTTCTGGGGCCAAGGCCACACGGACAGCCGGGTCGAATGCCGACGGATGACGAGCTTCGAATGTCGCCATCCGAATTCCGCAGGTGCGGCGGCAACTTCTGTTGCCTTATTGATTGCGTTAGGAAATGATGATTCAATCGGCGAGTGGGATTTCCGAGAGAATTTGTGTTCTGACGATGGCTCTATTTCGCAGTTATACTTTGTGTATTACAGGAAATAGAGACGAAGTCAGAGCGCAAATTGGCCGGAAATCACCGAAGCAGGTTGGATCGGCATTTCCTGGAGCGCAAGTTTTATAAGTTGGTTACTATAAACCGATGCTTCCAGAAGCATACAACTTGTGAAATGGTCAATAAGAGTAGTAAAAGTGTTTTGCTATATAGACTCTCAAACCCATTGTGACCCGGCGGACTTTACTGGCGCGCCGAAAAAGGTCGTATCAAGAGGACGTATGCTTTTGGCATACGTCTTTTTTATTGGGAGGGGCTGGCATGAACAAAGCCAAAAAGATCATTGAGCTGAAAAACATCTCCAAGTCCTTTGACGGGCAGAAGGTGCTGGACAATATCAATCTCTACATTTACGACAACGAATTTCTGACGCTGCTGGGTCCCTCCGGCTGCGGCAAGACCACCACGCTGCGCATCATCGGCGGCTTCGAGTCCGCCGACGAGGGAGACGTGATCTTCCTGGGCGACCGGATCAACGACATGCCGCCCCACAAGCGCAACGTGAACACAGTGTTCCAGCGCTACGCCCTCTTCCCCCACCTGAACGTGTTTGAAAACGTGGCCTTCCCCCTGCGGGAGAAGAAGGTCCCCAAGGCAGAGATCAACGAGCGCGTCACCGAGATGCTGAAGCTGGTTGCCCTGGCAGGCTTCGAAAAGCGCAGCGTCAACTCTCTCTCCGGCGGTCAGCAGCAGCGCGTGGCCATTGCCCGCGCCCTGGTGTCCAAGCCCTCGGTGCTGCTGCTGGACGAGCCTCTGGCCGCCCTGGACCTGAAGCTGCGCAAGGATATGCAGCAGGAGCTGAAGAAGATCCAGAAGGCCACCGGCATCACCTTCGTCTTCGTCACCCACGACCAGGAGGAAGCGCTCTCCATGTCCGACACCGTTGTGGTCATGTCCGAGGGCCGCATCCAGCAGATCGGAACCCCCGTGGATATCTACAACGAGCCCAAGAACGCCTTTGTGGCGGACTTCATCGGCGAGAGCAACATTCTGGACGGCGTCATGCTGCGGGACCGGAAGGTCAGCTTCGCGGGCCACGTCTTCGACTGTGTGGACAGCGGCTTTGAGCTGAAGGAGCCGGTGGACGTAGTGGTCCGTCCCGAGGACGTGGACATCGTACCGGAGGAAAAGGGCATGCTGAAGGGCGTGGTCACCTCCGTCACCTTCCTGGGCGTGCATTACGAGATCATCGTGGACATCGACGGCTTCAAGTGGATGATCCAGACCACGGACTTTGTGGACGTGGACGAGCACATCGGCCTCTATATCGAGCCTGACGCCATCCACATCATGCACAAGTCCGAGTACTCCGGCATGTTCGGCGACTACTCCAGCTTCTCCATGGAGTTGGACGAGATCGGCGAGCTGGAGGAGGAGAATCTGGAAGAGCTTGGTGAGGCCGCCGCGCCGGAAAGCGAGGCGGACACATGAAGAAAAAGAACGCTGTCTCATCCCGCAACGGGCTGATCCAGCGCATGCTCCTGACGCCCTACTCTGTCTGGGCGCTGCTGTTCATCGTGGTGCCGCTGTTCTTCATCGCGTTCTACGCCTTTACCGACAGTCAGATGCACTTCACCCTGGACAACATGCGCAAGGTCTTTACCTACCGCATCAGCGATGAGCAGACGGTTCCCTACTATGTGATGGTCTTCGGCAAGTCCTTTAAGCTGGCTGTGATCTCCACGCTGATCTGCCTGCTGCTTGGCTACCCCTTCGCCTACCGGATCGCCCACGCCTCCGCCAAGGTGCAAAGCATCCTGATCACCGTCATCATGATCCCCATGTGGATGAACTTCCTGATCCGGACCTACGCCTGGATGGTCATTCTGCAGGACAAGGGCATCCTCAACTCCGGTCTGGCGCTGCTGGGCTTAGGTCCCATCCACGTGATCGGTACGGAGACCGCCGTTATCATCGGCATGGTCTACGATTACCTGCCCTATATGATCCTGCCCATCTACTCCGTGATGGCGAAGATGGACTATAAGCTGCTGGAGGCCGCGAAGGACCTGGGCTGCAACAGCTTCGGCGTCCTGCGCCGGGTGATCTGGCCGCTGAGCCTGCCGGGCGTGATCTCCGGGGTCAACATGGTGCTGATCCCCTCGGTTTCCACCTTCTACATTTCCCAGAAGCTGGGCGGCAAGATGAAACTCATCGGCGACGAGATCGAAGAGAAATACGCAAACTTCGACTTTAACGGTGCGGCGGCCATCGCCTTTATCATGATGGTGCTGCTGCTTGTGGTGATGGCGCTGCTGCAGCACCGGGCCACCAAGCGCTCGGTTGCATAAGGAGGAAAGCAAAATGAAAACACTGTCCAGGATCTATACCGGGCTCATTCTGCTCTTCCTCTTCGCCCCCATTCTGATCCTTATCATCTACTCCTTCAACGGCAGCAACAGCACCGCCGTCATGAGCGGCTTCTCCCTCCAGTGGTACGCGGAGCTGTTCCACAATTCCAACATTCTGGAGGCGCTGCGCAACACCCTGGTGCTGGCCGTGTCCTCCGCCCTGATCGCCACCGTCATGGGCACCGCCGCCGCGGTGGGCATCTTCCGGCTGCGCAACAAGTACCTCCATGCCGCGCTGGACACCGTGACCAACATTCCCATGATCAACCCCGATATCATCACCGGTATCTCCCTGATGCTGATGTTCGTATTCGCGGGCCGGCTTTTCGGGCTGAACAATTCCCTGAACTTCGCCACTATCCTTATCGCCCATGTGACCTTCTGCCTGCCCTATGTGATCCTGCAGGTGCTGCCCAAGCTCCAGCAGATGGACAAGTCCCTGCCCGAGGCCGCCATGGACCTGGGCTGCACCCATCTGCGGGCCTTCTTCAAGGTGGAGATCCCTGAGCTTTTCCCCGGCATCATCACCGGCATGATCATGGCTTTCACCATGTCCCTGGACGACTTCGTCATCAGCTACTTCACCTCCGGCCCGGGCTTCCAGACCCTGCCGGTGCTGATCTACAGCATGACCAAAAAGACCGTGAAACCCACCATTTACGCGCTGGCCACCATCATCTTCTTTGTGATCTTGGCGCTGCTCACGCTGACGAACCTGATCGACAGCGATACCGATAAGGCCGTGAAAGAGGCCCGTCGGAAGAAAAGAGCAAAGAAACAAGCAAATGCTTAAGATAATAGGAGGAACCAAAATGAAGAAACTGCTTTCTGTTCTGCTCTGCGTCACCATGCTGCTGGGCGTCTGCGCCATGCTCGCCGCCTGCGGCGGCAGCTCCACGCTGACCCTGAACGTGTACAACTGGGGCGAATACATCTCCGACGGCTCCGAGGGCAGTCTGGACACCATCAAGGCTTTTGAGGCCTGGTACCAGGAAAACTACGGCCAGAAGATCAAGGTGAACTACACCACCTTCGCCAGCAACGAGGATATGTACAACAAGCTCTCCAGCGGCGCTGTGAGCTATGACGTGGTCATCCCCTCCGACTACATGATCGCGAAGATGATCGAGGAAGGCATGCTGCTGCCCCTGAACTATGACAACATCCCCAACTACGAGAACATCGACCAGAACTTCCGCGGCCTGAACTATGACCCGGAGAACAAGTTCACCGTTCCCTACTCCTACGGCGTGGTGGGCATCATCTACAACGCCAATGTGGTGGACGAGGCGGACGCCCAGGGCTGGGATCTGCTGTGGAACGAGAAGTACGCCGGTCAGATCCTGCAGTTCAACAATCCCCGAGACGCCTTCGGCACCGCCCAGTACAAGCTGGGTCTGGATGTGAACAGCAGCGACAAGGCTCAGTGGGATCTGGCCTATGAGGAACTGAAAAAGCAGGAGCCTCTGGTGCAGAAATACGTGATGGACGAAGTGTACAATATGATGGAGATCGGTGAGGCCGCCATTGCCGTCTACTATGCCGGCGACTACTTCACCATGGTGGACGCCCAGGCCGAGGACGTGGACCTGCGCTTCTACTACCCCGAGCGCACCAACTACTTCGTGGACGCCATGTGCATCCCCAGCTGCTGCAAGA
>CAMOXK010000014.1 GCA_946629065.1 uncultured Clostridia bacterium
GCCCCTCCCATGGAGCTCTACATGAACCCCATCGATCTGGAGGCCGCCGACTTCATCGGCAATCCCCGCATCAATTTCCTGGCCGGCAAGGCGGAAAAGAAGGACGGCAAGCTCTTTGTCAGGTGCGAGCTGGATTCCTATGTTTTCCCGGCAGAAGACTTCACCGGCGAGACCATCCCCGAGGGTGAATTCGACTGCGTTGTGGCCATCCGTCCCGAGCAGGTCCAGATCTTCGAGGAACCCGGCGAAGATCGGATCCCCGTCACGGTCTACGCCAACCAGCCCGCCGGCTCCGAGACCCTGATCTCTCTCAAAAAGGGAAGCAGCGATTTCCTTTCCAAGCAGATCGGCCTGGTCCACTATGATCTGGACCAGCAGGTCTATGTCTCCGTTGCGCCGGAAAAGATCAACGTCTACAACGCCGAGACCACCCGCCTGATCAAGCGGGCCCACTGAAACAAGTCCAACAGCGGCGGATGCCGCATAAAATAGGAATCATTACCCTGCAAAAATTGAAAGGAGTACGAAAAAGATGAACAGCAAACGGATCCTGGCCCTGCTGATGGCCCTGTGCATGGTCCTCAGCTTCGCCGCCTGCGGCGAAAGCGCCGCCCCCGCCCAGCAGAGCGAAACCGCCAAGGAGGAGGCTCCCGCTGCGGAGGCTCCCGCCGCTGAAGCCCCTGCTGAAGAAGCCCCCGCCGAGGAAGCCGCTCCCGCTGTGGAGGACTCCCAGTTCTTTGGCCCCATCTATGATGACTGGAGCAAGATGACCGACGAAGAGCTCTATGCTCTGGCCCAGGAGGAAGTGAAGGACGGCAGCGCCATCAACATTTACGCCACTTCTTCCAAGATGCTCAAGGTGAAGGATAGCTTTGAGGAAGCCTTCCCTGGCCTCACCGTGGACATCATGGACCTGGACAATGACGAAGTGCTGCAGAAGTGCCGCCTGGAAGCCAATTCCGGCAACGTCCAGGGCGACGTGCTGCAGGTGAAGGACGTCAACGGCGACGTGTTCTTCGGCGACTATGAGGACGGCATCATCTCCGCCTTCTACCCCGAAGACATCTGCGCCCACATTGACGAGGGCCTGCTCCGCTACGGCTATCCGCTCTACGCTTCCCAGTCCTTCTGGTTCTACAACACCGAAGCCTTCCCCGAGGGTCAGCCTGTTGACAGCTGGTGGCAGATCATTGAGAAGAACGAGGACGGCAGCCAGAAGTACCGCATCTTCACCAAGGAGATCGGCTCCGAGACCGCTTACCTGTCCCTCTTCGCCAGCTTCATCGTGAACGCTGACCAGATGGCCGCCAACTACAAGGAAGTCTACGGCGAGGATCTGGAGTACACCTATGACGCCAGCGCCTTCCCCAACATCCCCGCGGACAATGCCGGCATTGAGTATCTGTGGCGCTTCAGCCAGATGAAGATCACCTTCATCGGCGACGGCGACGAGCTGGTGGAAGCTGTCCACAACTCCACTGCCGAGGATCCCGCGCTGGCTCTGGCCTCTGCCGGTAAGATCACCAACCGCGACGATTCCGGCTTCAACATCGGCTGGGTCGTGCTGAACCCCTACAATGGCCTGCAGAACCTGGAGTACCTGTACGTTGTGAACAACTGCAAGCACCCTGCCGGCGCCCGTCTCTTCATCCGCTTTGTCACCGGCGGCGCTGACGGCGAAAGCGGCGGCTTCAAGCCCTTTGCCAAGGAAGGCAACTGGCCCGTCCGTGACGACATCAAGGACAAGAAGAACGAGATGACCCTGGCCGAGCTGAACGCGGCTGAGCCCGATCTTGCCTCCATCTACAACGTGTTCCTGGATGCTCAGGACCTGTGGATCTACTGGCTGGACCAGAACCCCAACATCGGCTGATTTTATGACTTAGGCAACTGCGGAGCGGCTTCGCCCGCTCCGCAGTTTTTGAAAACGCTATGGACAAAAACCAAGTTTCCCGCGAAACCAGAGAGCTGGAGCGGGAAAGCCGCCGTCAGCAAAGACAGAAGAAGTGGGACGAGCGGGCCAAAAGCTTTTGGAAGACCTTTCTCTTTACCGAGAACGGCAAGCCCAAGAGCGGCTTTCTGGTCTATACCTTCTGCCTGAGCATCGTCTTTATTGCCCTGCTCCTGATCGGCTTCAACTTTATCGTGGACTGGCTCTCGCCGCTCACGGCGAGCTGGCCCGTCACGCTGGGGAATCTATTTGCTTCCCTCTGCGTCAGCGCGGCCGTTTTGCTCATCGGTTCCGTGCTGCACCGCCTGCTCAGCGACAAGCGGCTGATGCTGGGCACCTATCTGTGGCTGCTTCTGTATCTCGTGGCGTCTGTCATCACCATGGCGCTTTTGCTGCGGGATTGGGAGACGATGCGCGTGTTTCTGCACTTTGTGCTATGGTTTGCGGCGATCCCCGTAGGCCTGGGCCTGCTGCTTTTTTATCTGCTTTACCGCCGGGATTACAGAGCTCCTGTACCTGTACAGGAAGAGCCCGCATGGAAAAAATATGTCCGCCGCACCTGAGTGCCGCGGATGATAGGGAGGATGACCCATGATCACTTCCGTGATGTTTGATATGGGCGGAACGCTGGAGGACGTCTTTGTAGACGAACAGTCCGAGCTTGCCGCCGTGGAAGAGCTGGACCGAATGCTGAAGGCCGGCGGGCTGGATCCCCGGGTGGATCTTGCGGAGCTGAAGCGCCGCGTAGACGCCGGGTGGAAGCGCTACGGCGCCTTCCGGGACAGCTGCGACGTGGAGCTCAAACCCATTCCCATCTGGCGGGACTATGCTCTGGCAGACTTTGATTTTCCCCGGGAAATTCTGGAGCCCCTCTGCGAGCCTATCGCCCACATGTGGGAGCTGACCCATTACCACCGCAGCCTGCGTCCCCGGGTCCGGGAGATGCTGGAGGGACTGCGGGATCTGGGCCTGAAGCTTGGTGTCATCAGCAACACCGCCGCCATGTATCAGGTCTTTGACAGCCTGGAGGAATACGGCATTCGGGATCTGTTCCAGGATGTGACCCTCTCCTCTGTCACCGGCATGCGCAAGCCTCTGCCGGATATCTTTGAGGTCTCCACCCGCCAGCTTCGGGTAAAGCCCGAGAACTGCGTCTACGTGGGAGACACCATCTCCCGGGACATCATTGGCTCCAAGCGCGCGGGCTTTGCCTGCTCCATCCAGATCTGCTCCAAGTTGACCCGGGAAAAGGACGCCGGGGTGAAGCGGGAGTTTGAGCCGGACTTCGTGGTGGAAAACATCTACGACGTCCTGCCTGTGGTGAAGGGCCTGCTGGAAGGCAACTGAATCAGGAAACAAATATGCTGCAGGGCTCCGGTTCATCCCGGGCCCTGCCTGCGTTTTGGAATAGAAAGGGAAGGGATCAAAATGACGATGATACAATATCTGCACAGTCAGTTTGCTCCTGTGCAGATTCTGGACTTTGCTGGCAGACTGCTGCTGGCCTGCCTTTGCGGAGCTGCCATCGGCTATGAGCGGAGCAAGCGGTTCAAGGAGGCGGGCATCCGTACTCATATCATCGTATGCTGCGCGTCCGCGCTGTTCATGCTGGTATCAAAATACGGCCTTGCGGATATGGTCACGGCTGACGGCGCGTTTTCTTTCGGGACCCATGGGACGGACCCGGCCCGTGTGGCGGCCCAGGTGGTCAGCGGCATCAGCTTCCTCTGCGCGGGTGTGATCTTCAAAAACGAGGGCCTGGTCAAGGGCCTGACCACAGCCGCCGGCCTTTGGTTCACGGCCGGGCTTGGCCTGGCAATAGGTTCGGGGATGATTTTTCTTGGCATCATCGCCACCGTGCTGATCAGCGCCATCCAGTATTTCATGCACCGCTACGCCGTTGGGGCGGACGCCTATGCTGCCAACCGCATCCAATTCACCGTCAAAAGCGACACGGACTTTCATGAGGCCTTGCTGCGGCAGCTGGAGCAGTGGAACGCTCAGGTGGCGGAGAGCAAGATCGCCCGCCGCCGGGACGGCACCACGGACTATGATCTCATCCTCCGCCGCCGCACCGAGATCAGCTATGGGGAACTCAAAGCCTTCATGGACTCCCGGTCTGAGATCCTCAGCGCCAGCAACAGCCCGATTCGATAAAAAAGATGGATGTGAAATCGATTCACATCCATCTTTTTCAACGATCACAGCCGCTTGCGGTAGGGGGCGCAGGAGGAGCGTTCCACCAGAGTGGGGGAGAGAATCCGGTGGGAGTAGCCCGCCTGCTCGTTCTGGATCTTGTCCAGCAAGGTATCCACCGCCACGGAAGCCAGCATCTTCTTGGGCTGCTCGATGGTGGTGAGCTCGATGCGGGGCAATCCACTGTCCCGGATGTTGTCAAAGCCCAGCAGAGACAGATCCTCCGGGATGCGCAGGCCGATCTCCTCCGCCGCCTGCATGATGCCCAGGGCGTTGGTGTCGGTGGCGGCGAAGATGGCGGAGAAGCGCCGCTCCTGGGAGAAAAGCTGCTTTGCCAGCTGATAGCCGTATTTGATGGAGGAAGAGGAGAAGGTGTTGTTGCAGTAGCGGGGCGTCAGCCCAAAGCGCTCGCAGGCGGCGGCGTAGCCCTCTGCCCTGAGCTGATGGGTGGTGCTGGCCCGGCGGCGGCCAAAGTAGAGGATGTCCCGGTGGCCCAGCTTGTAGAGATACTCCATGCCCATCTGGGCGCCACGGAAATTATCCACAGAGACGTAACTCTCCGGCACCTCTCGCAGGTTCTCTCCGATAAAGACCGTGGGGATGCGGCTGAGGTAGGGGGAGAGCTTGTTGTAGCTCTCCATGCCGGAGGGGATCAGCAGGACCCCGTCCACCTGCCGGCCGATCATCAGCTCGAAGAGCTCACGCTCCTGTTCCGGGTCCCGGGAGGAGTTGCAGAGGATGATGTTGTAGCCCCTGGCGCGGACCTGCCGGTCGATGTGGTAGGCCAGCTCCGCCATGAAGGGATTGTTCACACTGGTGAGGATCAGGCCCAGAAGCTTGGTGCTCTTCATGACCATGGAGCGGGCCACGGTGTTGGCTGTATAATTCATGTCCTTGCAGATCTGCAGGATCCGCTCCCGGGTCTCCTGACTGATCTCGGGACTCCCCGTCAGGGCACGGGAGACGGTGGAATAGGAGACACCGGCGGCCTTGGCCACGTCTTTGATGGTAACATTCTTCATAAGGTTCCCCCACAACGGAAATTTCCGGGACATTACCGAAAATATTGTAACCGATCCCTTCCAAAAACGCAAGGCAAATTTTGTGAAATATCACGGAGAATCCCCCAAAGATATAAGCGGAACCAACGGAGAATCTGGTGAAAATGACGGACGCAATGGAAAAACCACACAATTGCCGGGAATGTTCGGGAATGAACCGAAAAATAGGCGAAAACAATGCGGAAAAGTTTCGGAAACGGCAGAAAACAATTGAAAACCAGCAATTTGCGGGAAACTCATGCTTGACGAACCGGAGGAAAAGCGGTATCCTGTTAGAGGATTGAACCGGAAACGTTTGAGTAACAAGAAAGGAGCGCTGAGATGATCAGAGCTGTGCTGTTTGACCTGGGCGGAACGCTGCACACGTCCTCTACCTCCCCGGAGAGAGACCTGTGGTTCTGCCGGCGTATCCTGGATCGGATGGGGGATTACGGCATCCATCTGGATGGCGGCGCAGAGCTGCTGGTAAGGCGCCTGCCTGTGAACAGCGAAATCTACAAGCACGAATCGGAGCAGACCCTGCGGGAGCTGCCCGCGGCGGAGATCTGGAGCAAGTATTATCTCCGGGAATACGGCCTCACGGGGGAGCAGCTTGCGCCCTTTGCGGAGGAACTGAGTTTCCTGTATGACTATGAGCGCCCCCGCGTGATGCGCAGGCCCCACCTGATGGAGACGATGGTGGAACTCAAGGCCATGGGGATCCGCCTCGGTGTCATCAGCAACATCATTTCCCGTTCAGTGGTGCGTCACTTCCTGGCGGAATACGGCATCGAAGAGATGATGGACTGCGTCATCACTTCTGCGGAGACCGGAATCCGCAAGCCCTCGCCGGAGATCTTCCGCATAGCGGAGGAGGCCATGGGCCTGAAGCCGGAGGAGCTTGCCTATGTTGGGGACACCATCTCCCGGGACGTGATCGGGACACGCAATGCCGGCTGGGCCATGATGATCCAGATCAGCAATCCCTCCATTGCCCACCGGGACGCGGGCCTGGAGAATGCCGGATGGGAGCCGGATTACCGCATCGAGGACCTGGCTGAGATCCCGGCGATCCTGAAACGATAAGGAATAATCGATAAAACAGATGCAAAGAAAGGAAGGACGGAACATGCAGAATCTGGATGCCATTTTCTTTGACGTTGGCGCAACGCTTCGCTATGTGGTGGAGGACAAGGAATTTGCCGCCGCCGCCGAGCGGGAGCTGATGGAACTGGTAGGCTCCACCGAAGAGCACGACGCTTTTTTTGAAAAGCTCAATAAAAACTGGAAGGCCTATCGCAAGTGGGCCAAGACTGAACTTTTGGACGTGTCCGAGATGGAGCTATGGCTCCAGTATCTGCTGCCGGACTATCCTGCGGATAAGGTGGCGCCCAACGCCGCCCGTCTCACCCGGCTCTGGCGGGACCATGACGGACGCCGCGTGGTCCACGATGGCACCCTGGAGACCCTGCGGGAGCTGAAGCGCAGGGGCTATAAGCTGGGCATCATTGCCAATACCATCACCGAAACCGAGATCCCCGACTGGATGTGCCGGGACCATGTGGCGGACTGCTTCACCACCGTGATCCTCTCCTCCAAGGTGCGCCTGCGCAAGCCGGATCCGGCCATCTACCTGCTGGGTGCCCGCTGCATCGGCAGCGCCCCGGAAGCCTGCGCCTATGTGGGCGATAACCCGGTGCGTGACGTGGAAGGGGCCAAGGCCGCAAACTTCGGCGCCATGGTGCTCTTTGAGGACGCCGGCACCGCCGACCGGGAGGGCAAGGCCCCCACGGTGCTGCCGGACTATACCATCAAGTCCATCCCCGAGCTGCTGGACCTCTTCCCGCCCAGGACCTGAGGAGAGCGGCATGAAAGAGATCAAAGGCGTATTCTTTGACCTGGGCGGCACCCTCCGCATTGCGGAGCAGGTGCCCGAGTACCAGGAGGCCGCCATGCGCCGTATGGCGGAGCTGGCAGGCTATGAGGACGCGCAGGGCTTCATCGACATGGTGGAGCAGCGCTACAAGCCCTACCGGGATTGGGCCCTGAGCGAGATGAAGGAGAGCAATGATTTCGAGCTCTGGCACAAGTGGCTGCTGCCGGAGATGGATGAGGAGAAGACCCGGGAGATCTGCCACGAAATGACCTATCAGTACCGCCAGTTCAAGGGCCTGCGCCATCTGGTGGAGGGCGGCCGGGAGGTCATCGAGACCCTGCATCAGCGGGGCTACAAGCTGGGCATCATCTCCAACCTTATCGGTGAGTATGAGATCTATGACTGGCTGAAGGCAGACGATCTGGAGCAGTACTTCGACGCGGTGATCCTTTCTCCCGTCGTTGGCATCCGCAAGCCGGATCCCAGAATGTACTGGCTGGGCTGCGAGAAGCTGGGCCTGGAGGCAGGGGAGTGCGCCTCCGTTGCGGACAACCTGGACCGGGACATCACCGGCGCCATCGCGGCGGGCATCGGGGCCAACATCCTCTTCATCAGTCCCCAGAAGCTGGCGAAGAAGACCATCACCGACGCGAACCGCCCCGATTACATCGTCCACCGTTTCCTGGACATTCTGGATCTGCCCATGCTGCAGGGAGGCAAATGATGGAACAGAACATCAACACCATATTTGTAGACCTGGGGGACACCTTCCGGGTCATCCGCAAGGATCCGGCCTATGAGCTGGAGGCCAAGACCGTCATCACAAGGTGCCTGGGTACCGATGAGGACCCCACGGAATTCTATCACCGGGTCATCGAGCCCCGCTACGACAAGTACCGGGAGTGGGCCCTGCATTTCTACTGCGAAGCGCCGGTGAAGGAACTCTGGACCCGCTGGCTTGCCTATGACTTCCCCCGGGAGCGGGTGGAGGCCGCGGCGGACGAGATGACCTATGCCTATCGCCGTACCAAGGGCGAGCGGGTGGTCACCGACGGCGGCGTCGAGACCGTGAAGGAGCTTTACGCCAGAGGCTACACCCTGGCCATCGTCAGCGACCTGGTGGGCACCCATGAGGTGGACGAGTGGCTGGATCGGGACGGGCTGCGGCCTTACTTCAAGAGCGTGCAGCAATCCTCTGTCTGCCTGATTCGCAAGCCCCATCCCGCCATTTACTATTACGCCCTGGAAGAGTGCGGCGCGGACCCCAAGCGCACCTGCTACGTGGGCGACAACCTGAACCGGGACATCGTGGGCGCCAAAGCAGCGGGCCTCGGCATGACGGTGGCGGTGCAGTACCCCAACAAGAAACCTCAGACCGTGACGGACGAGAACCGCCCCGACCGGTTCATCACCCATTTTTCACAGCTGCTGGATATCTTCCCGCCGCTGCGCTGAAGGAGGACAACACAGAATGTTTGACAAGACCTTTCACGGGGGCGAGGCCCTGGCCAAGGCCGTAGAGCATGCCTATACCCAGGGCCAGACCGATTACTCCCTGGAGCCTATGGTCCTGGTGGACGAGAAGGGCGAACCCGTTGGGAAAATCAAAAACGGCGACCATGTGGTGTTTTGCTGCCGCCGGGGCGAGCGGGAGATCGAGCTGACCGAGGCTTTCACCGACAAGGACTTCCCCCATTTTGAGCGGGAGTACATGCCGGACCTGGACTTCGCCATTATGACCATGTATCACGAGAAGTTCAAGAACCTGCCCATCGCCTTTGCCCCCGAGCGGGTGCAGAAGCCCCTGGCCCAGGTGTTGAGCGAGGCGGGACTGAAGCAGTTCCACTGCTCCGAGTCGGAGAAGTTTGCCCATGTGACCTTCTTCTTTAACGGCGGCTACAACCAGCCTTTCCCGGGTGAGACGGACCTCTGCATCCCGTCTCCCAAGGGCATTCCCTTCGATCAGCAGCCGGTGCTGAGCCTGCCCACCGTGGCGGAGAAGGTGCAGGGCGCTGTGGACGAGGGCTATGACTTCATCGTGACGAACTTTGCCAACGGCGACGTCATCGGCCACACCGCCAACAAAGACGCTAAATTGGAGGCCGCCGCGGCGATTAGCCGTTATGTAAACCAGGTTGCCCACTACGCCAAGGACAAGGGCTATGTGGTGGCCGTTACGGCGGACCACGGCAACATTGAGGCCCTGTACACCAAGGAGGGCAAGCCCCATGTGGCCCACACCACGAACCTGGTGCCCTTCCTGATCCTGGATCCCCAGGGCAGGGAAGTGACGCTGCGGGACGGCCGCCTGGGCGACGTGGCCCCCACCATCCTCTCGGTGCTGGGGCTGGAGCAGCCGGAGGAGATGACCGGCCATAGTCTAATCGAGACGCCGGACTTCCACAATGACAAGATGATGCTCATCATCCTGGACGGCTGGGGCTTCGGCACCCATGACGAGGGCGACGCCATCTACCTGGCCGAGACGCCTGAGTGGGACGCGATGCTGGCCAAGTACCCCGGCAGCAAGCTCCGCGCCTCCGGCGAGGACGTGGGCCTGAAAGCCGGGAAGGCCGGCAACTCCGAGGCCGGTCACAACAATCTGGGCGCCGGGCGGATCGTGGCCCAGGACGACGTGCGTATGGACCAGTCCATCCAGGACGGTTCCTTCAAGCGCAATCCCGTCTTCCTCCACGCCATCGAATCGGCGAAGCAGGAGGGCACGGCCCTGCATCTGCTCTCCTATCTCACGGAAAAGTCCAGCCACGGCTGCATTGACTATCCCCTGATGCTCACCGAGATGGCCGAGGGAGTGGAGCAGGTCTATCTGCACATCATCTTCGACGGCCGAAGCACCGAGCCGGGCTCCGCGCCCGCCATGCTCCGGGCTCTGGATGAAAAGCTCGCTGCCATCGGCCGCGGCGTGATCGTGGACGGCGTGGGCCGGGGCGTTGCCCTGGACCGGGACAAGAACTATGCCAAGGTCAAGCGCGCCTACGACGCCATGACCATCGGCACAGGCGCCGCCTATCAGGCCTGAGATTTCCCATACAAATTCCTCCCGCCCCATCGGGGCGGGAGAGAAGCATTTTATAAAGAGGAAACAAAAACGATGAAAGAATACGATCTGATGATCCTGGGACCGGCCACACGGGATGTGAACATCGATTATACCGGCGCGGAAGACCGGAGCGCCGGCGGCGCTGTGACCTTCTGCACCCCGGCGGCCCGGGCCATGGGAGCCAGTGTCTTCGCGGCGGTGAAGATCGCCCCGGAGGATCGGGACATCATGGATGTTTTCGACATGCCGGCGGAGGACAAGGCTCTGCTGCCCTCCAGGCGCACCACCCTCATGCGCAACGAGTACTTCACCCCGGATCGGGAACGCCGCCGCTCCGGCTGCGCCGCCCAGTCCGACCCCATCCTGCCGGGCGAGCTGCCGGAAATCTCCTGGAAGCTCTGCCATCTGGCTGGGCTGCTGTACGGGGACTTTCCGGAGGAGCTGCTGGAGGAGCTGCACAAGCGGGCGCAGCTCTCCGCCGACGCTCAGGGCTTCCTGCGGCATAACAAGGGCGGCAGCATGTCCCTCCACGACTGGGAAGAGAAGCTGCGCTTCCTGCCCTGGATGGACTTTTTCAAGACCGATGCCGCCGAGGCGGAGATGCTTACCGGCCTCTCTGACCGGGAGGCCGCGGCACGGCAGCTCTGCACCTGGGGTGCCAAAGAAGTGATGGTCTCCCACAACGCGGAAATGCTGGTCTGCGACGGGGAGCACATTGCCACCTGCCCGGTGAAGGCCCGGAACCTCTCCGGACGCACCGGAAGGGGAGACACCACCTTCGGCTCCTATCTCGCCATGCGGATGACGGGACATGATATGGAAACCTCGCTGCTCTATGCCACCGCCTGCGTCTCCCTGAAGATGGAGACGCCGGGGGTGTTCAAGGGCAGTCTCAAAGACGTGGAGGAATATATTCAAAATTTCTATCGTTAATATACAAAAGTCCTATTGGAAGAGCAGACAACGATTCTGATAGAATACGGGTATCAAGTCAACGGAGGGAGAAAGAACAATGGAAAAGTACTTTATTCTCGGTTTTCTGGGTTCGATCCTGGCCCTGGGCTTTTCGGTGATCCAGCGGCGCAGGGTCCTGTCTGTTTCGG
Source organism: uncultured Clostridia bacterium (assembly GCA_946629065.1). Classification (GTDB taxonomy): domain Bacteria; phylum Bacillota; class Clostridia; order Oscillospirales; family Oscillospiraceae; genus Limivicinus. The sequence continues at coordinate 11,228 of CAMOXK010000014.1, forward strand.
AAGGAAATGAGCGTATGCAGAAGATCGCGGCGGCCATCCGCTCCGGCGCCAACGCCTACCTGAAGCACCAGTACACCACGGTGTTCAAGGTCTTCGGCATCGTGTTCGTGCTGCTGCTGATTCTTGCCTTTGCCTCCGGCGGCAGGATGCTCTCCCGGGTGACGCCCTTTGCCTTCCTCACCGGCGGCATCTTTTCCATGCTGGCCGGCTACATCGGCATGAAGATCGCCACCTCCGCCAATGCCCGTACTGCCAACGCCGCCAGCGAGAGCCTGAACAAGGGCCTGCGGGTGGCCTTCTCCTCCGGCAGTGTCATGGGCTTTTCCGTGGTGGGCCTGGGCATGCTGGATGTGACCATGTGGTTCTTTATCCTGCGCTATGCCCTGGGCATCACCGAGCCGGAGCAGATCGGCTCCATCATGGTCATGAACGGCATGGGCGCCAGCTTTATGGCCCTCTTCGCCCGTGTGGGCGGCGGCATCTATACCAAGGCCGCTGACGTGGGCGCGGACCTTGTCGGCAAGGTGGAAGCGGGCATCCCCGAGGATGACCCCCGCAACCCCGCCACCATCGCAGATAACGTGGGCGACAACGTGGGCGACGTGGCCGGCATGGGCGCGGACCTGTACGAGAGCTATGTGGGCTCGATCCTCGCCACCTTCTCTCTGGGTGCTATCGCGGGCTATGGTTTCCAGGGCATGCTGCTGCCGCTGCTGCTGGCAGTGGTGGGCATCCTCTGCTCCATCCTGGGCTCCTTCCTGATCCGCACCAAGGAGGACGCCAGCCAGGAGGATCTGCTGAAGAGCCTGCGTACCGGCACCTACTCCGCGGCCATCCTGGCCGCAGTTCTCGGCGCACCGCTGACTTACTTCCTGCTGCACAGCTGGGGCGTGTATATCGCCATCCTCTGCGGCCTGGTGGGCGGCTGCGTCATCGGCTATTTCACCGAGTACTACACCTCCGATACCTATAAGCCCACCCGAGAGCTGGCGGCCGAGAGCGAGACCGGCAGTGCCACCATCATCATCGGCGGCCTCTCCCTGGGCATGCGCTCCACCATGGTGTCCATCCTGGTGGTGGCCGCGGCGGTGCTGCTGAGCTTCTACTGTGCCGGCGGCGCCAGGTCCTTCAACATGGGCCTCTACGGCATCGGCATCGCCGGCGTGGGCATGCTCTCTACCCTGGGCATCACCCTGGCTACCGACGCCTACGGCCCCGTGGCCGATAACGCCGGCGGCATTGCCCAGATGGCGGAGCTGCCCGAGGAAGTCCGGGAGCGCACCGACGCCCTGGATTCTCTCGGCAACACCACCGCTGCCACCGGCAAGGGCTTTGCCATCGGCTCCGCCTCCCTCACGGCCCTGGCTTTGCTGGTGAGCTATGTGGACATCGTCCAGTCCAAGACCGAAGAGGTGCTGGACCTCTCCCTTACGAACCCTCTGATGCTGGTTGGCCTTTTCATCGGCACCATGCTCACCTTCCTCTTCACCTCTCTCACCATGAACGGTGTGGAGCGGGCGGCCCAGTCCATCGTGGTGGAGGTCCGCCGCCAGTTCAAGGAGATCAAGGGCATCATGGACTACCAGGCGGACCCCGAGTACGCCAGATGCGTGGCCCTCTGCACCAAGGGCGCCCTGCATGAGATGATCGCCCCGGCGCTGATCGCCGTGGTCATGCCCATTATCACCGGATTGATCCTGGGTCCTGTGGGCGTGGTCGGCATGCTGGGCGGCGTCTCCGTCTCCGGCTTTGCCATGGCGGTGTTCATGTCCAACGCCGGAGGCGCCTGGGACAATGCCAAGAAGTACATCGAAGCAGGACACCATGGCGGCAAGGGCAGCGAGCAGCACAAGGCCGCCGTCGTAGGCGACACTGTGGGAGATCCGCTGAAGGACACCTCCGGCCCCAGCCTGAACATCCTCATCAAGCTCTGCTCCACCGTCTCCATCGTCTTCTCCGGCCTGATCCTGGCCTTCAACCTGGTAGGCTTGCTTTAAAGTCTGAAAGACATTTACCGCACTTTAAAGTCTGAAAGACTTGCCTCCTGGCATCTTCTGTGGTAATATAGCATAAAATCCTACCACGGAAGAACAGAAAAGTTGTTGGAAAGGACAGAACGTGATGAAAGAGACTTTGATCGCGTATATGAACTGCCAGTTCCCGCTGATACAGGTGCTGGACTTCTGCGGAAGGCTGCTGCTGGCTTGCGTGCTGGGAGCGGTGATCGGCCTGGAGCGCAGCAAGCGATTCAAAGAGGCCGGTATCCGCACCCACATCATTGTCTGCTGCGGCGCGGCCCTCATGATGCTCGTCTCCAAATACGGCTTCGCGGATATGATCGCGGCCGATGGTGCGGAGCTCTACGGCACGCATGGCACCGATCCCGCCCGTGTGGCGGCCCAGGTGGTCAGCGGCATCAGCTTCCTGGGCGCCGGTGTTATCTTCAAAAACGGAGCCTCCATCAAGGGCCTGACGACTGCTGCCGTGCTTTGGTTTACAGCCGGTGTGGGCCTAGGCGTGGGAGCCGGGATGATTTGGGTCTCGATCGTCGCTACCATGTTCGTGTTCCTCGTGCAGATCCTGCTGCACCGTTATGCTGTGGGCGCGGACGCCTATTCCGGCAACCGCCTGCAGTTCACGGTGAAAAACGGCCATGACTTCAATGCCGCTCTCACCGAGCAGCTGGAGAAGTGGGGAGCTCAGATCACCGACAGCAAGGTGAACCGCCGGCGGGACGGCACCACCGAGTATGAGCTCACCATCCGCCGCCGCACCGAGATCAGCTATGACGAGATGAAGAGCTTCATGGAGTCCCGACCGGAGATCCTCAGCGCCAGCAACAGCCCCATGCGCTAATTTACATACGCCATAAAAAATGCACCCCGTTTGGGGTGCATTTTTTATGGAAAAGAAGATCAGGTTTCCTTCCAATCGTGGAGGAAATAGGCCGCGGCCAGCAGGTCCGCGCAGCCGCCGGGGGAGAGGTTTTGCCGGATGAAGTCCCGGTCCAGCTCTTCCGCACAGGAGAGAGGCGGGAAAGGTTCCCGCTCAAGCGCTGCCCGAAGATCCTCGGATACGGCTGAGGCCAGCTTCGCCCCGCCGCGCTTGATCATATTGCTGTCCTGGCCCAGCGCGATGAGATGAAGCAGCGCCGCGACGCCGGCGTCGTTCCGGCTGAGGCCGCGGGCCAGACCCTCTTCCAGCCTGGGCAGGGCGGTTTCCAGCAGGGAGGGGAGCCCCGCTGCCAGTTCGCCCCGGATGCCTTTGAGCCCGGAGGAGAGATAGAGCCGTTCGCCTGCGGTCAGGGGCGCGCGCCCGCGGTCCAGGGCGGTAAAGTCCGCTTCCACAGAGGATGAACAGAGCTGCGCCGCGGTACTGCAGATCCTGTCGAAGGCCCGGCAGGGGGCCTCCGCCGTCCATAGCCTGCCGATGGCGCCGCAGAGGGTGCCCAGGGTGAAGAGGACGCCCTTGTGGGTGTTGACCCCACCGGTAGCCCGGAACATGGTGTTTTCCGCCTGCAGACCCAGATCCTTCAGTCCGGCGAAGGCCGCTTCCGGGGAGGCATCCGCGGTCTCCGCTCCCGTGAGAAAGCAGCCTTTCCAGTAGCCCCGGAGGGCCTCCGCGCTACGGCGGAAGGTCCCGGGGTCCATATCCCGATGGGAGCCGTTGTTGTTCCGGTCCACCAGGCCCGGCTTCGGCGTGGTGTCCACCTCGTCCAGCAGGGCTTTTGTTGCAAGCCGGTCCAGGGCCTCGGCGTCCTCGGCAAGCAGTCCCTGCCGCAGGAGCCCTGTGACGGCGGCATCCAGCTCAGAAAGGCTGTGTACCCGGCGGGATGCGCAGCCCCGGCCTCTCTTGCCGCAGACCAGGCAGCAGCGTTCTTCCTGCCGCGCCAGCTTCTGCCCGTCCGGCCCGATCACGTCCAGATCGAAAAGCCTGCCCAGGGGGCTGCGCTCTTCGATCTCCAGACAGACCGCCTTCAGTGCCGCCGCCTCCGCCTCCACGGCGCAGAGCAGCTCGCAGCCGGTAGGCTCCCGTCGTTCTTCCCGGGAGAGAAGCGGGAGACCGGCCTGCTCCAAAGCCTTGTCCAGCCGGCGCAGGCCCGCGTCAAAGCCCCGGCGGATGAGGGGACTGTCCTTGACCGGCCCGGGGATATTCATGGTGAAGGACAGGACCGGCCGCTGAAACTGCCGCAGCAGTTCCCGCTGTTTCCAGGCCCGGCGCTCCCGGGCATCCAATACCTCCTGGAGACTGATCTCTCGCATCAATAATGCCTCGCTTCTTCCATGGCGCGAATGGCGGCGATCACCGGGGCCGCCTCGGCGCTTTCAAAATAGCGCAGTGTGCTCTCCGGTAGCATGCAGGCCACAGAGGACAGCTCCCCGTTCTGAATGGCCTGGCGCACGGTGCTTGCGCTGACGGTTTCGCCTTCCAGTGCGAGCCGCGGGATCTCCCGGAAGCCCAGTCCCAGGGCAGGCAGCTCTCTGGCCATGGTCTCGTTGTAGAGCGCAGTCACATGGCTGCTCTTTTCCTCCCCCACGTAACGGGCCGTGATCCCAAGGGAGGCCGCGATCTTCCCGAAGACGGCCAGGTCCAGCCGCGCATGGGCCAGGATGGCCGCGTCCTCATCCCGCAGGAAATAGCTGGGGAAGGTGGCGGAGGAAATGATGTAGGGCCCGGAATCGTGGAGGATCACGTTTGTCAGATCCGCCACGCCCTCCCGGACCAGCCGCTTGCGCACAGAAAAGGGGATGGGACCCGCCTCCTCGCTGAGGAGAAAGAGGTGGACCCAGTCGTTTTCTGCTGCTGCCTGTTCCACCAGGTGCCGGTGGCCCAGGGTAAAGGGATTGGCGTTCATCACGATGGCGGCGCATTTGCCCTCCTGCCGGGTCTTGGCCAGGGCCTTCAGATAGCGGCCGAAGCCGTCCCGCCGGTTTTCCAGGAAGACAAGCTCCCCCTCCACCCGGGCGATCTCGTAGAAGCCCAGGTCCGCAAAGATCCGGGCGTTTTTTGCCTTCGTATAGAGAAAGACATGACTGTTGCCATGCTGCATCTGCCGCTCCAGCAGATGGCTCACCACCTGGTTCATGAGCCCTTCGCCCCGGTGCTCCGAGGAGACGGCGAGACAGCGCAGGGTTTTTTTGAAGCTGCTGCCGGTGGCGATGAGCGTACCGTCCTCGTCAAAGACGCCGCAGCTGTAGTCCAGGTTCTTGTCCCGCCGGATGCCCTCCGCCAGAAGGAGCGCGTCCATCTGGCCCTGAGAGCGGCGGTCGTAGGGATAGATCTCACCGAGAGATGCCATGGTCATACCTCGTTTCAAAAAGGATCCCCCTGATAGGATCGTACCAGGGGGATCGGCTGGTGTGTGATTGGATGCGTTTGCCTTACAGCGGCATGACGCCGATAATCACGGCAAAGAGCATGCAGAGGATGGAGAAGATCCACACATAGAAGAAGCTGTTCTTGATGTGGTCCTTGATGTCCACGTCCGCAAGGCCGGTGCCGAGCAGGGTGGCAGGCACCATGGGGCTGATGAAGGTGGCGCAGTTGCGGCAGACCACCATGGCCACGGCGATGGGCAGAGCCTCCACGCCGAAGGCAGCGCCGATGCCGATGATGACGGGCATGAGACCATAGAAGTAGGAGTCGGTGTCGAAGGCCAGGGCCAGAGGCACAGACAGGAAGCCGATGACCAGAGGCAGATTCTGACCCAGAAACTCAGGCAGAATGCCGGAGACGATGCCGGCCAGGCAGCGGACTACGGAAGGAACGGCATCCGCGGGCAGCTCCATGACCTTGGCGGAGATGACCTTGCCGTCGGCGCCGATGCTGGAGGTCAGCACGCCCATCAGAACGGCGGCGCCCATAAGGGTGGAGCACATCATCAGAGCGGGACCGGCATGGAGGTTGATGATCTTCTTGTGCATCTTGGCGGTGAAGCCGTAGTTCACGAAGAGAGCGATGGCGCAGCCGATCATGAAGGGGAAGTAGGTGGGCAGATCAAAGCCGTCGCCCCAGATCAGCAGGAAGATAACGCCGATGGTGAGCAGAATGTTGAACCAGAAGAGCTTGGGGCGGGCCAGATCGCTCTGGGCCTGCTCGGCGGCTTCTTCCAGCTCCACGGTGCCCTCGATCTCGGCCAGCTTGCCGTTCAGGCCGGCGCCGCGCTTCTTCTCCTGCAGACCGGTGAGGAAGGCGTGGGCCAGAGCCAGCACGATACCGAAGATCTGGATGGGCAGGATGGTCTGCCACAGGCTGCCGGCCTCAATGCCAAGAACGGAGGCGGCGCGCATGGTGGGGCCGGCCCAGGGCATCAGGTTCAGAACGCCCATGGCAAGCACCGCGATGCGGAGCAGGGAGGTCTTACGCATGTGCATGCGCTTGAAGACGGGCAGCATGGCGGGGACAACGATGCAGAAGGTGGAGGCACCGCCGCCGTCCAGGTGGCCGATCAGCGCGATGACGGCGGTCATCATGCACACGCCGACGACACTGTCGCCCACCAGTTTCATGAGCTTGTTGATGATGACGTCGAACATGCCCGCGTCCGTCATGATGCCGAAGTACAATACCGAGAACACGAACAGGGCTGCGGTGGGGCCGGTGCTGGAGAAGCCCGCCTTGAGCATGGCGGAGAAGTTCTCGCCGGTGATACGGCCGCCGATGATCAGGATCAGCGCCAGGATCGTGGGCCACACGATAAAGGCGATGGCGGGCTGGGTCTTGCTCTTGAACAGGGTGACAACGATGGCTATGATGGTGAGCAAGCCAAGAATGCCAACTAAGGTTTCACTCATGTTTTTCCCTCTCTTTTCAATTCAATATGAAACCAGAAGGCTGCGCCTTCTTTTTTCACGGGGGGGATCAGCCCTCGTCCAGGGTATAGGGCTTGATCTTGCGGATCACGTCCAGAATGGTGCCGTCCCGGGCTTCCAGCACGGCCACCACCTTGTCCTCCCACTGCAGATCGTCGGGACGGCCCACCAGGGAGTAGGCCTTTTCCTTCAGCTCCTCCACCGTGACGTGGGGGATACCGGCCTTGTTCAGGCACTCGATCAGGTCGGGACGCAGGGGGTTCACGGCGATGCCGTAGTCGGTGACCAGCACATCAACACAGTCGCCGGGTGTGGTGACGGTGACCACGTGCTCGCAAACCGTGGCCATGCGGCCGCGGATCAGCGGGGTGACGATGATGCAGCACTTGGCGCCGGCTGCGGTATCCGGGTGGCCGCCGGGAGCGCCGCGAAGCACACCGTCGGAGCCGGTGAGGACGTTGACGTTGAAGCCGGTGTCGATCTCCAGGGCGGCCAGCACCACGAAGTCCAGCTTGTTGACGAAGGCGCCCTTGTTGGCGGGATTGGCGTACTGGGAGGCGGACATCTCAAAATGGTTGGGGGTCTGGTTGATGGAGTTCACCGCGTCCAGGTCAAAGTCCTGCACGTCGATGACCTTGCCCACCTTGCCCTTCTTGAGGAGCTCCACCATGGGGCCGCAGATGCCGCCGATGGCCCAGCCCATCTTGATGTTCCGCTCGTCCATGTACTTTTCCAGGAAGAGGTTTGCCGCGAGGGACGGACCGCCCACGCCGGTCTGGAAGGAGAAGCCCTCCTTGAAATAGGGCGTGGCGGCGATGACCTTGGCCACGTTCTCCGCCATCATCAGATCCCGGGGGTTCTGGCTGATGCGGGCGGCGGCGGAGGCGATCTTTTTGGGATTGCCGATGGAGTCCACCACCACAACGGCGTCCACGTCGATGGCCTCGACGCTGGCGGGCATGTTGGGGAAGTCCACCAGGCAGTCGGTGACGACCACCACATGGTCGGCGTACTTGGCGTCGGTCATGGCGTAGCCCATGGAGCCGCAGTTGGACTTGCCGCCGATGCCGCGGCAGTTGCCCACGCAGTCACTGGTGGGGGCGGCGATGAAGGCGATGTCGATATGGACCTCTCCGCCCTCGATGGCGCGGGGACGTCCGCCGTGGCTGCGGATGATGGCGGGGGTCTTCAGCTTGCCGGCGGAGACTACCTCGCCCATGCGGCCGCGGATGCCGCTGGTCTGGATGCCGATGACCTTGCCCTGCTCGATGTAATCGGCAATGGGGTCGTGGGCGTTGCCCAGGGAGGAGGCGGCGATGGTCAGATCCTCCAGGCCCAACTCCTCGATGGCGGCCTTCATGACCATGTTCACCACATAGTCGCCGTCACGCAGGTGATGGTGGAAGGAGAAGGTCATGCCGCTCTTGGCGCCGCACTGCTTGAGGGCGTCGGCCAACGTCTCCACCAGCTTGCTCTCCTGGGGCGTCTCATAACGGCGGGTGCGGGGGGATGCCTTCTGGATGTACTTGCCATCCATGTAGTTTTTGCCCTGATAGACTTCCTTGCCGTCCTTCAGCAGGAAATCAGGGATCTCTCTGCCAACTGCGTTTTTCATACCAGATCACCCTCCCAGAGCCCGCAGGCGCGGGCAAGCTTCAAGGTCCTCTCGGCGCCGGGGATGAAGGCGATGTCGATCATCTTGCCGTCCACGGTGAAGACGCCCACGCCCGCGGCGCTCTGCTCGCGATAGGCGCGCACGATCTTCTCCGCCTGGCGGATCTCCTTCTCCGTCGGGGCGAAGACCTGGTGGACGAAACGGATCTGCTTGGGGTTGATGAGGCTCTTGCCGTCAAAGCCCATGGCCTTGTTCTGCAGCACCTCGGCCTCGAAGCCCTCCTGATCGTCCAGGTTGGTAAAGACGGTGTCAAAGCACTGGATGCCGGCGGCACGGGCCGCGATCAGCATCTGGCCCCGGGCGGCCAGCATGTCAACGCCGTCCCGCTGGGGCGCGGTCTGCATGCACTTGCGGAAGTCGCCGCCGGAGATGGCAACGCCGAACATGCGGGGAGAGGCGGCACAGATCTCATAGGCGTTCAGGATGCCCTTGGGGCTCTCCAGTGCGGCCATCAGCAGGGTCCTGCCCTTTTCCACGCCGAACTCTTCCTCAGCGGCCTCCACGGCCTTTTCCACGGTCAGCACATCCTGGGCGCTTTCGCATTTGGCGATGCGGATGCCGTCGGCCCCGCCGGCCACGCACACGCGGATGTCCTCCTGCCAGTGGGGGGTGTCCAGGCCGTTGATGCGTACGATCACTTCGGTTTCGCCGTAGTCGATGGTCTTCAGCGCGTGGTACAGGGAGAAGCGGGCCGCGTCCTTCTGATTCTCGGCAACCGCGTCCTCCAGGTCCAGCATGATGCTGTCGCAGCCGTAGATGTAGGCGTCTTTGATGAGGCCCGGCTTCTGCGCGTTCATGAACATCATGGTCCGGCGCAGGCGGAAGCGCTCCGGTCTCGGTCTCGGGATCATCTCACAACACCTCCCCAGGGAATGTTGGCGTCAGAAGCGTCGCAGCTGCGGAAGACCGCGCATTCCACGCGGGCCTTGATGGTGCAGTCCAGCGCGCCCTTGTCCACCACGGTGACCCGGGCTTTCTCCACGCCCAGGCGCTCGAGAGTCTCCAGCACCGTCGCCTTGATCTGGCGGCCGTACTGGTTCATGACGCTGCTCTCCAGGTACAGCTCGATCCCGTCCTCGGCGGGCTCCACTGCCACCTGGGCGTCACTGGATTCCAGGGTACCGGCGATGGCCGGTTTCAGAATTTCCATAAGCCTCTCCTCCTTTTTCACAATTTAACAGGATAAAAGAACTGGCTCAATTATATCAGCTTGTTCATAATTTGGCAATGAATTTTTGTGCATTTTCCCAAAATAGGAATGTGCATTTTCCAAAATGGGAAGCACAGAATTGACATCGTTTTTGACCGGGAAACAGCCGGCAATCAACCGAAAACAAAGAGATTCGTCCCGTTTACACAAGAAAAAGAGGGGAATTGGAGCCGAAAAAAGACGAAAAAAACGTCGGTTTTGCCCGACGTTTTTTTAGCGGAAAAGAAGAGAGAACAGCTGCTCTTCGGAAAGACCCAGGAAATAGCGGGAGACCTCCGTATGCTCCAGCGCGGCAGAGAGGGCTTCCCGATCCAGGGGAAGACCCAGCAGGCGTTCTGCCAGCGTTTCCGGCTCCTCCGCGCTGAAGAAGTCTCCGCGGAAGCTCAGCGCCGCGATGCGTCCGTGCTCGACCTGCAGCCGGGCTTCCACCGTCCCGCAGCCCTCGAAGCGCTGCCGGCGGATCAGGGAGCAGGGCGGGGAAGCGCCCACGGTCCAGTCCCAGCTGCGGTAGCGGCTCTCGCTGAGCGCTTCGATCTCCCGCAGCTGCTCCCGCGAGAGGGTCAGCTCCTCGCCGGGATGCTCGGCCAGCAGCTCCTGCAGCAGCAGCTCCCGGAAGCGGGGCAGGTCGACCTCATCCGGCAGGAAGGGGCACAGATTGGTCACCCGGCTGCGCACCGACGCCAGACCCTTGGAACGAATCTTTTCCGGGTCCACCCGGAGAGCCCGGGTGACCATGTTGAGATCCGAGTCGATGAGCAGGGTCCCATGGTGCAGGACCCTGCCTTTGTAGAGGTGCTGTGCGCTGCCGGAGAATTTCTGCCCGTTCACGGTCATGTCGTTGCGGCCGCTTAATGCAGCAGGCACGCCCAGACGACGGAGCAGGCGCAGCACCGGCGCGCAGAAAAGGGCCATATCCGGGGCCTTGCTGCCTTGTGCCTCCGTGATAACGGAATAATTGAGATTGCCCAGGTCGTGGTACACGGCCCCGCCGCCGGAGATCCGGCGCACCAGCTGGATGCCGTTTTCCTCCACAAAGGCCCGGTCGATCTCGGCCAGGGCGTCCTGGTGGCGGCCGATGACCACGGCGCTGCGGTTCTGCCAGAGGAGAAAACAGCTCTCTCCCCGGGGCAGAGTGTCAAAGATCACCTGTTCCGCGGCCAGGTTCCCGGCAGCGTCGAGGCTGTTCAAAATGAGATAGGAAAAACTGCTCATCTTTTTTTTGTGCTCAGCCCTTTCAGATCCCCTTGAAGCGGAAGCGCAGAATCAGATCCTGCCCGGCGGGCAGCAGATCCTCCGGATGGGTCTTGGCGCCCCAGCTGTCGTCTCCGCCAACGCCCATCTGCTGCAGGGCGACGCGCACCACCGTGTAGTGCACGGGGGGCAGCTCATAGGCGTGGGCGGCGTTTTCCAGCTCGTGAGGCGTCCAGGGCAGCACATTCACGCTCAGCTCGTCCCCGCGGAATTCCATGCCCCGGCCCCGCCGGTCCATGACCTTCGCCCAGCGGACGCCGCAGCGGTTGCCGCATTCCTGGGGCACCAGGTAGCGGGACAGGTTTTGCTCCGCCGTGGTCTCATAGACGCCCAGGCGTGCGCCCGCTTTCCGGTCCACATAGTTCTCCTCCGGTCCCAGACCGTAGAAGCGGAAGCGGTCAAAGTCCGCGTTGAGCTTGAAGAGCATGCCGAATTCCGGCATGTCGCAAAGGCCCTCCACCGCGTCATAGGAGAGGGTAGTCTCCACTGTGCCGTCGCCAAAGACCTCATAGGTGACCCGGCACTCGCTGCTCGGCTGGGTGGGCATAAAGTAGCGGAAGCTCACCTTCACGCTGTGCTCCTTTTGCTCCAACTCCGGGAAGAGGGGAGCGTCGGGACCCTTGCCGGTGACATAGAGGCTTGCGATCTTCCACTGGGCATAGCGCTGGGGCATCAGGTTTCCCGCGTCGTTGTCGTTGGGAGCCCGCCAGAAGTTTGGCATGGGGATCTGCTCGATCAGCTCTACCCCGTCATAGACGTAGGAGGTTAGCCCCTGCTTGAGAACGGAGAACTGCGCCGAGAAGCCCTTGCCCCGGACGCCCAGATTCCAGCGTCCCCGCACCACGGTGAGGGGTGCGGTGCAGCAATAGGGGAGCACTTCCCGCTTCCAGACCTTCTGGCCCCAGGCGATCTCGTGGCTGGCTTTGGCCCAGAGCGTATCCTCCCGCAGCCGGAAGGAGACGGTCAGCGCAAACTCCGGCAGGGCCTTGCCCAGAGAGATAGCTGCACGCTCCTGCACTTCCATTTCCCGCAGCAGCGCTTCGGGGATGGAATAAGTCCGCTTCTCCAAAGGCGGCACGGAGACGGAGAGGGGCTCCCGCTTCCATTCCTCGCCGTCCTTCAGCAGAAGCGCTTCGGCGGCAAAGCGGTCGGTATCGGTGAAGAGGAACTTGTTTTCAACCGTGAAACTTGTATCGGTGAAGCTTACGGCAATGTTCCGGTAGTTGTATTTAACCTCCTGCATCTTGGGAGAGGGGGAGCGGTCCCCACCGTAAACGATGCCGTTGCCGCTGAAATTATAGTCCGTGGGCCGTTCGTAGCTGTCCCCGCCATAGGCCTGGAACCACTGGCCGTAACGGTTCTTTTTGTAGAGAGACTGGTCCACATAGTCCCAGATGAAGCCGCCCTGGTAAAGAGGCTCCCGGTCCGTGAGGTTGGTGTACTTCACCATGCCGCCGCAGGAATTGCCCATGGCGTGGGTGTATTCGCAGCAGATCAGGGGCTTTTCCCGGTGCTCCCGGAGGAAGGCAGCGATCTCGTCGGCGGGGGTGTACATGCGGCTTTCCATGTCGCTGGTCTCGGGATAGCTGGGGTCCCAGGTGATGCCCTCGTAGTGTACCAGGCGGCTGGGGTCCAGCCTGCGCAGCAGCATGCTCATGTCCCGGATCACGCTGCCGCCATAGCTCTCGTTGCCGCAGGACCAGATGAGGATGCAGGCGTGGTTCTTGTCCCGCTCGTACATGGAGCGGATCCGGTCCAGAAGCAGCGGGGCAAATTCCTGATGGTCCTTGGGGATCACAAAGTCCGGCCCTTCCTGCTTGCGCAGATAGGCGTCCCAGCTGCCGTGGGTCTCCATGTTGCACTCGTCCATCACATAGATCCCGTAGCGATCGCAGAGAGCGTAGAGCTCGGACTGATTGGGGTAGTGGGAGGTGCGGATGGCGTTGATGTTGTGGCGCTTCATGGTGAGGATGTCCCGCAGCAGCTCCTCGTGATTCGGCACCCGTCCGTAGATGGAACTGAAATCGTGCCGGTCCACGCCCTTGAAGACGATGCGCTTGCCGTTGAGGCACATGAGATTGCCCCGCATCTCAAAGCGGCGGAAGCCCAGCTCCTGCTCCGTCACCTGGGTGGTGTTCCCGCCCGCGTCCAGCACCGTTACATGCAGGGTGTACAGCTCCGGATCCTCCGCGCTCCAGAGGGCGGGGGAGGCCACCGTGAGCAGAGCCTCGGCAGCGCCATCCCGGATGTCCGCTTCGGCAGAGCAGAGCTCCAGCCCCTCCCGGCGCAGGCTCAGGCGCAGCTTGCCCTCGCCCCGGGTTTTCGCCATCACCTGAACGGTGCCGCGGCTGTAATCCTCAGTCAGTTCGGGCTTCACGCTCAGATCCAGCAGGGCGGTTTCCGGCAGCGCGTAGAGAAAGACGCTGCGGTAAATGCCGGAGAAGCGGAAGAAGTCCTGGTCCTCAAACCAGCTGCCCGGGGTCCACTTGAAGACCCGTACCGCCAGACGGTTCGTTCCTTCCTTCAGCGCCTCATCCAGACAGAAGTCCGAGGGGGTGAAGCTGTCCTCGCAGTAGCCCAGGTACTGCCCGTTGAGCCAGCAGGCAAAGCCGCTTTCCACCCCCTGGAAGGAGACGTTCACCTGCATGCCGTGAAAGCGTCGGGGCAGCTCGAATTCCGTCACATAATCCGCAACAGGGTTAAAGAAGCCGGGAACCTCGCCGGGCCGCAGCTCCTCCAGTGCGTCCCAGGGATACTGGGTGTTCACGTAGGCGGGCTTGTCGTGGCCCTCCATCTGAATGTGGGCCGGGACACGGATGGTCTCCCAGCCGGAGAGATCGACTCCCTCCCGCCAGAAGCCCTCCGGGGCGGCGCTGAGATTTGCGGCATAGTGGAACTTCCACACCCCGTCGAGAGAGAGGCGCAGGCTGCTCTCTCCGGCGGCCAGTTCTTCCTCGTTGCGGAAGGCGATATGGTCGGAGTGGGCGGGCAGCCGGTTCTCGGCGAAAACAGCCGGGTCCAGAAGGCAGCGTTCAACAGAAAACTCGTTCATCGGATTCTCCTATAAATATGATAATGACAGGAAAAACGCTCCCCCGCCTGGGGCAGGAGAGCGTTTTGCCTTCAAAGAATGCGGATCGATCAGCCCTTGAAGCTCAGCAGAGCGGACAGCAGATCGTTGCCGTTCAGGCTGTTGTCCTTCTCGTTCTTCTTGTTGGTCTTGCCGGCGCCGGTCAGGCTGCCCAGCAGACCGAAGGGGCTTGCGGAAACCTTGCCGCCGCCCAGAAGGGCCGCCACGTCAGAGAGATCCAGCCCATCGGAGAGGTCCACCTTGCCGGCGTTCCCGGCGGAGGCGGTGGCGGAGCTCAGGGTGCTCAGCAGGGCCGGAGCAAGGCTGCCCAGGGCGGTGTTGACCTGGTTGCCGGAGAGGCCGGACTGGCTGGCCAGGCTCTGCACGGCCTGGTCGTTGTCCTTGCCCAGAATGTGCAGCAGGATCTTGCCGCCATCGGTCTGATCGGCCTCGGCGATCTGCTCGGGCAGGGGCTTCTTGCTGGTGTGCTGGCCCAGCGCGCCCAGCAGGGAGAGGGCGCCGGACTGGTTGGAGGCGTTGCCGGTCAGGTACTTCAGCAGCAGGGGCAGCGCCAGGGGAATGAGCTTTTTGAGCTGTGCGGAGCTCAGGCCGGTTTTCTTGGCCAGGGCGGTCAGGGTGGACTTGCCCAGCAGGGCCTTCAGCAGAATACTCAGAAGATTCATGAACTATCCTCCATTGTCAATTTGGTGGGGAATCAAAAACCGCTGAGAAAAGTATACCGCGCCTTTCGTCGTTTTTCAAGACAAAACGACCCGTGGAATGATTTTTGAAAAAACAATTTTTCCTTAGGTTCGTCTAAGGCTAGGGCGTTATGATTAGGCCACAACAAAGAAAGGACGGTTGAACCAATATGAAAACCAGAACCATCATCAAAGCCATCGCGCTGGCCCTCGCCGTCAGCGGCTGCGCCATCTTCACCCTGCATGGCCTCACCACCACCGCCGCGGCGGATGACAGCATATACGCGGACACCGTGCTCGTCTCCTCCGCAACCCGGAGCGGAAGCACCGCATCCTCTGGCAGCGCCTTACTGGACACCGAGGAGCTCTTCACCTCCCGGGATCTGGAGCAGACCGCGGATCTGAGCGAAGCACAGACCATCACCGTCAGCAACGGGCAGCAGATCACCATCAGCAGCGAGGGCGTCTATGTCCTGCAGGGCAGCGCCGGGAACGCCACCGTCATCGTGGAGGCGGACGACTCCGCCAAGGTCCAGCTGGTGCTGGACGGCCTGAGCATCACAAACGAGGATTTCCCCTGCATCTATGTGAAGAGCGCGGATAAGGTCTTCGTCACCACTCTCTCGGACAGCAGCCTCTCCGTCACCGGCACTTTCCTTCCCGACGGGGACACCAACACCGACGCCGTGATCTTCTCCAAAGACGACCTGACCCTGAACGGCACCGGCACGCTCACGGTCTCCTCCACAGAGAACGGCGTAAGCTGCAAGGACGACCTGAAGGTCACCGGCGGAAGCTACGTCATCAGCGCATCCTCCAAGTGCCTGGAGGGCAAGGACTCCATCCGCATCCTGGACGGCGTCTTCTCCCTCACCGCAGGCACCGACGGGCTCCACGCCGAGAACGACGAGGACGACAGCCTTGGCTATGTCTGCATCGGCGGCGGCAGCTTCGTTATCAGCGCCGGGGATGACGGCGTCCACGGCAACGCCTTCGTGCAGATCGACGGCGGCAGTCTCCAGATCACGGCGGCCGAGGGCGTCGAGGCAAGCTTTGTTCAGATCAACGACGGCAGCATCAGTATCCAGAGCTGGGACGACGGCATCAACGCATCCAACAAGTCTGGCGCCTACCCCATATGCGTGGAGATCAACGGCGGTGACATCAGCATCGCCATGGGCGCCGGCGATACCGACGGCATCGACGCCAACGGCAGCATCGTCATAAACGGCGGCACCGTCAGCATCACCGGCAATTCCAGCTTCGATTATGACGGAACGGCCCAGCTCAACGGCGGCACCGTCATCGTGAACGGCCAGACCCTGGATTCCATCCCCAACCAGATGATGGGCGGCGGCATGGGCGGCTTCGGCGGCCAGATGGGCGGCGGCTTCGGCGGAAACGGCGGCATGGGCGGCCAGTCCGGAGGCTTCGGCGGAAACGGCGGCTTCGGAGGCGGCTTTGGCGGCGGCCCCGGCGGCAGACACTAAATAATCAAAGAAAAAGGGTATGCTGCAAAACACGAAGAAGAGCGCAAACCCCTGGTCATAACGTAGGGGAGGGCCTTGTGCCCTCCCGGCGGAACCTGGCCATATTATGAGAAAATGTTCGGCGAATTCGTACAAGCTGCGAATTCGCCGAACATTTTTCTGAACCTAAATTATCTGCTGCCGGGAGGGGCAAGCCCCTCCCCTACGGTGCAGACCGGGCCATGCATTTATTATGCAACGAGCCCTTTCCTTTATAGAAAGATACATCAATTCCAAATACCGAACTGCGAATCAGTATCTGCAGATCTCCGCGCCCAGCATTTTGGCAAGCTGCTCCAGGGTCCTGCCGTGGCGGCCTTTCATCACCACAAAGTGAGGCTCAAAGCCCGCCAGCACGCTCTCTTCCACCAGCGTCCGGCTCTCGCTGTCCGTGCGGATGACGAGAGAGGTGCCGATGAACTGCCGGGGCTTGTCCAGAGCCTCGCCCTCGGCGATGAAGAAACGGAAGCTGCCGTCCGGCTCCCGGCCGATGCGGAAGACGGTGGCCTCGGGGAAGGCCTCGCAGCCAAAGTTCATGGCCGGGCCGATCTTCCGGTTGGGGTGCACGCCGATCTCGGCGCCGGTGTCCTTCCGGGCCAGGGAGCAGGCGGCGGCGCCGCAGTGCCAGAAGGTCAGGCTGTTCTCCCCCTCGTCCAGGGAGACGGGGTCGCCGAAGAACACGGGCTCACCGCTGAGCCGCATCCCCACCCACATGGAGAGAGCACCGTAAATGTCCGCCTCACAGGCGGCGGCAACGCCATCGTCGTTCAGCAGACTCAGCACCGTGCACACCGGAGTGCCGAAGGCGGTGAAGAAGTCCGGCCAGCAGCGGCTGGCCAGGGCGCCGATGCCGTTGGTCTGTACATAATCGCTGTATGCCTTGTAGAGCCGGGCGTGGTCCAGACGGTTGCGCTCCGGGGTCTTATCCAGTCCACAGGTGGCGCAGGCGGTCTTTTCCAGATAGGCGGCGCATTCCTCGTCCGTATAGCCCTTGGCCCGGTCGATGAGCTCTCTTGCCTCGATGGCCTCCAGCTCAACACCGAAGGACTGCATCAGCTCTCCGTCCAGCGCCCGGCCAAAGCCGAAACCCTGTGGCGTGTGGCCGATGGCCGCCAGCTTGAGGCTGCGCATCTCCTTCTTCACCCGGGCGGCAGCTACGCTTGCCCGCAGCGCCTTGCCGACTTCGTTCTCCTCCGGCGCGCCGAAGGTATAGGCAAAGGCCCTGCCCCCGAAGGCGCGGAGGGTGTTGGCGGCGGAATAGGCTCCCGTGAGGGAGTTGAGACGCAGACGGCCCCCGTCGATCACCGGCTCCCGCAGCGTCCAGAGCAGCACCGGGCAGTCAAAGCGCCGCAGCACCTCGGACATGTAGGCGGCGTTGGCAAAGGTCAGATTCTGGAACACGATCAGATCCGGCTGGAGCGGCTCCAGATAGGCGCGGAGCTTGTCCAGGGAGAGAAGCATCTCCTCCGGGCAGACAAAGTCCGCGTCGATGCTTTTCAGCACCCGGATGCTGCGCTCAAACTGGTCCTGGGCGCTCTCCAGGTGGAAGGTGGGCACGCCCACCGGAATATAGACAGGGGTAAAAGGATGCATGGCGGGATCCTCCATATTATCAATTTCAAGTTTATCCTAATCCCCCGGCGGACGATTGTCAAGAACCGGTGGCGAAATGCAGTTGACAAAGCAGGGGAGGGGGAATAAAATTCTTTTGTTGAGCATTTTTCATGATTCTATCATGCGATCGGAAAGGAGATCTGGATTTGGACTGCGATCTGAAAGCCATCAGCAGGGACATCCGCTGCGACACCCTGGCGGCCATCGGCCACCTGGGAGTAGGCCACCTGGGCGGCTCCCTCTCCCTGGCGGAGCTATTGGCGGTACTGTATTTCAAGGAAATGCACATCGACCCGAAAAACCCAAAAATGCCCGGACGAGACCGGCTCATCTGCTCCAAGGGCCACGCAGGCCCTGCGATCTACGCGGCGCTGGCAAACCGGGGCTACTTCGAGAAGGAGCTGCTCATGACCCTGAACCAGGGCGGTACCCGGCTCCCCAGCCACTGCGACAGCAATCTCACCGTAGGCATCGACATGACCACCGGCTCCCTGGGCCAGGGCTTCAGCTGCGCTGTTGGCGCGGCATTGGGTTCCAAGCTGGAGGAGGACGGCGCCACCATCTACACCATCATCGGCGACGGGGAGACCCAGGAGGGCCAGATCTGGGAGGCGGCCATGTTTGCCGCCGCCAAGAAGCTGGACAATCTCATCGCCTTTACCGACCGCAACAAGCTTCAGCTGGACGGACCGGTCTCCCAGGTCAACGACATCTCCCCTCTGGCGGAGAAGTGGGCCGCCTTCGGCTGGAATGTCATCGATGTTGAGGACGGCAACGACGTGGACCAGGTGGAGGCCGCCGTGGCTCACGCCAAGCTGGGCCGGGACAGCGAAAGACCCACCATGGTCATCCTGAACACCCGCAAGGGCTGCGGCGTTCCCTGGATCGAAGAACTGGGTGCCGCCAACCACAACACCAATATCACCGAGGAGCAGGCCCTTGCGGCCATCGCGGCGATCCGGGGGGAGGGCTGAGACATGGAAATGAGAGCGGTTTATGCCGAATGCCTGGCTCAGCTCATGGAGCAGGACAGGCATGTGGTGGTGCTGGACGCGGACCTTGCCCGGGCCAGCGGCACCCTGAAGCTTTATGAGCGCTTCCCCCGGCAGATGTTTGACTGCGGCATTGCCGAGCAGAACATGGCCTCCATTGCGGCGGGCCTCTCCAGCTACGGCTTCAAGCCCTGGATCGAGAGCTTTGCCCCCTTTGCCACCCGGCGCATCTGCGACCAGATCGCCATCTCCATCTGCTACGCCAAACAGAACGTGAAGATCGTGGGCACGGACCCCGGCATCTCCGCCGAACTCAACGGCGGCACCCACATGAGTATGGAGGACATGGGCGTTGTCCGCTCCATCCCCGGCATGGTGATCTATGAGCCGGTGGACGAGCGGCAGCTGCGCGCCGCCATGCCGGTGCTGAACGCCTACGTGGGACCGGTTTACATCCGCCTTTTCCGCAAGGCCCAGCCGGACGTGTTCCCGGAGGGCTACAAGTTCGACCTCTTCAAGGCCAATCTTCTGCGGGAGGGCAAAGACCTGAGCATCTTTGTCACCGGCATGATGACGAAGGACTGCCTGGACGCAGCCCGGATCCTGTTGGAAAAGGGCATCGACGCCGAGATCATCAACGTGCACACCATCAAGCCCGTGGACCGGGAAACGGTGCTGGCTTCCGCCCGAAAGACCGGGGCGGTGCTCACCGTGGAAAACCACAACGTCATCGGCGGACTGCACTCCGCCATTCTGGAGACCCTGGCCCGGGAGAAGATTCCCGCCATGGCCGTGGGCGTCCAGGATCGCTTCGGCGAAGTGGGCAAGCTCCCGTACCTCCGCGAGGCGGTGGGCCTCACGGTGGAGAACATCGTTGCCACCGCTGAGGAAGCAATAAAGCTGAAATAAAGTTCGTAGGGGCGGCTATCAGCCGCCCGTGTACCCGCGTTTCGTAGGGACGGCCATTGGCCGTCCGCAAAGCCTTCCCCGCGCACGGGGAAGGTGCCCCAGTGCTCACACTGGGGCGGATGAGGTCCTTCGCGTAGGGAGCGATCCCCTGATCGCTCCGCTTTTCCCCGGTCAGGGGAGCCTAAGATGAAAGGAAGACCCCTCAGTCACGGCGCTTGCGTGAGACGCGCCGCGACAGCTCCCCTTGGCAGGGGAGCCAAAGATGAAAGGAGATCGTAATGAAAATAGCCATTGGAAGCGATAAATCCGGTTTTTCCGCCAAGGAAGCCATTAAAGCATATCTCACCGAGTCCGGTGCGGACTTCGAAGATCTGGGCACCGTGGATCTGAACGAGGTGCACCCCTATTACCAGGTGGCCGACACCGTGGCCCCCCTGGTGCAGAACGGGACCTTTGACCGGGCCGTCCTCATCTGCGGCACCGGCGCCGGCATGTGCGTGGTGTCCAACAAGTATAAGGGCGTTTACGCCGTGGCCTGCGAGGGCGTGTATTCCGCCAAGATGGCCCGGGCCATCAACAACGCCAGCATTCTCTGCATGGGCGGCTGGATCGTGGGACCCGAGATGGCTGTGGAGATGGTAAAGACCTTCCTCGCCACCGACTGGTGCCAGGATCTGGAGGACTGGCGCGCCGCCAACATGCACAAGTTTGCAAAGCAGGTCTCCGCCATTGAGGACAAGATCTATGATAAGTGAGTTCGTCTATGCCCAGCCGGTAAAGATCTTTTTCGGCCAGGGCGAGTTTCAGAAGCTGGATGCCGTGCTGGACGAGTTCGGCGTCACCCGGGCCGTGCTCTGCTGCGGGCGGCATTTCGCCCCCGAGGCGGAGAAGCTCCTGGCGGAGGACTGCCGCATCGTGGCCGTTTTCTCCCAGGTGGAGCAGAACCCCCAGCTCTCCGGCATCGAAGAGACCACCCGCCTCTGCCGTGCCTATTGCGCGGACGGCGTCATCGGCATAGGCGGCGGGAGCTCCTTGGATACCGCCAAGTTCGCGGCAGCGGTAGCCCCCAATCCCGGGGAGCCGCTGGACTACTATGAGGGCCGCCGCGCTCTCGTGAAGGAGAACCGCCTGCCCGTCATCGCCGTGCCCACCACCGCCGGCACCGGCAGCGAGGTGACCCAGGTCTCCGTGGTGAGCCACGAGACTGAGAAGAAGACCATCAACAATCCCGCTTTCATGCCCGCCGTCGCTATCGTGGACCCGGGCATGACCCTGGGCGTGCCGCCCCGCACCACCATGAACACCGGGCTTGACGCCATGGCCCACGCCCTGGAGGGCTACTGGAGCCGCAACCACCAGCCCATCCCCGACCTGATGGCCATTGAGGCTGTGCGCCTGATCCTGGAGAACCTGGAGAAGGCTTGGCGGGACGGCAGCGACCTGCAGGCCAGAACCAACATGTCCTGCGCGGCTCTCCTGGGCGGACTCAGCTTTGCCCTGCCCAAGACCGCGGCCAGCCACGCCTGCAGCTATCCGCTCTCGGAGGACTATCATCTGCCCCACGGGGAGGCCTGCGCCTTCACCCTGGACAGCCTGGTGCGTATCAACGCTGACGCCCGGCTGGAGGAGCTCTGCCGCCGGGTGGGTCTCAGCGGCACGGAGGAGCTGGCGGAGCGAATCCGTGCGCTCAAGAAGCTGGGCGGTTTGCGCAGCCGAATTTCCGACCTGGGAGAGGTGGACCTGGACAAGCTCTGCCGGGACTGCGCCGCCCATCCCCTCATGAACAACAACCCCGTCAAGCTGGACGAAGCGGCCCTGCGCCGGATGTTTGAAGCCCTGGCATGAAGCAGAGCCTGAAAACCGTCCGGCTCTTCGGCGGCATGATCCTGTCCTGGTCCGTCTATTACGCGGCCAGCAAGGTCCTGGTGGGGGAGACGGGATCGCCCCTTCTCGCGGGCTTCCTGCTGCGCGCGGCGGCGCTCATCTTCCTCACGGCCCAGCTTTTGCTGGACGGCAGCTTTTCCCGCCTGTTCCACCAGGGCAAGGCGGTGAAGATCCTGCTGATGATCGGCGTCTTCGGCTTCCTGCTGGATCTCTTTGCCAACCTTGGCTACGCCGGCGGCAGCCTTTCCACCGGCACGGCGCTTTTGAAGACGGACGTGCTCATGGTGAACCTGGTCACCGTGATCCTCTATCACAAGAAGCTCTATTTTTCCGACTGGCTGGGCACCGCCGTGATGCTCCTGGGCGTTCTGCTGGTGCTGGGCGTGGACTTTGGCAGCATGACGATCCATGCCACGGATCTCTTCTTCCTTCTCTCCGCCGCCTGCGTCACCGCCAACGCCTTCATCATCAAGCGGGCCCAGGAAAAGTACCACGAGGACGCGGACATGATCTCCTATTACAATAACTTTGTGGTGCTGCTGCTCTTTGGCCTTTCCGCTGGCCTTGCGGGGGACATGAAGTCCCTTCCGCAGCTGCCCCTGGGTAGCCTCTGGTGGCTGATCCTCCTGGGCGGCCTTGCCCAGACCGGGATCTATTTCTTCTATTATCGGAACCTGAAGAGCCACGAGGTCTGGGAAGTAAAGTTGGCCCTGCTGCTCATGCCGGTGGTGAGCTGCTTCATCGGCGTCCTCTTCCTGCGGGAGGAGATGACGTCCCTCAAGCTCCTCGGCATCGCCGTGGTGCTGCTGGGCGCGGCCCTGCTGCTTCTGCGCGGCAAGCTCCACCCGGAAAAAGAATGAATGGTCTGTTACAAAATTGACAGCAATCATGGGCAAAAGCCGACTTCCTGGACGTAGGGGCGCATCACGATGCGCCCGGCGCTCCGGATGGGAATGACACAAAAGGGTCAGGCGAATTCGTACTTATTTCGAGTTCGCCTGACTCTTTGTGATTCTTGTCCGCTCTGCTGCACGGGCGCATCGTGATGCGCCCCTACGCCTTGCGAAACATTGAGCGCGTGATCCATGGCACAGTTCTTCGTTTGCAGGACGTCTTTTTGAGGAACGCTTGGAATGACATGGCGGCGTGGAGCAATTGATTCGGCCTGTCTATTTTGCCAAAAGCGGGGAATACTGGGACATGCGGGAAATGCCGTGAGAATGAGGGCGTGAAAGAGGAGAACAGAGGTAGGAGTTAAATACTTCTAACTCCTATCTTGACAATGGGAAATATATATGGTATAAACAGAGCAGTTAGAAGAATCTAACCAATGAGCAAAGGAGGCGAAGACTTGAGTACGGAACTGCTGATCCGCTGCTGTGCGCCAACGCTTGCCGGCATGAAAACAGGCAGCATGTATTCCTGCCCCTGCGCCGATCGGAAGACCCTTCTGCGGGACCTGCAGGGGATGAACCGTCTTCTTTCTCCCAAGGGGCTGTGCATCCTTCCCCTTCGCTTTGACGAGGGGCGCGCTCTGCTGTACCTGTTCCGCCCGGCGGAGCTGGAGCGGGACCTGCGCTGCCCCGTTGCGCGCCGCATCCTGGAGGAAGCGGGCTACGAGGATCTTCGCCTGGGGAAATGTCTTTGCTGCCTGGTGCGGAAGCTCCAGCGGCGGCAGGACTTTCCCCATGAGGTGGGCCTCTTCCTCAGCTATCCGCCGGAGGACGTGCGGGGCTTTATCCAGAACCGTGCCCAGAATTACAAGCGTGTCTGCGCCTGGAAGGTGTACGGAGACGAGGAGCTGGCCCAGCGGACCTTTGCCAGATATCAGAAATGTACCGAATCCTACTGCCGGGCCTTCCGGGCCGGAAAAAAGCTGGAAGAGCTTGCAGTGGCAATATGACAGGAGGTTTTCAGCATGAGTAAAACAGCAGTGATCTATTGGAGCGGCACCGGCAACACCGAGGCCATGGCCAAGGCGGTCCAGAAGGGCGCGGGTCTTGGGGCCCAGCTTTTTGCCGTTTCGGATTTTGACGCGTCCAAGGTGGACGCCTTTGACGCTTTCGCTCTCGGCTGCCCCGCCATGGGCAGCGAAGCCCTGGAGGACGGCGAATTCGAGCCCCTCTTCAACGAGATCAAGGGACAGCTTGCCGGCAAGAAGGTCGGCCTCTTCGGTTCCTACGGCTGGGGCGACGGCGAATGGATGCGC
This sequence comes from uncultured Clostridia bacterium, assembly GCA_946629065.1. Classification (GTDB taxonomy): domain Bacteria; phylum Bacillota; class Clostridia; order Oscillospirales; family Oscillospiraceae; genus Limivicinus. The sequence goes on from CAMOXK010000014.1 coordinate 35,084, forward strand.
ACCTGGGAAGACGACTGCGCCGACGCCGGCATCACCCTTGCCGCCGAGAGCGTCATCTGCAACGACGCGCCGGACGATGATGCCCTGGAGGCCTGCCGCTCCCTGGGCGAGACCCTGGCCCAGTAAATCGATAACCCACCTCTTTTCTGTTGGAGGCGTCCGGTCATCCGTACCGGGCGCCTCTTTTTTGCGCCGAGTCGGAAAAACCTTGGAAATCTGCACTTTTTTCTTACACTGTCTAAATTTTTCCGCGCTGCCTTCCTTGCTTTCTTCTTTCCGCTCATGTATAATAACTATAAGCGTGCATTTTTTGCTTTGCTCTGTGAAAAATACATTTTGAGGGAGAGAAACATATCATGGCTGAACTGAGACCGAAAATCGTCAAGCTCTGTCATATCGTCGGCGGCCTGACCGGCGTTGTGAACAAGATCGACGAGAACGCCCCCGAGTACTATTCCCTGGCCAGCATCGTCACCGATGACGAGGCTGATGTTGCCATCGCGGCAGGCCTGCGCAAGGAGCGCACCGTAGAGTACCTGGCCAAGAAGGTCGGCAAGCCCGTGGAAGAGGTGGAGAAGCTGGCCAAGCACCTGGCCTGGATCGGCGTCTTCCGCTGCACCTATGACGAGAAGCTGGGAGAAGACGTGTACTTCATGCAGATCTTCGCCCCCGGCATCATGGAGATGCTGGTGAACAACCAGGAGCTGCTGGACACCCATCCGGAAGTGGGCAAGGCCTTTGAGGAATACACCCGCATCCGTATGCAGACCATGTCCCCCCTGATCCCCAACGGCTACGGCCTGATGCGCGTGGTCCCCGTGGAGAGCGCCATCAAGGATCTCCCCGGCGTGCACCCCTATGAGAAGCTCAGCTACTATCTGGACAAGTACGACACCTTCTCCGTGTCTCCCTGCTCCTGCCGCGCCTCCCGCACCTCCATCGGCGACGGCTGCGGCCACCTGGCCGAGGAGATGTGCATCCAGATGGGCAAGGGCGCGGAGCACTACATCCGCTCCGGCCGTGCCCGCAAGATCA
>CAMOXK010000015.1 GCA_946629065.1 uncultured Clostridia bacterium
AATACTCTTCTTCAAAGGCTTTGGTATAGCTTGCGTAGCCCAGGGCGCTGGTCACCAGGGCAAACACCAGCAGCAGCATCAGAATGACCCCGATGATGTTCACGGCAAGGCTGGAGCGCTTGCTCAGTATGTTTTTCATGCAACGATCCCCTTATTCTGCGGCAGTTTCTTTCCGGAGGAAGCGCAGCAGGCGCTCCTTGTAGTCCGGCGCGGTGTCAAAGGCGGCGTGGCCGAAGCCCTCTTCATAGAGGTAGAGTCCATTGCCGGGCCGCTCCGGCAGATGACGGAAGATCTCCCGGCTTGCCTCGGCGCCCAGGACCCGGTCGTCCTTCGCGCCCAGCACCAGCACCGGGCAGGCGATCCGGGCCAGATCCGCCCGCACATCAAAGTTCCGCAGGCTCTCCGCCAGGATGACGAAGCGCCGCAGATCCGCCGGGTTAAAGGTATCGGCTTGGGAAAGCAGCAGCTCCCGGGCACCCTCGAAGACGGCCTCGGGATAGAGCGCCTCCCCAAAGGCCAGGTTCAGCTCCCGGGCCTTGCCGGCCTTTGCCAGGTCGATCCAGCGGGCAAAGAGCTCGAAATGCGCCGCATCGACGTGGGCGGAGCTGGAGCCCAGCACCAGCTTGGAAACCAGCTCCGGGTGTTCCGCGGCCAGCGCCATGGCGATCATGCCCCCCTGGGAGGCGCCGAAGAGGGCAACCTTGGAAAGCCCCAGCGACCGGATAGCCTCCGCCGTGTCCTGGGCCATCTCCCGGATGGGGTAGACGGCGGGCAGATCCCGCCGACGGTCAAAGAGATAGATCGTAAAGTCCTCTGTCAGGACCTGATAGGCCTCGGCGATCAGATCACCAAGGCCCATCACGCTCTGCACGCTGAGCCCCGGCAGGATCACAAGGGAATCCTTGCCTTTGCCGAAACGGAGATAGTCCATGGTGAAGGTATCGGTTTTGACGGTTTCAATGTTCATGTGTCTGTTTCCTTCCCGGAATCGGAATCGAAAAGGGCGGAGGCGTCCTTCTCGGTCCAGCCAAAGCTGTCCTTGAAATCACGAAAGCACGAGGGGCAGACCCAGTACCGCAGATCCCCGGTGCAGTAGAAAGAGGCGTCTGTGTCGCAAGTCACCTTTTCCCAGCAGAATTCGCAGTGCTCGTGCCAGAAATGCCGGATCTTATCCCCTTCAAGATTTTCCTGCCCGCGGCCCATCTGCGCGACAAAACGCCGCGCTTCGTCTGCAATCAAGCGATAAAAGGCATTCTTTTCGGCGTATGCCCGCATCCAGAATGCAGGGAAATCGACGCGATAAAGGCTATTGTTTTGCAGGTAGTCTTCCTGCCCCCGCAATCTCCAGTCGTCCATAAGGGCACCTCCCAAGGCTAAGCTTCATGCGCCGCAGCGTGATTCAGGTTCCGCTGTTTTTCTTTGCCGTTGTGATGGAGGCAATGAGCAGCGTTCTGATTTTGCTGCATTGAGTGAGCATCTTCGTATACTCTTCGTGAGTAATGATTCCTGCATCGTGAAAAATCTCAAGCCAATAATCTGTTTCGTAACATTCCTTCAGGGCAATTTGAAACTTGTTTATAAAATCCGCCTTGCTTGAGGCATAGTTGGCTTCATGAATGTTGGCGCCGATGCTTGTCCCGCTTCGAAGCAGCTGATTGAGAATGGCAGTTGCTTTCTTGCGTTCCCGCAGCTTTTCACAAAGCTTGATAATGGCAACTGCAAAGCTCTTTGAGAGTATCACAAGTTGATTTTCTGCCATTACCATACTCCTTGAAGATGAATTGACGCTTCGCGTCATGATTTGGCTTCGCCATGATTTCTCGCTTCGCTCCGTGAATTGAATTGCGCCATTATGCCCCGCAGGGCAATTCATGACCGGAGGTCGATTCATGCTGCGAAGCGGCAATTCCAGCGCGGCAAGGCGCAATTCACTGTCGAATCAGTTTTACAACTGATTCGACATGCTCCGTCCAGGGGAACATGTCCACGGGCTGGATCTTCTCCACCCGGTAGCCGCCGGCGGTGAGGAGCTTCAGGTCCCTGGCCAGGGTGGCGGGATCGCAGGAGACGTAGACCACCCGTTCCGGCGCGCATTTCAGCAGCGAACGGAGGAAGCGTTCGTCGCTGCCGGCCCGAGGCGGGTCCAGAAAGACTACAGCCGGGCGCAGACCGGAGCGGGAGGTCTGCTCCATGTATTCACCGGCGTCCCCGGCGGTGAACCAGCAGTTTTTGAGACCGTTGAGCTTGGCGTTGCCAATGGCGTCGCGCACCGCGTCCCGGTTCAGCTCCACGCCGATGATCTGCTTTGCCTTGTCAGACGCGGTAATGCCGATGGTGCCGATGCCGCAATAGGCGTCCAGCACGGTTTCCTTCCCGGTGAGGTCGGCAAAGTCCACCGCGCAGCGATAGAGCTTTTCCGTCTGGACGGGGTTGATCTGATAGAAGGACCGGGGCGAGATGCGGAAGCGATGGGAGCAGAGCTGGTCCTCGATATAGCCCGGACCGTAGAGCACCTTTTCCCGGGTCCCCAGCACCACGGGGCCGAAGCGGTCGTTGAGATTCAGCACCACGCTGCGGATCTCAGGGTGCTTTTCCGTGAGGGCCTTTACAAAGGGCTTCTGCAGCTGGAAAATGGGGGACACCGCCACCAGCACCACCAGGATCTCCCCGGTGGCAAAGCCCCGGCGCACCAGCACGTGCCGCAGCCAGCCGGTTCCGCTGCGCTCGTCAAAGACCTTGATCTTGAAGGCGGGCAGCATGTCCCGAATGGTCCGGATCACGGCGTCGCAGGCGGCGTCCTCGATGAGGCAGTCCTCCACCGGGACGATGGCGTGGCTGCCCGGCTGGTAAATGCCGCAGGTGGGTTTGCGCCGATTGTCCAGCGCAAAGGCCGCGTGGACCTTGTTGCGGTAGTGGAAGGGCTCCTCCATGCCCCAGATGGGCTCCACATGGCCGAACTCTCCCAACAAGGCGATGCAGCGGCCGGTTTTCCGCCGCAGCTGTTCTTCGTAGGGCATCTTCTGCAGCTGACAGCCGCCGCACTTTTTATAGTAGGGACAGGGGGGCGAAAAGACAGCTTCCATTCGCACAGTACCTCCATACTATTATCATATTTCGTATTATCATAACACGATTTCCCCGGTTTGCAAAGGGAGAAGACTGTGCTACTATAGAGTAAAAATCTGCGGGAGGAAGAGAATATGGAGATCCTCTATCGGGACAAGGCGATCCTGGTCTGCCAAAAGGATGCGGGCCTGCTCTCCACGGACGAGCCAGGCGGTGTGCCGGAGGTACTGCGTCAGCTGCTGGGTGATCCGAAGGCGGAACTGCGCACCGTGCACCGGCTGGACCGGGTGGTGGGCGGCTTGATGGTGCTGGGCCGCAGCACCGCCGCCGCGTCGGAGCTCTCCCGGCAGATCCGGGAGGGACAGTTTCAAAAGGAGTATCTGGCGGTGGTACACGGTCTCACGCCGGAGGAGGGCAGCCTGCGGGACCTGATGTGGCGGGATAAGGCGCGAAAGATGAGCTTTGTGGTGGAGACTCCGGGCAAGGACGTGCAGGAGGCCCTGCTGGACTATCGCAGGTTGGACGCGGCGGAGGATCTGAGCCTGGTGCGGGTGCGTCTGCACACCGGGCGCAGCCATCAGATCCGCTGCCAGTTCGCGTCCCACGGCTGGCCTCTGGCGGGAGAGCGGAAATATGACACCCGGGAAGATCCCTGGCCCCTGGCCCTGTGGTCCTGTTCTCTTGCCTTCTCCCACCCGGAGAGCGGAGAGAAGCTGGACTTTTTCCTGCCGCCCCCGGAGATCGAACCCTGGACCTTCTTTGCGCCGAAGGCCCTCACTTCCAGGAAGTGGTGAATAATCTGAAAACTGACAATCCCTTCCCTTGAAAAGTGGGGGGCAGGAAGGTATAATGACTTTAATGGCGCTTTTCTGACGGAGCGCCTATCCTGCTGGGAGGGACCGGTCCCTCCGAGGGAGTGTAATATGGATATTTGGAAATACGCGCTCGTCATCGCCGCGGGATATCTGCTGGGCTCGCTGAGCGCTTCGATTCTGATCTCACGCACCGCCCTGGGCGAGGACGTGCGCAGCAAGGGCAGCGGCAACGCCGGGGCTACCAACATGGCGAGAGTTTACGGCCTGGGCATGGGCTTTCTCACCCTGGGAGGCGACATGCTCAAGACCATCCTGGCCACCTGGCTGGGATCTTACCTGCTGGGGGATGTGGGCCTTGCCATCGGCGGCATCAGCTGCATGATCGGCCACTGCTTCCCGCTGTTTCACAACTTCAAGGGCGGCAAGGGCATCTCCGTGGGCGCGGCCCTGGGTCTGATGATCGACTGGCGGGTCTTCGTCTGCATCATCGCCACCTTCCTGATCGTGGCCTTCCTCACCAAGAAGGTCTCCCTGGGCTCCATGGCTGCTGCCGCGGCCATCACCATCTTCGCCATCGTTTTTCATGTGAGCACACCCAAACTGGTGCTGGCCATCGCAGCCATGTGCCTTGCCATCTTCCAGCACCGCACCAATATCGACCGCCTGAGCAAGGGCACCGAGCCGGACTTCAAGGCCGCCGACGCGGACAAGCTGAAAAAGAAATAGGCATCTCATAATATATATTTAAGAGGAGCGGGAGTATGAACGAAGAGCTGCGGCGGGATCTGGACCGCTTTGTAGAGGAAAACGAAACGGCCATCTTTCGGGACATCGGGAGACTTGTGGCCATCAACAGCGTGGAAGGAGAGCCGGAAGATGGCGCGCCCTTTGGACCCGGCCCCAAAGCCGCCCTGGAAAAGGGCCTGGAGATCGCCCGGGAGCTGGGACTCAAGGCCGTCAACTGTGCCGACAAGATCGGCTATGCCCAGCTTGGCGAGGGGGCGGAGGACCGCTACCTTGCCACCATCACCCACCTGGACGTGGTCCCCACCGGCGAGGGCTGGGCGCACGACCCCTTCACCATGCGGGAGCGGGAGGGCTGGATCATCGGCCGCGGCGTGATGGACGACAAGGGCCCCAGTGTCCTCTGCCTCTACGCCCTCAAGTATCTGAAGGAGCGGAACATCCCCCTGCAATACCCCATCCGCGCCCTGCTTGGCGCCAATGAGGAGACCGGCATGGGCGATGTGGAGTATTATCTGGCAAACTACCCCGCGCCTCTCTTCTGCTTCAGCCCCGACGCCAACTTCCCCCTCTGCAACGGAGAGAAGGGCATCTATCACGGACGCATCCTCTTTGATGTGGCCCTGAACAGGATCCGGGAGATCCGCGGCGGCATCGTGGCCAATGCCATCCCCGACAAGGCCGAGGCCCTGGTGGAGGCGGAGCGGCTGGAGAACGCGGAGCGCGTCACCGTGGAGCAGGAGAAGCCCGGCCTCTGGCGGGTGCGCAGCGAGGGCTTGGGCGGTCACGCCTCCCTGCCGGAGGGCACGGTGAACGCCATCGGCGTGCTGGTGGACTACCTTCTGGCTAACGGCGTCGGAGACGAAAATGAGCGGCGCATGCTTGAGCTGCTGCAGAAGCTGCACTGCGACTGGCGGGGCAGGGGCCTTGGTGTCCAGGCGGACGACGGCCTCTTTGAGCCGCTGACCATCATCGGCGGCGTCATCGGTGTGGAGGACGGGAAGGTCTTCCAGACCCTGGACAGCCGCTATCCCACCAACATCAGCGGCGCGAAGATCGCGGAGATCATCGGGAAGCTGGCCGGGGATCTGGCGGAGGTCACCGTGGATCGGGACGCCGAGCCCTTCTACATGAGTCTGGACAATCCCTCCGTCCAGGTCTGTATCGACGCCTACAACGCCGTCACCGGCGAGAACGCCAAGCCCTACACCATCGGCGGCGGAACCTATGCCCGGGATTTCCCCAACGCGGTCTCCTTCGGGCCAGAGCACCCCGAGCGGCCCATGCCGGACTTTGCCGGCCCCATCCACGGCGTGGACGAGGCCGCCAGCAAGGACTATCTGCTGGAGGCGCTGAAGGTCTACATCCTGGCGCTGATCGAACTGGAAAAAATTGAGTATTGATCGAAATTGAATTATCCGCTGCGAATTCAAGGATTTTCCAGGGGATCCTTTCCATATTCGTGTATTTTTCACAAGGGAAGCCTCAGCCGACGGACTGAGGCTTCCTTCTTTTGACGGTGTAAAATTCGTTGACAAAGGCAGCTGAAAACGATATACTTACGAAGAGTATAAACAGTATTGTGGGTGTACTGTACGCAGGAAACAGAAAGGGAGAAAAGCAGTGAAAGCACGGCTTGCATTTCGGAAAACGGCAGCTTTCCTGCTGACCTTCGCGCTGCTCTGCGGCTTGTTTCCCATCTCGGCCCACGCGGAGCCGGCCTCCCTGTGGGAGCGCCTGTTCTGGAACGCGGAGGAGAGAAGCGAGGAGCTCACGGATGAGCAGCGGGAGGAAAACGTCCGCATCGCCACGGCCTTTCTGCGGGATGAGCTGAAGCTTCCGGATTCCGCCGTGGCGGCGGTACTGGCCAATATCTACCGGGAAAGCGCCTTTGATCCCCTGGCCGTGGATGGGGGACGGGAGTTTTTCGGCCTGTGCCAGTGGAGCAAGCTTCGCTGGACCAACTGCTTCTTCTTCTGTCGGGAGCAGGGGCTGGACCGCTTGAGCGTGGAGGGCCAGTTGGCCTTTCTGAAGTATGAGCTGGAAGGGGAGTACCTCTGGATCTATGAGAGCTTCCTGCTTCCTGCGGAGGACGACGAGGACGGCGCCCAGGAGGCCCAGTACTATTTCTGCGAGCTGTTTGAGGTCCCCCTGGACCTGGATTGGGAACAGGTGGTGCGCAGCAAGCTGGTGGCCTATGCTTACTGGCCCTACGTTTCCGAGGGCAAGGCGCTGGACTGGAACTGGACCACATAAAGGAGTTCTGCCATGCAGCCTGAAATGATCCGCGTCAGCGTGAAGCTGCAAATGGACTGTGAGCCGGAAGGCTTCCTGCAAACCCTGGAAGAGCTGCTGGATCGCCCGCTGGGCCCGGTAAGGGTGCTGAAGCGTGCAAGAGTCCTGTCTCTCCGGCTCACAGAGTCGGAGCTGAAGCAAGTCTCCGCCCTGCCGGAGGTCCTGCTGGCCCAGCCGGAGGGGAGGGCGGAGCTTCCGCCGAAGCCCTTTTTTTCACGCAAATAATTTAGCGAAATAGGTATATAAAGTGGAGACACCTTATATAAAGTTTTTAGAAGGAGGAAAGAAGCATGAGAAGGACCTGGAAGAGTTTCCTGTCCTTGCTGCTGGCTCTCGCGATGATCCTTTCCCTGGGCACCGCCGGCTTTGCTCTCGAGGAAGAGACCGAAGCCGCCGCACCCGCGGAAGAGACCACTGAGGAAGTCAGCGGCACCGGTGTCGAGCTTCCCTTTGAGAAGGTCGACAACGACATCATTTCCGAACGGCTCCCCCTCGCCAACCAGGCGGTTGAAGAGGAAGAGCCCACCTACGCTGACGATGAACTCGTCCGCGTATCCATCGTGCTGAACGGTGCTTCCGCTCTTGACGCGGGCTACGCACCCGCCAGCGCCGGAGCCTACCGCGCCGGCCTGAAGGCCGAGCAGCAGGCTATGGCCAGCAAGATCTCCGCAGAGGCTCTTGGCGGCGCTCCCCTGGACGTTGTCTGGAACCTGACCCTGGCTGCCAACATCATCTCCGCTTACGTGCCCTACGGCGCCATTGAAGACGTCCGCAACGTGATCGGGGTTAAGGATGTTGTCATCGAGTTGCGCTACTTCCCCGCTGAGGATGAAGTAGACAACGCCACCGCCACCGAGATGACCGGTGCCACCGAAGCCTGGAACCTGGGCTACACCGGCGCCGGCAGCACCATCGCCATCGTGGACACCGGTCTCGATATCGAGCACAAGTCCTTCGATCCGGCAGCCTTTGAGTATGCCATCGACGAACTGAACGAGACCCGCGAGACTCCCGTCGACCTGATGACCGCGGACGACGTGGCCGCTGTCTGGGATCAGCTGAACGCTGCTGCGTTCCTGGATCTGGACGGCGTGTACCGCAGCGCCAAGGTCCCCTTCGGTGTGAACTACATCGATATGGACTATGACATCACCCATATCAACGACGCCCAGGGTGAGCACGGCTCCCACGTGGCCGGCATTGCCGCAGGCAACAAGTACGTTCCCAACGGCAACGGCTTTGACAAGGCCCTCCAGTCTGTGATGACCCAGGGCGAAGCTCCCGACGCTCAGCTGCTGATCATGAAGGTCTTCGGCAAGGGCGGCGGCGCTTATGACTCTGACTACATGTCCGCCATCGAGGACGCCATGACCCTGGGCTGCGATGCGGTCAACCTGTCTCTGGGCTCCTCTGTCGCCGGCTACACCACCAACGACACCTATGCCGAGACCCTGAACAAGCTGACCAGCTTCGGTCTCGTCTGGGCCAACTCCGCCGGCAACAACTACAGCTGGTCCTATGACTCCACCGGCGCCAACTACCTCTACGCCGATGACGTCAACTACCAGACCGGCGGCTCTCCCGCCACCTACCACAACTCCCTGTCCGTGGCTTCCGTGGACAACAAGGGCGCTGTGGGCTACACCGTCACCGCTGCCGACGGCACCCCGATCTTCTACACCGAGACCAGCGGCTACGGCAACGCTCCCATGAGCAGCATCCCCGGTGAGTACAGCTACATCATGATCCCCGGCCCCGGCGTCGCGGACAATGATTACAGCGACAACATGTTTGCTGCCCTGGGCTCCGAGATCCTGGAAGGCAAGATCGGCATCTGCTTCCGCGGCAGCAGCTCCTTCTTTGCCAAGGCCAACGCGGCGGCCGAGCAGGGCGCTGCGGCAGTCATCATTGCCAACAATCAGGCCGGTACCATCAACATGAACCTGACCGGCTATGAGTACAGCGTTCCCGCGGTCTCCATCACCCAGAACGACGGCTATCTGCTGATGGGTCTGGGCGAGCAGAAGGAAGCCAACGGCGTCACCTACTATGAGGGCACGCTGACCATCAACGACTCCCTCTCCGTCTCCAACATCGGCACGCCCACCACGCCCGTTCAGACCATGAGCGACTTTAGCTCCTGGGGCGGCAACGGCGCGCTGACCATGAAGCCCGAGATCACCGCCCCCGGCGGCGGCATCTGGTCTGTCTGGGGCGCCAACAACGGCACCAGCTCTCCCACCTCCGTCCATGACGCATATGAGAACATGTCCGGTACCTCCATGGCCTCTCCTCAGGTGGCCGGCGTTGTGGCGGTGCTGAAGCAGTACATCCGCGAGAGCGGCCTGGCTGAGAAGTTCCCCAACCTCACCGAGCGCGCCATCGCCCAGTCTCTGCTGATGTCCACCTCCATGCCTCTCACCGATGAGTACGGCGATTACTGGTCCATCATGAAGCAGGGCTCCGGCCTGGTGGACGTGAACTCCGCCATCATCGCCCGCTCCCTCATCCAGGTCATCGGCTTGCCCGGCACCGCCCCCGCCTCCGCCTACGACTCCATTGCCGACGGCAAGGTCAAGGTGGAGCTGGGTGAAGTGGACAGCGGCTTCGGCACTACCTTCACCGTGACCAACTTCTCCGATGAGGCCATGTCCCTGTACCTCAACGGCCAGCTCTTCACCCAGTGGATCTACGGCGGTATGTTCCGTACCGAGTACACCACTCCGGTGTACGCCAACTTCAGCTGGGCCGTGAACGGCGAAGATTACAAGCCCGCGAACCTGGCCCTGGACTTCAACAACGACGGTGTTTCCAACAGCGTGGACGCGCAGCTGCTGCTGCAGTGGTGCGCTGACGAGAGCACCGAGATCTACAACCTTCAGTATGCCGATCTGGACGGCGACGGCAATGTGGACACTGCTGACGCCAAGATCGCCTTCGAGACCCTGAACGGCGCCGCCATCGAACTGGCCGCCGGTGAGACCGCGGTTGTCAGCGCCTATGTCAACTACGACATGAGCGAGTATGACGACTTCAACGGCAACTACGTGGAAGGCTTCCTGTTCGTGCGCGAGGGCGAGACCAACGACGGCGCCCTGGGCGTGGAGCACTCCATCCCCGTGTTCGGCTTCAACGGCGACTTCTCCGCAGCCACCATGTTTGACCGCGGCTCCCGTCTGGAGTACACGTACGGCTTTGGCGACGGCGACGAAGAGACCGGCCTCTACCCCTACATGTACTACACCGATCCTGCTGCCGGCGGCCTTGGCGACAACGCTCTGAGCCAGGAGACCTTCCTGGTGAAGTACGCCGGTGACAACGGTGCCTACTACTTCGGCGGCAACCCGTTGATCGACGACGAGACCTATCACCCCGAGCGCAACGCTCTGAATGCCGGTGATACGCTGGCGGGCGTCCGCTTCACCCAGATCCGCAACTCCGGCGCCTCCCGCTTCTACGTGACCGACAAGTACGATCGCGTGGTGAAGGGCACGGAGATGCTCGGCGGACCCGGCTATGCCGTTTACTACTACCGCAACCAGGCGACCTGGCAGCAGACCAGCACCACCGCTTCCTTCAACTACATCCCCAGAACGGTGAAGGAAGGCGACGAGCTGACCGCTCACTACCAGCTGGCCCTTGAGTACTATATGGAGCCCGATGGCACTGTCCGTTGGGAAGACCTGGGCGAGGGAAGCGAACTCTCAATCCCCTTCGTGATCGATAACACCGCCCCCGACATCGTCAAGGTCTACCGCGACAGCAGCGCCGCCCCCGAGCAGGACGATTACGAACTGCCCATTGAGGATCCCACGGCGATCCCGAACGAGGGTGAGGACGCCCCTGTCACCGACGAGCCCACCGAGCCCGCCGAGGAAGAGACCGCCACCGACACCCTGGAGATCATCACCCACGATAACCAGTACATCGCGGCTGTGGCCCTCTTCAACGATAAGGGCGAGCTGCTGGATGCCAAGGGTGCTGTGGAAGACACCATCCGCGGCAAGGAAGTGTACTACAGCTTCGACCTGAAGGAAATCTTCGGCGACGAGGAAGTGTACCCCTACCTGCTGGTTCAGGTGTATGACTACGCCTCCAACCTCTCCACCTACAAGGTGAACCTGGTGGACGATCTGGCCAATGCCGAGGTCGAGAGCGTTACGCTCAACCGGAACGAGGCTACCATCATCGGCACCGGCAGCATCCGCCTGAGCGCTGATGTGCGGCCTTGGGGCATCGATGACGCTGTGACCTGGACCTCCGACAACGAGGCTGTGGCCGTCGTGGACGACAACGGTCTTGTCACCGGCGTGACCGAGGGCACCGCCATCATCACCGCCACCTCCGCTCTGGATCCCACCAAGTCTGACAGCTGCGAAGTCACCGTCAAGTTCATCAACAAGGAACTGAGCGGCATCGTGTGGGACGAGAACGGCGAGGTCTGGTTTGCAGACTTCAACCTGAACAGCCTGCCCAACTACGAGAAGCTGAATGCTTCCAACCTGCGTCTGGCTCTCAGCTCCGCTGCCTATGACGAGAACGGTGTCCTCTACGCCGCCGACCTGGACAGCGACGCGTGGACCTCCAACCTGTACACTGTGAACACCGAAGACTGGTCCGTCGAGATGATCGGCGGCTCCTCCGAGGTCGGTTACATGGACATCTGCCAGGCGCCCAGCCTTGGCGATAACCACCTGCTGGCGATCTACGGCACCTATGTGCTGATCGTTGACAAGACCACCGGTGATTACGAAGGCGCCTTCAACCTGGGCAGCTACACCAACGGCAACAGCCTGGTGGGCATTGCCTACGAGGAGCAGTACGCGCATCCCTCTTACGGCAACACCGACTGGGTCTTCCTGCTCGACTCTGCCGGCAACATCTACAGCACCGGCTTCCTGCCCTATGGCGGCAGCTACAGCCGCTTCGGCGTCAGCACCATGGGCAACCTGGGCTACAGCTGCGACCTGGATTATTGGCAGTCCTTCTACTATGACGGAACCAGCCTCTTCTGGAGCTGCTTCAACCAGTCCTCCAACAAGGTCGACATCATCATGGTCGACGACCTGTACAATGACGGCAGCATCTACTCGACCGGCAGCTTTGCCGACGGCGTGTGGCCTGTAGGCGGTCTCTTCGAGAACGGCATCAATCCGTACTTCGGCGAGGTCCAGCAGGCTGACCACAGCGATGCTGTGATCGATCCCAGCGCTGAGTTCCTGACCGAGATCCAGCCCATCAACGGCAGAGCGCCCGTTGAGACCCCCGATGAAGAGCCCATCGACGATGAGGAAGAGGGCACCATCGAAGGTATCGATGACAACGAAGGCCAGATCGGAGGCACCCTGACCGCAGCCCGCGTGGAAGCCATCGCCCCCGCTGCCGAGCAGGACAAGGTCGACACCATGGTGACCGTGGTCATCAGTGCCGATGAGCTGAGCTACAACGGCAAGATCGAGGTCAACTTCGATCCCACCACCGCAAAGCTGGTCCGTGCCGTTGCCGACACCCAGTACACCGGCATCCTGGATCGCAGCCAGGATCTGGGCCGCTATGTGCTGGCCTGGGTCGACCTGGATGGCATTGAGACCGACGCACCCATCCTGACGCTGCTGTTCGAGCAGGGCAGCACGGGCACTGTGTCCATCACCACCTGGGAAGAGAACTTCAAGGACAGCGAAACTGAGCAGGGCGGTCTGCCCCGCGAGGAGATCGTGTACCTTGGCGCCTCCTCCGTGCCCGCCGATCACGAGCATGAATTCACCGAGATCAGCTGGGTCTGGGCTGATGACCTCAGCTCCGCCATTGCCCGCTTTACCTGCTCGAAGGACGGCGTCACCAAGAGTGTCGATGCCGTTGTGACCGCGGTTCCCACCGATCCCACCTGCACCGAGGACGGCTTCATCGCCTACACCGCCACCGCGGAGTTCGAGGGTGAGACCTACACCGATGTGAAGACCGTTGAGAACGGCAAGGCCCTGGGCCATGAGTACGGCGAGCCCGAGTGGACCTGGAACGAGGACTTCACCGCTTCCGCCCTCTTCACCTGCGTGCGTGAGGATGACGAGAAGGAAGTGACCGCCACTGTGACCAGCGAGACCACCGCTCCCACCTGCGAGGAAGCCGGCAAGACCGTCTACACCGCCACCGTGGAGTTTGAGGGCAAGACCTACACCGACGTGAAGGAAGTGGAGATCAAGGCCACCGGCCACGATTGGGGCGAGCCCACCTGGACTTGGGACGGCACCAAGGCTGCAGAAGCCGCCTTCGCCTGCAAGAACGATGAGACTCACACCACCACGCTGAAGGCGGAGATCACCGCTGAGAGCGCTGACGGCACTGCCACCTTCACCGCCACCGTGGAGCTGGACGGCAAGACCTACACCGATACCAAGACCGCCGCTGTCTCCGCCACCCTGGGCGGCGCAACCCTGACTGTTGGCGATATCTTCTCCGTGCGTCTGTACATCATCCCCTCTGAGGAGATGCTGGCGGACGAGGGCGCGTATGCGACCATGAACGACAAGAAGATCCTCCTGTCCGATGCGGTGAAGACCAAGAGCGGCAACAACACCCTCTATGGCTTCGGTTATGACATCGGCCTTGCGATGTTCAACGACGACGTGACCATCAAGGTCTTCGACGGCGAAGATAACGAGCTGGTTTTGGTGAAGAAGGACGGCACCGTGCTGCCTGAGGGTTACACCTACCGTGCCCAGACCTACATCACCAAGAACTCCTCCTCCAGCAATGAGAAGCTGGCGGCCGTTCTGAAGGCCATGAATGACGTGGGCCACTATGCGCAGACCGTGTTCCAGTACAACACCGAGAATATCGCGCCTCTCATGGGCGACATTTCCGGCGTTACCGCCGCGGATGTGGCAGACTACGCTGTGGCTACCGAAGTCCTGAACGAGGATATGATCAGCTACACCGGCTCCTCCATGAAGCTGGAGAGCGAGATCAAGATCCGTCAGTACTACGCGCTGGCCGAGGGCGTGGACGCCTCTGCCCTCACCGTCACCGTTGACGGCGAGCAGGTCCAGCCCATCGTGAATGGCACCCAGATGATCGTGGAGAGCAAGAATATCGCGGCCAAGGCTTTTGACAAGACGCACGTCTTCGAGGTCAAGGACGCCGATGGCAACGTGATCCTCAGAAGCCAGTACAGCGTGTTCAGCTATGTGAACTCTGTGTTTGAAAAGGCCAGTGACAATGAGGCCCTGCTGAATCTGGTCAAGGCGCTCTACGTCTACTCCAACGCCGCCAAGGCTTACTTCGGCTGAGTTTTCAGCAAATTCCCCCCCGCAAATCTGACCGGGAGCGCGAGGAATCCCTCCGCTCCCGGCAGATCCGGGCAAATGATCCCAAAAGGGCCCGAAAAAGCCTGAAAATGGAACCTTCGGGCCCTTGACAAGGGGCTTGACCGGGTGTATAGTTTAACAGATAAGTGAGGATGGTTACATTATGTAACCTTTTTCGCGAAGTCTATACAAATCGGCAAGAAGCGTTTTCGCCCTTTGCCCGGTTCGGAATGTATACGGAGGCATTATCATGAAAAAGATGTATCAGAATCCCGAGCTTCAGGTCGTTCTCCTGGAAAATGTCGATATCGTCACGGATAGCTTCCCCGTGGATGATGATCTCTAATGAATAAGAAGCTCCTTTGGGCGCTGCTTGCCCTGGCGGTGGTGGTGATCGTCATCCTGGCGATTACGCTGCCCGGGGCGGACAGCAGGGAAAAGACCCAGGGCGCCGAAGCGACTCCCGCGGCTGCGGCGGAAGCTGCGCTTCCCGAAGCGGAAGAGCAGCCCGAGCCGGAGCAGCCCGATCCCTTCCTTGCGGCAGGTGAGCTGCCCCTTGACACCACCCAGCCCAAGCAGGAAACTGTTTCGACGGGTGGCCAGGTTTCTGCGCCCGCGGAACAGGAGGAGAGCGAGCCTCGTGTGGACCCCTCCACCGGCATCGAGCTGGAAGAGGACGAGCTCCCCATCGACGAACCCTGACCGTATGTCGCTTTTCCCGCATAAGCCACGATATTGACAAAAACCTCCCGATCACCGGGAGGTTTTTTGCATTGCGCGTCCGTTTTCGTTGCGTTTCCGGATCGTCTGTTGTATGATAGAGAAAAAACAAAAGGGAGTGTCCTTATGAAAAAAATTCTGGTCAATCTCCATGTGGAGCCCCGCCACAAAGCAAAGCTGGAGGCCGCCGCGCCCGGCTGCGTCTTTACCTATGCCCCCGGAAAGGAGCTGACCCGGGAGCAGGTGGAACAGGCCCAGATCATCATCGGAAATCCCCCTCCCGCTTGGATCGGCGCATCGGAGAAGCTGGAGCTGCTGCAGCTCTTCTCTGCCGGGGCGGACCCCTATCTGAAGCCCGGCATCTTGGCGCCGGGAACCGCCCTGACCAATGCCACCGGCGCTTACGGCAAGGCAGTCTCCGAGCATGCCTTTGCCCTGACCCTGATGCTCATGAAAAAGCTGCATCTCTATCGGGACTATCAGCAGCAGCATGCATGGAAGGACGCGGGTCCTGTCACCAGCCTCTCCGACGCCACAGTCCTGGTGGTGGGCCTGGGGGACATCGGCCTTGCCTATGCCCGCCTGGTCAAGGCCATGGGCGCCCGGGTCATCGGTGTGAAACGCCGGGGCGGCCCCTGCCCGGAGGGGATCGATGCACTCTGCCTCACCGCCGAACTGGATCGGGTCCTGCCGGAGGCGGACGTGATCTTTTCCATCCTGCCCGGCACGGCGGACACCTTCCATTTCTACACAGCGGAGCGCTTTGCCGCCATGAAGAACAGCGCGGTCTTTGTCAACTGCGGCCGGGGCAGCGCTGTGGCGATGGATGTGCTGGCCCAGGCCCTGCGGGAAGGACAGATCGCCGCCGCCGCCATCGACGTGGTGGAGACGGAGCCCCTGCCCGCGGACAGTGAGCTCTGGGAGCTGGAGAATCTGCTGATCACGCCCCATGTGGCGGGGAACTTCCATCTGCCCGACATTCTGGAGCAGATCGTGGACATTTCCTGCGACAATCTGCGCGCCCACCTGGCCGGCCAGCCTCTGCGGAATGTGGTGGACTTCTCTACCGGATACAAGAAATAGGCTTTTCCGGGCCAAATAGGACTGGAAAAGCAGGGATACGCATGCTATAATCTTTTGGTAAAGGATAGAAACCGGATCAAAGGAACAGGAGAGATCAGATATGAAGTGTCCGTTTTGCGGTTATACCGAGAGCAAGGTCATCGATTCCCGCCCCGCCGAAGAGGGGGCGACCATCCGCCGCCGCCGGGAGTGTCTGGCCTGCCAGAAGCGGTTTACCACCTATGAAATCATCGAGCGCCTGCCCCTCGTCGTTGTGAAGCGGGACGGCAGCCGTCAGTCCTTCGACAAGGTCAAGCTCATCAACGGCATGGTCCGCGCATGTGAGAAGCGCCCCGTCGCCCTCCAGACCCTGGAGCAGATCGCCGATGATATCGAGCAGGAGCTGCAGAGCAATCTGGAGCGGGAGATCAGCACCGTCACCATTGGCGAGATGGTGATGAACCGCCTGAAGGACGTGGACGAGGTTGCCTATGTGCGCTTTGCCTCCGTTTACCGCAGCTTCAAGGATATCAACACCTTCATGGAGGAGCTCTCCAAGCTCCTTACCGAAAAGCCCTAAAACACCGTCCCCGGCGAGATGTGCTCCATGCGGTCCAGCGTCTCCAGATGATAGCGCAGCAGCTCCAGCGCCGCAGGCCAGGCCCGGTCCTCCTGCCGCAGGAGCTGCTCCAGCGCGGCAAAGGCCTCCTGCAGGCTGTCCAGGTCCGGATGGCGGAAAAAGATCTGGGCGTAAACGCCGTGCGCCTGCCAAAGACGTCTGCCCTCCTGCAAGGCTTCGAGGGCGGCTTTATAGTCTTCCAGCCGGGCGGCCTGTTCCGCCCGGACTAAACTGTCCTCCACCCGGCCGGTGAGCCGGTCGGCTGTGCGCAGATGCCAGAGACTCCCCGCTGCAAGAAGAAGCAGCAGGAGCGCTGCCGCAAGCTCCCGCTTCATTTGCCCGCCTCCTTTGCCGCAAAATAGCTTTCCCCGGCGCTGCTTGCCGTCAGGAGAAAGACTTCCCGCGGACTGCTGACGCCGTGGCGGCGCAGCTGCCGCTCCAGCCAGCGCCGGTCCAGACCCAGGTGGCGGAGGTTTGCCTCCAGCACCCGCCCGTCGCTGATGATGATGCTGGGATAGCCCCTGTCCTCTGCCGGCAGCTGCAGCTGCGCGGCGGTGACCGGCTGCCTGGCGGGGGAGAGGATCAGACTCAGCCTGCCGTTGGTCTCCAGCACACCGTATTCCACATCCTGCGGGTCGGTGATCCCCTGGGCGCGGAGCTCCTGCATCAGCTCGTCCAGGGTAAAGCGATTGCGCAGCATCTCCTGCTGCAGGATCTTCCCCTTTACGATCAGCAGGCTTGGCTTGCCGAAGATGAGGCTGCGCAGGCGGATGCTTTTGAGGCTCAGGCCCGCGATCAGCACCTCGCAGCAGAACAGCACCAGGATGGGCAGCAGCCCGTTCAGCAAGGGGATGCCCATGTCCTGCAGCGGATGGGCGGCCAGATCCGCGATCAGCGCCGCCACCACAAATTCCGAAAGCTCCATCTCGCCCAGCTGCCGCTTGCCCAGCAGGCGCAGCGTCAGCAGCAGGGAAAAATAGATGATCAGCGTACGTACCAGAACGATTGCCAAAATGCTCCCTCCTTCGGCGCTTAGTTTGCCCCGGAGCGAGGACGTTTATTGAGAGGGTTCCATGAAAACGATCGTGTGTGAAAAAGAGGAATGCTGCCGCCGGGCAGCGGATCAGATCGCCGCGGCCCTGGCACAAAAGCCCGAGGCTGTTTTGGCTCTGGCCTGCGGGCGGAGCATGACGCCCCTGTTTGAAGAACTTGCAAAGCGCTGCACCGCGGGGGAAATAAGCCTTGCATCCGCCCGTGTCTTCGCTCTTACCGAGTATGAAAACTGCCCCGAGGAGCTGAGCTGCCAAAGACAGCTGGAAGAGGAACTGCTGGCCAGGACGGACCTGCGTGCTGAAAACTGCCGATTCCTCACTCCGGAGACCGGGGAGGACTATGAGCAGCACATCACCGCGGCCGGCGGGCTGGATCTGGCTGTGCTGGGCATCGGGGACAACGCCCACTTCGGCTATAACGAGCCTGCCACGCCCTACGATTCCCGCACCCACCGGCAAAAGCTCACCGACGCTACCCGCCGCCAGCTGGCCTGGCGCTTCGGTTCGGAGGAGGACGTGCCTGCCTTCGCCTGGACCATGGGGGTCAAGACCGTTCTGGAGGCCAGAGAGATCCTGGTGCTGGCCTTTGGAGAAGAGAAGGCCAAACCCGCTTTCCAGATGCTCTATGCCCGGGACGACAGCTTTGTCCCCGCGGCCTTCCTGCAGCTGCCGCTGAACGTCACGGTCTTCCTGGACCCGGCGGCCGCCGCCAAAATCTGAATAAGAAGCCAACAATATCGAATACAATCAATGAAGGAGAGAGCCAGAATGAAGAGAAACGTGATCTTTTGCTTTTCCGGCACCGGCAACTGCCTGGACATGGCCAAAAACATTGCCAAGGGCCTGGGGAACACCGACATCATCATGATGCGCCGTGAGCCCGTGATCACCGACGTGCGGGAGGCCGAGCGGGTGGGCTTTGTCTTCCCCTGCTACGGCGGCGGCGCCCCGGAGGACGTGCTGAACTATGCAAAGTCCATCCGCGTGAGCCCTGAGGCCTATACCTTTGCCGTGAGCCAGTCCGCCAGCTATGCCGGCACCGGCCTTTACGAGCTGGACAAGATCATCCCCCTGCACTATTGGCGCGCCGTTACCCACCACTGCAGCTGCATCTGGCTCTTCCCCCACAACATGATGGTCCCGCCCCTCAGCACCGAGAAGGCCCAGAAGCGCAGCGAGAAGCTGGCCCAGGAGATCGCCTATGATGTGACCACCGGCAAGTGCAGCGACAAACGTCCGCCCCACAACCTGCTGAACGCGGGGGAGAATAAGGCCTGGGGCGCCATCGCCGCCAAGAAGGCCGCCGCCTTCCAGGTCAGCGACGACTGCAACGCCTGCGGCCAGTGCGTCCGCCTCTGCCCCCGGGGCAACATCCGCATCGAAGGCGGCCGCGCCGCCATCGGCACCAACTGCGTCCAGTGCCTGGGCTGCCTCCAGTTCTGCCCCACCGAGGCCATCTCTCTCGGCAAGATTACCATGAAGCGGGAGCACTACCACAATCCCAACGTGAAGCCCGCCGACCTGATGCAGACCGTCATTGAGGTCAAGTAAACATAATATAGTTTACATAATATTAATGGGAACTCCATGGAGTTCCCATTTTTTTCAGACTGCAAAACGGAAAAAGCCTCGCAGAGTTCGCGCCCGCAGGCGCGAAGAGAATTCTATCCGTTTTTGGCGGGGCTTTGCCTCGTCAAAAACACCTTGAGCCGAGTATAGCGAGGCCTCGCGCCGACCAAAGCGGGCACCAGCCCGCTGCGATAAGCGCGAGTGTCCCACGATTCAGTCCCCCAATAAAGGGGGACTGAATCGTTTCATTATAGCATGCTTCTGTAATCCGGCTCGCTCTCCACCACATTGGGCGGGAAGAACTCCTCCACCGGGAAGCGGATCTTGCTGAACATCTCGCAGGGATCGTCCTGGTCCGTGCTGGGGCACTCCTTGTCGGGCAGGCTGTACTCGTAGGCCGGGATCAAGAGCTGGGTGTCTCGCTCCAGGCGCAGGATGGTGAACTGGCCGATGGTGGCGTACCAGCGGCGGCCGCTGTCCGTGAGCACCAGCGGCTCCGGGAAGGCCCCGGCGATGAAGTCCGGGATGGCCCGCTGCTCCAGCTCCGCGGGAGCGGGGCACTCGGCGTCGGTGAGCTTCATGTGCAGGGCGATGGGATCCACCGCGTTCACCACCGCCACCGGAAGATCGTCCGCCTCCACGGGTACGGCGCCGCCCTCAGAGGAGAAGGTCTTGATGCTGCCCTCGCTGCCGAAGAGCATGGCGCGCTTATCGAACACGGCCAGACCCTGGACCGTGAGCCCCGCGGGGAAGGTCTCGCCGGTGACCCGGTAGAAGTAGGTGCAGTCCACCGTGTAATAGCCCCGGTTAAAGCTGATGGGCTCCACGTTCACCGCGCAGTAGAGCAGCTCCGCCCTTCTGGGCCGGATGCTCAGAGCGTTTTCTATGTAGTTCTGGGACGTGACCGTGGGGAATACTCTCAGATCGTCGATGCAGTCCTTGTCACGGCAGCTGTCGAAGATCTTGCGGGTGTTGATGGATACGGCTTCCCGGATCACGGCCTCTCTGTTCACCGGTCCGGGCATGACGCGATCTGCCATAAACTTGCCTCCTGTCCTTGGGATTTCAACACAGTCTATGCAGCGGCGGCGCATGATGTGATTTTAACCTTGAAAAATAGCCGGAATGCAGTATAATAAACAGGATAAGAAACTGCTTTCGGAGGGCTTTCCATGGACCAGCTGGGCTTTATTCACGACAAACTGGATATCAAGATCCTGATCCTCTTCGTACTGCGGCGGCTTCCCGCCCCGGTGGACCCGGAGACGCTGCTGGAGCTCTGCCAGGTGGACGGCGGAATCGGCTACTTCGATTATTCCGACTGTATCAGCGACCTGCTCAAGAGCGGCCACATGGAGGAGACCGAGGACGGCTTCAGGATCACGGAGAAGGGCGCCCGCAACGCCGAGACCGTGGACAACTCCCTGCCCTATTCCGTCCGCGCCCGGGCCATGAAGCGCATTGCCCCGGTGGAGGAGCGGATGCGCCGCCAGGCCATGATCACCGCCCGCCACACGGTGGACGAGAAGGGCTGCATGGTGGAGCTGGCCGTGGCCGACGGGAAAGGGGAGATGATCCATCTGCATCTGCTCTGCTCCGGTGAGGAACAGGCGAAGAAGATGGAAAAGCGCTTCCGCAAGGACGCGGAGAACTATTACCAGAAGATCGTGGAGCTCCTCAGCGAGTAAGGTTGACATAATGCCGAAAAAAGAACGATTCAACATGAGTAGCATCATGATCAGGAGATGAAAGCGAGCGTAGGGGCGCTTCATGAAGCGCCCGGCATTCCATAGAATATGATACAAAAGGCCAGGCGAATTCGCAGATTTTACGAGTTCGCCTGGCCTTTTTGCAATCCTTTTTCGGCGCGGGCGCTTCGTGAAGCGCCCCTACGAGCAGATTGATGATGAGGTCCTTGCTTCTGCTTTGATCCCGGTGAGAGAAAGAGGCGTGCCGGGGCAAATAATACTACTTTCAAATAGAAATCTTTAAAGTCTTGTGGCCAGAATTGTGCCATACTTCGTTGAAGCCCTTGAACATATATCTCCATTATGCTCTGCGGCCTTTGCCTCGTCTGGCGCAATTGAAGTCTCGCAATCCTTTTTAAAGCTTCTTATTTGAAAGTAGTATAAATAGTATGATCAACATAATACAGTTAACATAATACAATCAACAGGTTCGGGACATAACGATCAGCAGCGTGCCCTCCCGTACACTGATCTCTGCCTCAGGAGCTGCCCACTCATTGCTGACGCCAAGGGGAAAGTCGTTGGTGAGCTCCGCGTCCTGCAGCTCGTACTTGGCGCCTCGGATGCTGACGCCCCGGCAGCGGTCCTCCGCCGCGAAAACGGAGAGGGACCAGCCCTCCCTCCGGGGAAGCCGCAGGCTGCCCTGCCGCAGGGTCAGGATCTCCGTATCCGCACCCAGGATGCGCAGCGCCGCACCCTGCTTTGCGGCGAAGACGGCGGCCTGGAGATTGGCCAGCAGATGGTCCAGCCGCCCGCCCAGGGCGCAGACCAGCGTGATCTCCCGAAAGCCCCGGTCCAGGGCAAAGCGGAGAGCGCTCATGGTATCGGTGTCGTCCTTTTCCACGGGGAGCTTCTGCACAGGGATCCCCGCGTCCACCTCGCCGCTGTAGGAGTCAAAGTCGCCGACTACCAGATCCGGTCTGACGCCGCAGCTTCGGGTATAGGCATAGCCCCGATCGCAGGCGATGACAAAGGCGCCCGCTGGGACGGTGAAAGGGGAGAAGTCTCCGCCGGAGATGATAAGGCATGGGTTGGACATGGAAAGGACCTCCTGGTATATTCACAGATACGTAAATGCATTGTAGCAGGCGAAGCGTGAAAAGGCAAGGTCGCAGGGGAGGGGCCGACGCCCTCGGCGGCCCGATAAGCATGAGCAAAAGGGCGGCCGACCAATGGTCGGCCCTTCGGGAGCGCGGCCACCGGCATGTGCGTACATAATTCGATTCCCCTCGATCGAACGAGCGGATGAGAGGGAATCGCTTGCATTTGGTTTTCCCTTGCGACGCGAAGCTAGTCCTTTAGGGCGGGGGACGGGAAAACCAAATAAAGGTATTCACCAGTGTTTGCAGAAGGTGAATTGCCGCGAAGCGGCAAGAGAGGCCGGCCTGGGCCGCTGGTTCATGCAGGCCACATGGGTGGCCTGCGGACATAATTCGATTCCCCTCATCGCCAAAAAGAAAGCCAGGCCGATTGGCCTGGCTTTCTTTTTGGAGCGGATGAGGGGAATCGAACCCCCCTTATCGGCTTGGGAAGCCGGCGTTCTACCGATGAACTACATCCGCGTGTATGGGAAGTATAGCACGGAACGGAAAAAGAATCAATCCCTTTTCCGGCGATTTTTTTCGGCCGGATCCGCGGAGGAACAAAGGAGGGATAAAATCGTCTAATCCACGGACTTACGGGTAAATGCCCACTTGATTTTTACGGCATCTTCCACTATATTTAATCGTAGGACATTAGCGCGGCGAACCGCTCCCGCGCCTAAACAAAGTCAAAACTATTTCGCAAATATGGAAAGGAGATAACACTATGGGTCTTATTTCTGCAGCATTGGGTGCCGCCTCCGGCGTTCTTGCCGATCAGTGGAAGGAGTATTTCTACTGCGAAGCGCTCCCCAACAACGTTCTGGCCGTGAAGGGCAGAAAGCGCGTTTCCGGCCGCTCCTCCAACCGGGGCAGCGACAACATCATCTCCAGCGGCTCCGTCATCGCCGTGGCTGACGGACAGTGCATGCTCATCGTGGAGCAGGGCAAGATCGTGGACGTCTGCGCAGAGCCGGGCGAGTACATCTATGACTCCTCTACCGAACCCTCCATTTTCTCCGGCAAGCTGGGCGAGGGCATCCTGGAGGTCTTCAAGCAGATCGGCAAGCGCTTCACCTTCGGCGGCGAGGTCCCCAAGGATCAGCGCGTGTACTATTTCAACACCAAGGAGATCACCGGCAACAAGTACGGCACTCCCTCTCCCGTGCCCTTCCGCGTGGTGGACCAGAACATCGGCCTGGACATCGATATCTCCATCCGCTGCTTCGGTGAGTACAGCTTCTTCCTCTCCAACCCCCTGCTGTTCTACACCAATGTCTGCGGCAACGTCAGCGCCGATTACACCAGCGATAAGCTGGAAGGCCAGATGAAGACCGAGCTCCTCACCGCTCTGCAGCCCGCCTTTGCCCGCATCTCCGAGATGGGCATCCGCTATTCCGCTCTCCCCGGCCACACCACCGAGCTTGCCAACGCCCTCAACGAAGAGCTCTCCGCCAAGTGGCGCGACCTGCGCGGCATTGAGATCGCCTCCATCGGCGTCTCCAGCGTGAAGGCCAGCGAGGAAGACGAGGCCATGATCAAGGAGCTGCAGCGCAACGCCGCCTTCAAGAATCCCAACATGGCCGCCGCCCACCTGGTAGGCGCTCAGGCTGCCGCCATGCAGGCTGCCGCCTCCAACACCGCTGCCGGTCCCGCCATGGCCTTCATGGGCATGAACATGGCCGGTCAGGCCGGCGGCGCCGATGCAGCCAGCCTCTTCCAGATGGGCCAGCAGCAGGCCGCTCCCGCCGCTCCCGCGGCCGGCGCCTGGACCTGCCCCAGCTGCGGCGCCACCGCCACCGGCAAGTTCTGCCCCGAGTGCGGCACCAAGAAGCCCGAGCCCGCTGTGGGCTGGACCTGCCCCACTTGCGGCACCGTGAACAAGGGCAAGTTCTGCGCCGAGTGCGGCACCAAGAAGCCCGCCGCCGCCATCCAGTACCGCTGCGACAAGTGCGGCTGGGAGCCGGAAGCCGGCGCCACCCCGCCCAAGTTCTGCCCCGAGTGCGGCGATCCCTTTGACAACAACGACATTGTCGGCTAAGCCCAAGTGGGGGAGGCGCGGCAGGCTCCCGGCGCTGCTCTTGGCGCTGGCGCTGCTGCTATGCCTCTCCGCCTGCGGGCAGAGCGACCCGGTCTCCGGTCGCTGGACCTGTGTCTCGGCCCGGACCGGGGAACTCACCGTGCCCGCGGCCCTTTTGAGCGGCCAGCCGATCACCCTGCGCCTCAGCGCGGCCGGGATCGGGACCATCTCTCTGGACGGCCGGGAAGGCAGCCTCCGCTGGACGCGGGAGGAGGGACAGCTTTTCCTTCTTTTGGAGGAGAGCCGGATCCCCTGCGCCCTGGAGGAGGACGCGCTCCTGATGGATCTGCAGCCCGGACTGACCCTGCGCTTTGCCCGGGGGGACCGGGCCGCGGAGCCTGCCGTGGAAGAGAGCCTCAGCTGGTACGGCTGGTGGGAGGTCTCGGACTCCCAGGGCCGGATGCCGGACTCCTGGAGGGACTGCTGCGCCGAACTCCGACCCGGGGACTTCGGTCCGGAGCTTCGCCTCTGGGACGAGGACGGCTCCCGAAATGAACCCCTGGCGGTTTTGCAGATGCATTGGGACGGCGCCCGCTTCCTTGCCGACTCCGGCTTTTTCCTGCTGAAGCAGGTGGGGGAGGGGGAGTGGACCCTGGACCCTGCCGCCGCGCCTCTGGAGTTTTCCGGCAGCTATCAGCAGGGGGAGGAGAGCTTTTCCTACCGCATTCTGCTTCGCTCCTGGGGCCAGCAGTGGAGCGGGGAGCAGCGCCTGCCCTTCCGCTATAACGACTGGTATCTGCCCCTGATCGGATCCGGGGAGCCCATGCCGGAGCGGATCGGCTGAATTTCTTAGGTAAACGCTGATCAAATCGCCTGCGGCGCCTCCCGGACAATTTGTGCCCTGATTTCGTCACTTTTTCTTGCAATACACAAAGTATTCCTGCGAAAAAGTGCCTTCATCAGAACTCAAATTCTCTCGGGATTCGCTCTTGCCGATTTAATCATCGTTTACCTTAGCATCTAACGAGAGGAGGACAGATATGCCCTCGCAAATCACAAATTACCAGTGCCCGGCCTGTACGGGACCGCTGCGCTATGACGGCGGCAGCGGCAAGCTCGTCTGCGACTATTGCGGCAGCAGCTTTACCGTGCAGGAGATCGAGGCCCTGTATCAGGAAAAGCTGGACCAGGCGGAGGCCGCCGGGGTAGCGCAGGCTGCCAAGGAGGAGGCCCAGGCCGCGGCTGCGGCGGAGGCCGCCCAGATCGGCGCGCAGGACCCGGAATGGGACCTGGCCCAGGCGGGCATGAAGGCCTACAGCTGCCCCTCCTGCGGCGCGGAGCTGATCTGTGACGCCACCACCGCCGCCACCAGCTGCCCCTACTGCGGCAACCCCACCGTGGTGCCCGCCCAGTTTCACGGCATGCTCAAGCCGGACTATATCCTGCCCTTCAAGCTGGATAAGGAGGCGGCCAAGAAAGCCCTGCGAGAATTCTACAAGGGCAAGCACCTGCTGCCCCGGGCCTTCACCACGGAGAACCACATCGAGGAGATCAAGGGCGTCTATGTGCCCTTCTGGCTCTTTGACGGCCAGGGGGACGCGGACCTGAACTTCACGGCCACCAAGGTTTCGAGCTATCGCAGCGGGGACTATCAGGTGACGGTGACGGATCATTTTGCGGTGCGCCGGGCCGGGACGGTGGATTTCCACCGCATCCCCACCGACAGCTCCAGCAAGATGCCCGACGCCCATATGGACGCCATCGAGCCCTTTGATTTTTCCGAGCTCAAGCCCTTCTCCACGGCCTACATGCCGGGCTTCCTGGCCGAGCGCTACGACGTGGACGTGGAAGAATGCGAAAAGCGGGCCCGCCGCCGGGCGGGCAACACCACCGAGCAGGTCATTGCCAACACCGTCCGGGGCTACGCCTCGGTGACGCCGGTGGGCAAAAACGTGTTCATGCGCCGCAGCGCCGTGAGCTATGTGATGCTGCCGGTGTGGATGCTCTCCACCCGCTGGAACGGCAAGAGCTTCCTCTTTGCCATGAACGGCCAGACCGGCAAGCTCATCGGCGATCTGCCGGTGTCCATGGGCCGGTTCTGGGGTTGGTTCGGCGCCATCGCGGCGCCCCTGGCGGCAATCCTGACAGGATTGCTGTTCCTGGCGTTTTAAGGAGGGAAGAACATGAAAAGATGCTTATCCCTTCTTATGATCCTTCTGGCCCTGGTGCTGTTTCCGGTCATGGCCCTGGCGGAGGACGCCGTGGAAACGAGTTTCCCTTATGTGCTGGATAACGCCGGTATCCTGACGGAGAGCCAGCGCAGCACGCTGGAGTCCCGAGCCGCCGCGCTCAGTGAGGAGCACGGCTGCAAGCTCTACATCGTCACCGTGAAGGACCACAGCGAATTCAACCCTGACGTCTATGAGGCCGCCAAGGGCATCTTCACCTTTTACGACCTGGGCTATGGCGATGGAAAGGACGGCGTTCTGCTGCTGCTGAGCATGAACGACCGGGACTATTCCTTCGTGGGCCATGGCGACAAGGGCGAGACCATCTGCGGCTATGAGAGCAGCTGGCTCGTGGAAGACGAGTTCCTGGACAATTTCCGCCGGGATGACTGGTTCGGCGGCTTCTCCGACTATCTGGAGGCCTGCGGCAAGCAGCTCGCCATGCTGGAAAGCGGCGAGGACATCACCGAAGGCGCCGATATCATCGTCGGCCCCAACGGCCAGGAATACCACAGCTACAACGTTCCCGGAGAGCCCACCCGCATGCCCACCGGCGCAAAGCTTGGCATCGGCATCGGCGCGCCCTGTCTCATTGCCCTGGCTGTCTGCTCCACCTTCAGGGCCCAGATGAAGACCGCCAAGGAGAAAACCACCGCCGAGGAATACGTGGTGCCCGGCAGCGCTGCGCTGCGCATCCGGGACGACCGCTTTATCAACCGCACCGAGACCCGCGTCCCCATCCACACGGAGAGCTCCTCCGGGCGGGGCGGCAGCTCCGGCGGAAGCAGCTTCCACTCCGGCGGCGGCTTCTCCGGCCGCAGCGGGAAATTCTGAAAAAGCAAAAAGCCGCCCGCCGGGCGGCTTTTTCCAAAGGAGTACGCTATGAAGATCTGGATCATCTGCACCGGCGAAAAGGAGGGCCTCCGGCCAAAGCGCTGCGGCGCAAAGGATTTTGACGCCCTTTCTCTGCGCGCCATGGAGGACCCCGGCCCCCGGCAGGAGAAAAAGCTCCCCTGGGAGGGAAAGCAGGTGCTGGTGGCACCCTGCTCTGCTGCGAGAAAGACAGCAGAACTGCTCATTGACGGGGGAACAATGCAGGCCGAGCCCCTGCTGGCCCCGGTGACAGAGCGTGCCGCCCGGGACAGCGGCACAGCGCCTCTCTGGCTCTGGCGGGAGGCGGCGCGGATCCAGCGCAGCGCGGGAAACAGCCGCCAGCCGGAGAGCCGGAAGCAGATCGCCGCTCGAGCGGAAGAGCTGATGGCCCGCCTGGAGCGGGAGGAGAAGGACTGCGTTCTCATTGCGGACTGCATCCTCACTGAGGAGCTGCTGGACCGGGCACGGGTCCGGGGCTATACCAGAGCGCGCACCGGCATCTTCCGCTATCAGCCCTGGGAGCGGGTGCTGCTCACCAAGCGCAGCGTCCACTGCGGCGGCTGCGCCCACAACTGCCTGCTCTCCAACCCCGGCTGCGGCATCGGCAGAGACAAAGCCGCCAGAAAAAGTGAATAAAAAAAGGCTCGCTGCATAATAAATGCATAGCCCGGTCAGCACCGTAGGGGAGGGGCTTGCCCCTCCCGACGGAACCTGGCCGTAATGTGTAAAAAGGTTCGACAAATTCGTAAAATCTGCGAATTCGCCGAACCTATTCTTGAATCTATGCTTCCTGCTGCCGGGAGGGGCAAGCCCCTCCCCTACGTTATGATCAGAGCTTTGCGATCTTCTTTGTGTTATGCAGCACGCCCTCACCCGTTCAGCTTCCAGACGCCCAGGTTCAGCCAGGCGGCAAACAGCACCCACAGCAGATAGGGGATCTGCAGCCAGGCGGCGGGCCGGTCCACATCGTAGAAGGACAGCAGCATCCGCACGATCAAAAACCACAGCACCGCCAGCCAAAGGAAGGCAAAGCCGTAAGCCCGGAAGGAGAAGAACAGAAAGCTCCACACAAAGTTGAAGGCCAGCTGCAGCAGGAAAAGCCGCAGACTTCTGCTCCGCCCCACGGAGGGCGGCTTCAGCCAGATCCGTGCCGCACTCACGCCCATCAGCGCATAGAGGATGCCCCAGGCGATGGGGAAGACGATGGGCGGGGGAGACAGCGGCGGCTTCAGCACCGTGTCCTTGTAGATCTCCATGCCGGAGCGGGTCAAAAAGCCTGCCAGGCCGCCCACGGCTTCCGTGAACAGGATCCAGGCGGCATAGGGTTTCCAGTTTTTCGCGTTCATTTCATCACCCATGAAAAGGGTATGCGAAAAACCGGCCGCTCATACATGCTTTGCGCTTACACTTTATAGAAACAATGGCCTCGCGGGGCTCTGGGCGGCTTCTTTCCCTTGATCATGGCTTCGATCACCCGGTGGTGAACGCCAAGGAAATAGCCGGTCCCCAGCAGAAAGACGCCCAGCAGCGTCAGGCGCAGGACGCGTTTCACTTTTTTGCGCAGTTTCTTCTTTTTCTTTTCCACAGCCTTTTCGGCGACGGCTTCCACAGCGTTCTTTGCGATCATTTCACGGCCCTCCCGGTATCAAAGATGATCCAAGTATAGCATATCCGAAGACAGAAGAAAAGATGGAAAAAGGAGCGGAGACCTTGGCTTTGGAGTAGGGGAGGGGCTCGCCCCTCCCGGCAGCACAAGGCGCTGTCTTGAAACAATGTTCGGCGAACTCGCAGATCGTACGAATTCGCCGAATAATCTTGTTATACAGGCCCGCTTCCGCCGGGAGGGCACAAGGCCCTCCCCTACGGCGGTTACCGGAATGCGCGTGTTTTCTGCACGCCTGCTTGCTTTCCGGCTTTTACCGGTCCTGGGGCCAGGAGCTGGAGGGCCAGGCCTCGCCGCCGGAGAGCTTTTCGTAGCTGTCGATGACGACCTGGGTGTTCTCGTCCACATGCTGCATCACATAGCGCATCTGGGCCTCCTGGATGGCCACGCAGCCGCCGGTAAAGGGCCGGGCCGCGCCCATGCAGTGCAGGAAAATGGCGGAGCCCAGACCGGGGACGCATTCCTCGTTGTAGCTGATATTCAGGCAGTAGGCATAGTTATAGGGATAGTCGATGATGTGCTCGGAGTCCCCGCTCTCCAGGTCCAGACCGGGCAGCTCCTTCAGATCCACCAGCTCGTTGTAGCGGAAGCCCTCCCGGGGATCGCCGGACCAGTAGGTATCCTCGTCCACCTGAACGTAGGGGATGGCGCAGCCGGGGTCTTCCGCGATGCCGAAGGCCCGGTTGAAGTGGAAGACGCCGATGGGGGTCATGCCGTCGCCTTCCTTGGTTTTGCCAAGGCCGTTTTTGCCGATGAAGCCGGGGGAAGTCATGGTCATGTGCCAGCTGCCGTCCGGCTGCTTTTCGTGGAGGGAGACCCAGGCGCCGGTGGCGTCCTCGTCGAAGGCGGCCACCACCAGCAGTTGATCGGCGTCCTTGGCAGCCTCCAGCTTGCCCACCCATTCGGGGGAGACCACGTTCAGCCCCGCGTAGGAGCCGGGATCGGAGGGGGCGGCGGTGGGCACCGGCGCAGCCTCTGCGGCGGCGCAGCCGGTCAGTACCAGCATCAGGAGCAGCAGCGCCGCAATCATAGCGGAATGTTTCATGCGGATAACCTCACTTTTCTCCGCCGACGGGCGGATACTTCACAACATCAGTATAGTCAGAAAGAGGGAAAGAATCAACCGCCGTGATGGAAAAAACAGGGGACAGCGGGGAATCGTACTCCCTCAGTCACGGCGGCAGGCCGCCGCGACAGCTCCCTCGGGGAGGGAGCCAATATGCCCCTGCTGAGGAGAAACAAGCGGCGGCCTGTGGTCGCCTGGAAGAGGGCTGAGGCGGCCAAAGGCCGCCCCTGGGGCGGGGCAAAAAAGGCCGCCCGCAGGCGGCCTTTTTTCATGTGTAGACAAACCCCAAACTGTCATTGCGAGCCAGTGTCGCAACACTGGCGTGGGGTCTGCCCTGCGGGTGCAATCCGTTTCTTTTGAGGTGTGTTTGTTCTTCTCAGATATACTGGTCGTGCTCCTGGTGATCGTACCACTTCTCCAGCCAGGGGGCCAGAAGGGCGGTGGCCTTCATGTCCAGGTTGAAGAAATAGATGGTAAAGGTGACCACAAAGAAGCAAAGGGCCGCGATCAGCAGCTTCCCCAGAAGCTTCAGGCAGGTTTTCATCATGTCCTTTTCCTCCGATTACCAGGATTCCTCGTCGTGCAGGATCTCCAGGGACGGATCCACCGGCTCCTCCTGCATGACGGTGCGCATGTAGTTGTTGATTTGGTCGCGCACGCCCTGACGGGAGATGATGCGGGGATCGAACAGGTCATGGCTGACCCAGACCAGGTGGATGCCCAGCTCTCTTGCCCGTTCCTCAAACATGCCGTGCATGCCGTCCAGGGCCTTGCAGCTCATGTGCTCCCAGAGGATGACCATGTCGGCGTTGAACTCCTGGGTGTACTCCCAGAGCTCGTCCAGCAGGACCTTGTAGCCGCCGTGGGTGCGGTTGCGCATGATCATGTTCTCGGTGAGCCAGGCCATGTCGTAGTAGGCCTGCTCCCGGTTCTCCGGGGTGTTCTCGGTGACAAGCTGCCGGGTGGAGACCATGGAGAGCATGTCGGTCAGCGGCACGATGCCCCAGCAGTTGAGCAGCCACACCAGAAAGTCCATGTAGAAGTGGGACTGCACGCCCCAGATGATGGCCCGGTGGCGATACTCCCGGGCGGCCATCTTCTTCTTCTTGTAGGCCTGCTCAGCCAGCTTGCTGATCTTCCGGTCGGCCTTTTCGAAGGCTGGGATCTTGCCGCAGATGGCCATGTAGTTGGTCTCGGTGTAGAGGGCCAGGTTGGAGCCGAAGACCTGGGGCCAGGGGGTCTTGTTCATCTCCAGCCACTCCAGGCGGCACTTGGTGGCGTAGTTCACGCGCTTTGCGCACTCAAAGTAGTAGTCCCAGTCCCACTTGGCGCCGGTGTGCTCCTCGATAAAGGCGATGGCGTTGCGGATCTCCTGGGCGGCGTACTTCTGCACGTCGTCCTCCCGGTGGCGCAGGGGAGCGGCCAGCTGGAACACGGGGATGCCGTCCACATTCTCCAGGCGGCGGGAAATGACGCCGTTGGAGAGGAGGGAGCCGTCACAGGTGGTGTTGCACTGCACGGCGCAGGCGCCCAGGACCGGCGCATCGCCCTCGATGGAGACGCCGGCTTCAGCCTCGGGCATGGGGCAGACGTCGCCGGCCAGACCGAACTGCTGGGCAATGTCGATGTAGTGCACGGCGGCGTGCTGGTTCAGCAGCACGGAGACGTAGGTGGAGGGAGTTTCCCGGCTCAGACCCTTCAGGGTGGGGAAGCCCATCATCACGGCGGTCATCTCGTTTTCGTCCACCAGCACGACCTTCTTGGAAAACTCGGTGTCGTTGCCGATGCGGCGATCGCCGCGGAAGAGGTTGTTCAGCAGCTTTGCCACGTCGTCGATGATCAGGTCCTGCTCGGTGTGGCAGATGCGCAGGTATTCGCCCCGGAGGCCCTGGGTGTGCCGGTCCACCATCATGGGAACGGCCAGGTAGTTTGCCATCCAGCGGTAGCGCAGCATGGCCTTGATGTTCCGGGGGACCACGATGAACTTCGCCAGGATCAGCATGATGCCCAGCCAGCGGGAGTAATCGTAAAGGGTATCGGCAAGGCCGCGCCACTCGCGGCGTTTGCGGACGACGGCGCCGTCTTTGTACAGATCTCCGTAATGGATATCGCCGCGGATCTTATTCATGCTTGGCACCTCCCTGAATCTTCTTGATCTCCACACTCTCCACAAAGGCCTGGACGCGGGTGCGCATCTGGCCGGAGGAGGCGATGGCATAGGGGCGGTCAACGGCCAGCACGGGGTAGCCGTATTCGCTGCGCAGGATGTGGGAGCCCAGCATCTTCTCGTAGGCCCAGGGATCGCAGAACTTCATCTGCTCATAAATGATGCCGTCGGCTTCATACTCCCTGGCAAGCTGGTCCACATAGGCCCGCCGGGCGTTCATCTTCTCGGTGTTCATGTAGCGCGGGCACTGGCCCCGGTTCATGTAGATGCGGCAGATCTGGGTCAGAGCGTCTTCCTCATCATTCAGCTCGATGGGATCCCGGCCGGGGAGAGAGCCGTAGCAGTAGCGGTCAGCGCAGACATAGGCGCCGGAATCTTCCACCAGCTTGATAAAATCGGTGTCGTCGATCTCGGAGCCCACCACCAGCACGCGGGCGCGGTAGGCGCTCTTGGCGTCGGGCTCCCGGGTTTTCAGCTCCTCCAGGGTCTCCTCCAGCTTTTCCAGGATCAGATCCTTGGGGCAGACGTAGCTGCTGAGGGTCAGCACCGCAAACTCATAGCCGGTGATGCGGGGCTGGGGACCCTTGCGGTATTCGCCGATGGCGCGGATCACCTCGCAGATGCGGTTGTGCTGCTTCACCGCCTGGCGGATGGCGGCGTCGGAAATATCGATGCCATAGTGTTCATGCAGGGGCTTGAGAATGTGGTTCTGGCACTGCAGCACATAGAGCTCCAGACCGTTGTCGTCGGCCTTCATGGGGATCTCCATGTACTCGTAGAAGAAGTGCTCCTTGTCCTTGCCCATGGTCTTCAGCAGTTCCATGTTCTCCACGCAGCGGTTCATCATGGAGCAGCCGTCGGGGGTGATGATGGCGTCGGCAAAGTTGTAGCCGCCTTCAATGGCACGCTCCAGCAGGGCGCGGCTGTACTCGCAGAGAAAGCTGGTCATGTAGTAGGTGGCCATCTCCATGGAGCCGGTGCGCGGGGCGCGCAGCCGGGCGGAGAAAGCGCCGGGCAGATTCAGCAGGGGCTCCGGGGTGTTCTCGCAGACGTAGGCCACGCAGACCTTGCCTTCGCTCTGCGCCTGGCGGATCAGCGCATTGTCGGCATTCTGCAGCAGATCCTCAAAGAAAATCAGATGCTTTAAGTCTTTCAAATCGCTTTCCTCTCTCTTGTTCTGGTCGTTTGGTTTGCCTCTCTTTTCATGTCGAAAACGACATAAGCGCTCATATTTTATATGGTGCAATGGAGAATGTCAAATACTTTTGCGGGGGACAGGAAGGCTTTTTGCGCCGAAAAAAAGCCGGGCCGCTCTGCCGTGAGCGGCCCGGCGCTGCCTTAGGGGTGCTTCCCGAAGCGCCCGCCTCTCAGCCCATACAGGCCGCAAAGTCGATGGGAACAGTCAGCGCCTGCTCCGTCTCATCGAGACAGGCCCGGATCGCGTCGGGATCCTGTCCGGCCTTCTTCAGCGCCTCCACCCGCGTAAACCACAGCGGCTTGAGACAGCGGTACAGCATCAGCGCCGTCTCCTTTTCCAGATCGGAGAAGCGATAGACTTCGGAAGCGATCCGCAGGGCCTTGCAGATCCCGGAGACGCCGCTGCTCTCCCGCATCAGGTAGTTGAGGAACACCTCCCGCCCGCAGAGATTGAAGTCGTAAACGCCCATGAATCTGCCCTCCTCGTCCAGAAGAATGTTCGAGGCGTTCAGGTCCGCCTGAAACACGGAGGTCGGGAGCTTCGGATAGATCGGGGCAAGCTTTGCCCGGTTCTCCGTCCAAAGCTGCCAGATCCGTCCCGCCTGATCGGCAAAGTCCTGAGGCAGCTTGTCCGCGTACTCCTTCCAGGCCAGGGCGTTCTCCAGCACCTCGTCGGTCTTGTCGCTGGGGCAGAAGGTCTCAAACAGACAGTAGGCCGAAGGAAAGTCCGTGTAGTCCAGATGCAGCGCGGCGATCCTTGCCGTCATCCGCCAGATGTCCGGCAGATAGCGTTCGTACAGGGCGGTGTTCTCTCCGAAGTCCCCGGAAAAGCGGTCCTCTACCGGTGTGTAGGGCGCAAATTCCTCTCCATAGGCTGCGCATCTGTGCCCGCGGAAATCAACGAGGGGGAAGGCGTCGGACTTGTCCCGGAAGATCTTGGGGCAGAAATATCCCAGCTTGCGGTATTCTTCCACCGTCCTTTGCCAGACGGCGATCTTCTCCGGAAAGGTAAAATCGTTGTCCGCAAGCTTCAAGACCCGTTTGTACCCGGCGTCGGTTTCCACAAGGAAGGTCGCCCGGAAATCCGTGTCGCCCCGGCTGGTGTCGATCTCGTGAAAAGCGGTGGGCGCCTCGTCAAAAAACAGGGAAAAGATGCGTTTGATCTCGTCATCCATGGCTGTGTTCTCCGAAAAACAGTTGATGCAAATAATATAGCATAGGGGCAGAATAGCATCAAGGAAGAAAGAGCGCCAAACGCCCAAAGCCTTCCCCTTGAGGGGAAGGTGGCATCCGCCGATCTCCCGCGAGGCGGATGACGGATGAGGTGTGATCCCGTCCCGTCCCTCATAGGGGCGATTCACGAATCGCCCAAAAAAACTTCCCACGCACGGGAAAGACCCTTGACTCCTCCTGCGGGGAAGACGAAAATCAAGGTATTGTCCATTTTTTGCAGAACTCGCGGCCTCATCGCTTCGCGCCGGCTTGCGGGAAGGCGAAAAACACTTCGGGCTTACGCTGAGCCCACCTTGCCGCAATGCCATTCCCGGGCCTGCTTCGCTACGGCCCGCCAATGGCGCGGCTGCGGAAATTGCTGGCTCCCTTTATCTGCCACTGGCAGCGGGAGCCAGCAATTCCTCGTGTTTTTCGACCGCTGCGCAAAAAGCAGCCTGCCTTCTTCTGCCACCGGCAGCGGCAGGCCGCTTTTCCCCAAACCATGCTGCGCATGGTTTGTTATTATGAGGCCGCAAATCCAGGATTCTCGCCACTCCGACCAAAAAGGACGGGCCGCCATTTGGCGGCCCGTCCTTTTTGGTCGGAGTGGCGAGACTTGAACTCGCGGCCTCATGGTCCCGAACCAT
>CAMOXK010000016.1 GCA_946629065.1 uncultured Clostridia bacterium
GCCGCAAGGTGGCCCAGGAGGCGGGCCTTACAAAGCCCGAGGGCTTTTTCCAGTGTCTGGCCTTCGGCTTCACCTGGTGGCTGCCGATCCGGAAGGGCGTGTTGCAAAACACGAAGAAGAGCGCAAACCTCTGATTATAACGTAGGGGAGGGCCTTGTGCCCTCCCGGCGGAACCTGGCTGTATTGTGATAAAAAGTTCGGCGAATTCGTACAATCTGCGAATTCGCCGAACATTTTCTTGAATTCATGCTCCAAAATGCCGGGAGGGGCGAGCCCCTCCCCTACGGTGCTGACAGAGCTAAGCGCTTATTTTGCAACAGCCCCTTTCGTTTCCGGTAGGGGCGACCTGTGGTCGCCTGATAAACGGAGGCCAAAAGGAGGCGGCCAAAGGCCGCCCCTACGAAAGGCCGGACGCGGCGCAGTCTCCCCCTCCTCAAAACTCAAATCTCAAAACTCAAAACGATTCACCCGCCGGCCAGTCTCGCAGCAGAGCGTCGCACAGGGCGCAGAAGCGCTCGGCGCTTTTGGAGGCGGTGAGCAGCACTTCCTCGTGGGAGTGCTTTTTTTCTGCGATGCCGGTGGCCATGTTGGTGATGCAGCTGAGTCCCAGTACCCGCATCCCCAGATATACCGCCGTGATGGTCTCCGGCACGGTGGACATGCCCACAGTGTCGGCGCCCAGGGCCTTGAAGGCCCGGATCTCCGCCGCGGTCTCAAAGCTGGGGCCGGAGTAGAAGGCGTAAACACCCTCCTGCAGCGGGATCTCCAGGCTTGCCGCCGTCTCCCGGGCGAAGGCGCCAAGGCCCTTGTCATAGGCCTCGGACATGTCCGGAAAGCGGGGACCGAAGCGCTCGTCGTTGGACCCGATGAGGGGGTTGCGGCCGCTGAAATTGATGTGGTCGGTGATGAGCATCAGGTCTCCGGGGGCGAATGCGGCGTTCACCGCGCCGCAGGCGTTGGTTACCACCAGATCCTCCACCCCCAGCTGCCGCAGCACATAGAGGGGCAGGCACAGCTCCTTCATGGAATAGCCCTCGTAGTAGTGGAAGCGGCCCTGCATGGCCACCACCTCGTTTTCCCCGATGCGGCCGAAGACCAGCCGGGCGGCGTGGCCCGCCACGGAGGAGGCGGGAAAACCCGGGATCTCCCGATAGGGGATGATCTCCGCATCCTGGATGTGCTCGGCCAGCTCTCCCAGGCCGCTGCCCAGGATAATGGCGGTTCTCGGCCGCAGATCGGTGCATTCCCGGATATAGTCGGCAGCCTGTCGGACTTGATCATAAAAGGTCATGGCGCACCTCCTGTTGCTACAGCTCAAACTCTTCCCAGATCCTGCGCAGACGCAGGATCTCTTTCTCTGAAAGCGGTGTTTGCAAAGGATTGTTTCCCTCCCGGAAACAGGCCTCGAAATAGGGGATCACATCCGCCTCCCGCCTCTCCGGGCGGATGTCCACCCGGGCAAAGAGGCCGTTGGACAGTTCGAAGAGGGCGTGGTCCCGGTAATAGCCGATATAGGAGAGGATCTGCGGCTTCTGCCAGGGCTTTTGACTGAGGGCAAGCAGTTCCTCCGTATCGGCGGCAAAAGTCGTATCCCCTTTCCATTGTTTCGCGGAACGCAGGGCGATATGCACCGCGTCCTCCAGCGGGAAATGAAAATAGCAGCTGGATAGGAAGGGCATGGCGATGCTTTTGCAGCCCAGCTCCTCCGCCAGGGCATAGACGCTCTCGTAGCAGCGGTGCAGCACCAAAAGCTCGTTGGCCTTGCCGGTGAGCCAGCGGGGCACGGCGGTAACGATGAGGTTGGAAAAGGGCAGCCCCGGCACATCCAGCACCGCGGCGCTCCCCACCGCCAGGAACCGCAGCCTCCCCAGCGCCTCCCGCAGCGCCTCTCCCCCGGCCCGGGCCAGGGCCTGGGCGGCTTTGCCCTCGGTGGGGGCCCCGGTCATCTCCAGGGGCAGCACCGCGGCGTCCGCGGAGAGGCTCAGCATATCGTTCAGCGTCACAAATGTCATAGACTTCTCCTTTCAGCCAAAGCTGATGCCGAGCGCATTGCACTGCGTGCGGTTCCACACCGCCCACTCCTGATAGAGCTCACCGAAGTCCTTACCGAAGACCTCCTTGAGATCGAAGGGATCCATCCCCCAGTGGGAGAAGACCTGCTCCTCGCCGAAGCTTTCCACCAGGAAGGCCATCATGGCCCCGGCCTCATAATAGGAGATGGTGGTATAGCTGGGACTCTCGTTGAGCCGCTCGTCCCGGGTCATGACGGCGCTGGTGATGGTGTTGTATTTCGCCCCCAGCGCCATGGGGGAGCGGATGATTTCCGCATTGTAGAGATACGTGCGCCGGGGATCCATGCAGCCGTCCTCGTCCAGCAGATGGCATTCCGCCGCCATCTGCAGTTCCTCGGGGCTGAGGGCGCGCTTTGAGGCATTCCGGTCCATCCGGTTCTGGCAGGCAAAGTGGGAGACGTATTCCGCCACGCCTTCCCCGAACAGGCCCTCGGAGATCGGTCCGTCCGTACAGGTGAAGCTCAGATAGTGCACATACTCGTGCAGCAGGCTGCGGGCCGCAAGGTCCCAGTCATGAAACAGGCGGATCTCCCGGCGGCTGCCGTAATAAAAGGCCCCGAAGATCTCGTCTCCCTCCGCGTGGCCGCAGAAGTCCGTGTAGATATCGATGGGCGGGATCTCCTCCCAGATCCAGGGTGCCAGCAGCGTCCTGGCCTCGGCAAAGTCCGCCTCCTGGTCCTGCAGCAGCAGCTCCAGGCCCGTGCAGTATTTCTCCTGCCCCAGCAGCTCCATGTCGTCCGCCGAGAGATGCCACACCGCGCCCTCTGTACGCAGGATATAGGGATAGCTCACCGCGGAGGGGCCCTCCGCCGCTTCCACCTGCCGGCTCAGGCCGGGGAGGGCAGGGGCTTGCTCCGTCTGCTGCGGTTCAGGGGCCTGCTCCGTCTGCTGCGGCGCGGAGGCTTCCGCGCTCTCTTCTGCCGGAGCCGGGGAGGGCGCTTTCACGGGGACTTCCGCAGCGCCGCCGCAGGCGGTGCAGCTGAGGCACAGGATCAGCGCCAGCAGCGCTGCCGCGGCCCGAAATGACTTTTTCATGTCCTGTCCTCCTTTTCTCTTGCCTCCAGCAGCCGGGCCTTCAAAAGCTCGTAGCGCTGCCGCTTGCCGGCATCGGCAAAGTGGACTTCCCTGCTCTGCTCCGGCCGGTTTTCATAGTCCAGCACCGTATCGCCGAACTGGGCGCTGGTGAGATCGAAGACAGAGCCCGCTGCCTCGTTGAAGCAGTGGACGCTGCCGTCCGGCAGGGGCACGCCATAGACCTTCCCGCCAAGCAGATCCTGCACCAGGAAGGCCGTGATGCTGCACTGGCCCAGGGTGCGGTTTTCCTCGGACCAGTCCGGCCGCAGCCGGGGCGCGCAGGTGTCGATCTTCCAGAGGGGCCAGAGCTCCTCATAAAGCCGCAGCACCTCCGGCGCGGCGGTCTCTTCTCCGTAAAAACGTGCCATAACGGTCACCTCGTTTTGTTTTTTCTTTACTGTATCACAGAGAGGGGGAGAATAGCAAGGGGAGAGTGAATCGGGAGCAGGGAATGGGGAAAGGAGAACGGACTTGGGGAGGCGCTGTCATATCTGCGGCGCCGACTTGCCTCTCCCCGCGACGGGGAGAGGTGTCGCGAAGCGACGGAGAGGGGCCGCAGGGTCCGGTGCTCCCCTCTCAGGCGCAAGCGCCAGCTCTCCCCTGCCTGTGGGCGGGGCGAGCCAGGCGGACGGCGTTATCCATCCGTCCGCGAAGCGGACACCACAATTCTTCACTCTTCACTCTTCACTCTTCCCTTTTCATTCCCATTTCCCCTCCTCCCGCATAGGATGGATGGGGCTGCGGCGAAGGAAACAGCGGCCCCGCCGCAGTCTCCCGAAAACGAGGGAGGAACTATCATGGCATCATTCACAAACTATGCGACGCTGAGCTATCAGGGGCGCAGCGTCCATTCCAACACCGTCACCGGCGAGATTCTGGAAACCCTCTCCGCCTCAAAGACCGCGGCGGCGGAGAGCTACAGTCCCGGGGAAGATCTGAGCTATGTGCTCAGCCTTCTGAACAGCGGCGACACCGACCTCAGCGGTCTCACCGTCACGGACGACCTGGGCGCCTATGAATACGAGGGGACCACGGTCACCCCGCTGCAGCTGGTGGAGGGCTCCCTGCGCCTTTTCGTAAACGGCGTGCTCCAGGCGGCCCCCGCCGTCACCGCAGGGCCCCCCATGACCGTCACCGGGCTCACGGTGCCCGCAGGCGGCAATCTGATGCTGGTCTATGAGGCGCTGCCCACGGTCTTCGCCCCGCCCACGGTGGAGGGCAGCATCCGCAACACCGCCGCCGTCACCGGCCCGGGTCTCGCCGTACCTGTCACCGCCTCGGCGGAGGTCCCCGCCGCCCAGGCCGCGGATCTCTCCGTACGCAAGGCCCTGAGTCCGGCGGAGGTGCTCCCCGGCGGAGAGCTGAGCTACAGCTTCACCCTGGAAAACAGCGGCAACAGCCCGGTTCCCGCCTCGGAGAACGCCCTGCTGCAGGATACCTTTGACCCCATTCTCTCGGGGATCTCCGTCACCCTGGACGGCGCGCCCTGGAGCGCCGGCGTGAACTACAGCTATGCCGAGGCCACCGGGGAATTCGCCACCCTGCCCGGGCAGCTTGCCGTCCCCGCGGCCAGCTACACCCAGAACCCGGACGGCAGCTGGACTCTGACCCCCGGCAGCGTGACTCTCACCGTCACCGGTACGCTCCGGAGCTGAGAACTGTCACAGAGACGAGCGCATAAAAAAACTTCGCCCTGCGGGAAAAAACCCGCAGGGCGTTTTGTGAATGTAGGCAAAACTGAGTACTACCATCCCTCGCCACCGCTCACACTGGAGCGGTGATCTGTTCGCCGAAAGACCTGCCGCAAAAAACGAAAGGCATGGGAATTGGCGTAGGGGAGGGCCTTGGCCCTCCCGGCGGCACCACTCCAGGATATCAGGGAAAGGCTCGGCGAATTCGAAGCACGTACGAATTCGCCGAGTCCGTTTTCCATGGTGTACTACACTCTGCCGGGAGGGGCAAGCCCCTCCCCTACCGCATTGACCGGGCTTTCCCTCATGATTCTCTTTTCGCGGCGTACTTTTGCTGCTTTTCATATCAGTGCCGCAGGGCGCGCACGATGCCGTAGATCGCACCGTAGGCCACGGCGGCCACGGGCCAGACCATCCAGCAGCGGTCCCAGGCATTGCCCAGGAAGCCCCAGGCCAGAAAGCCCGCCGTCGTGAGTCCCCAATAGATGCTGTTGAAGGGCGCGGCCTTCATCGTCGCTTCCTTGCCCGCACGACTGTAATCTCCCTCCTCCAGCAGGCGCTGGTAGCTGCCCCAGAGGATGGAGGAGCGGACGATCAGCAGCACGCCGATGCCCACCAGCACCAGCAGCACCACCACGGCAACCAGATGGCCGAAATGGTCCTCCTCGCCGTAGAGCACCAGGCTCAGAAACACCGGGATCACTGCCAGCACGCAAAGCACGATCCCCAGAGTCAGCTGCCGATCCCGGGTGGGGCGGAACTGCTCCCGCCGCTCCCGGGCCATGCCGTCCACCCCATAGAGCGTGTCGATGGGCAGGGCGTCCAGGTATTCATAACGGCCAGTCCGAAGGCCGCTTGTGACGAAGAGCGCCACCGCGCCGCCCACCATCAGCAGCAGGACCGCCACGCCGATGCCCGCGGCCCCGGCTTCGCTCAGCGGTACATAGCCAAACTCCTGGGCGCCGCAGAGCAGGATCAGGCAGATGGGCGAGAGGATGCAGAGCAGCACGCCAAGGGCAATGTGCCGTGCGTTGACCTCCCGTGCCGCCAGGAAGGCGTTGGCCTCCTCCATGCCCACGGTGCGGATGGGCAGCGAATCCGACGGCGCGTCCTCCGCGGGCTCCGCCATCTCCAGACTGTCTTTCAATAAATAATCCGTGCTCACGCCGAAAAGCTCGCTCAGCTGCAGCACCCGGGTCATATCGGGCACCGACTGGGCGCCCTCCCATTTGGATACCGCCTGCCGGCTCACGCCCAGCTTTTCGGCCAGCTCCTCCTGGGACCAGCCGTTTTTCTTTCTCAGGTCAATGATCTTATCTGCAAGGATCATGTCTCTCGCTCCTTTCCCGCCCCGTTCTCTCACCGGGCAGGCCCAGTGTAGCCAAAAACCGGGTATCCTGCCAGAAAGTGGGGCTGGAACTTCCGCAACCGGCGGTTGCAGCCGCCCTGTTTTCCGCTTGCACCGGGCTTTTGGAGCCTCTTTACCGCTCCAGGATCACGCTGCTCCGCTGCATCCAGCGGCCGCGGCGATAGTAGACGGTCATGGCAATGCTGGTGACCACCCAGGACACCACATAGCACAGGCTCAGCACCATCAGGGTGTGGACCCACTGGAACAGAGTCAGGATCCAGACGATGCGCAGCAGGCAGATGCCGAGACCGATGATCACCACCGGGCGCACCGCGTCTCCCGCGCCGCGCAGCACGGCGGAGAGCACCTCGATCAAAGTCCAGGTGAAGTAGTAGGGCACAAAGTAGGTCATGATCTGGTAGGTGGTGTCGATGACTGCCTGATCCTCGGTGAGGATGCGCAGCATGGGCCGTCCCAGCAGCATAATGAGCGCGCTGAGCGTGACCGTGATGCCGAAGGACAGGATCAGGCCCTGCTTCACGCAGAGCTTCACCCGATCCTGCCGCCCGGCGCCCAGGTTCTGGCCGATGAAGCTGGTGATGGCGGCGCCCAGGGCGTTGCTCACTGCCCAAAAGATGCCGTCGGTCTTGCCGCTCATGGCCCAGGAGGCCACCACAATGGTGCCAAGCGAGTTCACGCCCACCTGGATGATCATGTTGGACACGGCGTACATGGAGGACTGCAGCCCCGAGGGGATGCCCAGGCGCAGCATGTTCCGCAGATAGACGCCCTTGAGCTTCAGTTCCTTCAGGCTCAGGCGGTAGCTCTCTTTGGTGCGCAGCAGCTTCCAGGTAAGCAGCCCCATGTTCAGCACCTGGGCCAGCACCGTGGCGATGGCGACGCCCGCCACGCCCCAGTGGAAGACCAGCACGAACACCGCGTCCAGCACGATGTTGCTGACGCAGCCCGCCACCATGTACAGGAAGGGGCTGAAGGAATCGCCCACGGAGCGGAGCATGTTGGACTCCATGTTCAAAATCAGCACGAAGGGCACACCCAGAAAATAGATGCGCAGATAGAGGACGGAAGCCTCCATGGTGTCCGCGGGCGTGCGCAGCAGGCGCAGCATGGCAGGCGTGAAGATGAGGCCGAAGGCCATCAGCACCAGGCCCAGCAGGGCAAATACCGCGAGGGCGTTGCCCGCGGCGAGGCGCACGTCCTCGTCCCGTCCGGCGCCGTAGACCTGGGCGATGA
Organism: uncultured Clostridia bacterium; assembly: GCA_946629065.1. Classification (GTDB taxonomy): domain Bacteria; phylum Bacillota; class Clostridia; order Oscillospirales; family Oscillospiraceae; genus Limivicinus. Next base: position 7,443 of record CAMOXK010000016.1, read on the forward strand.
CCACCGAGGCTCCCGCCGTGGTGGCCACGAAAAAGCCGATGAGCAGATTGATGATCTGGGCGGAGCTGCCGCCCACGGCGGCCAGGGCGATGGTGCCCACGAAGCGGCCCACGATGAGCCCGTCCACCGCGTTATAGAGCTGCTGGATGCAGGTGCCCGCCGCAATGGGCAGGAAGAAGACCAGCAGCTTTTTCCACACGACCCCCTGGGTCAGGTCTTTCCGGTCAAGTCTCTGTTCCATGGCTCAGCCCTCAAACCAGCGCAGGGCGAAGTCCCCCACCGCCTCGGTCAACCGCTTGATCTCCCAGCCGGCGGTGTTCACCGTCAGGTCAAAGGCGCTGGCATCCCCGTGGTGCTTGCCGGTGATCACCTCCCGGGTGCGGATGCGGTTTTTGTCGATGCGGCGGATGTTGCGCAGGATCTCCTTTTCCGTGAGGCGCTGGGCCCGGGGCTTTTTCTGCTCGTGGCCCATGCAGCGGCGGAGTCTGGCGTCCAGATCCGCGCAGACGTAGATGCGGAAGGGGTGGTAGTCCTGCAAAATCACGTCCGCGTCCCGGCCCACGATGATGCAGTCGTTGCCCGCCTCGGCGATCTCCAGCAGGATCTCCCGCTCCTTCACCAGCAGCTGGGTCCGCATCCCGGGATCCAGCACCACCCGGTCAAAGCTGTTGCGGAAGGTAAGCTGCACGTTCTGCCAGCCGTGGTTTCCCAGCACCCTTCTGACATAGTCCGGGTCCAGACCCTGGTCCTGGGCCAGGGTGTCGATGATCTCCTTGTCATAATAGTCCCAGCCAAGCCGGTCCGCCAGGCGCTTTCCCAGCTCCCGGCCTCCGCTGCCGAACTGGCGGCTCACGGTGATGATACGCATGTTCTTTCCTCTCTTTTCTATAAAGCCCCGCCTGTCGACGGATTTACAGTTCCTTGATATAAAAGCGGTCCATGGTCCCGTGGACGGCCTCCGCGGGCCGGGGGATCTGCCGGTAGCCGCTCTTTTCATAGACATGGAGCGCCGCCCGGAGATTGGTATGGGTCTCCAGGTAGAGGCGCCTGTAGCCCAGCTCCCGGGCCTTGTCCTCGATCCGGGCGATCATGGCATAGCCCAGGCCCGCGCCCTTGGCCTCATCTGTGAGATAGAGCTTCTGCAGCTCTCCGCAGTCCTCGAAGAAAGGAAGTTCCGCGACTCCCACGCCGCCCAGGGTCTGCCCGGCCTCGTCCCGCGCCACCAGGTAAAAGCGCTTTGCCGGGTCGGCCAGATAATAGCCGCTCAGATGGTCCAGCTGCTCGTCGTAATAAGCTGTGCCCGGCAGGGCCAGGTCGTGCATTTCCAGATTGTGCCGGACGATCCGGGCAAGGGCCGCATCATCTTCCGCGGTGATGGGAGAAAAGCGCACTGCTTCTGTTCCCTTTGCCCCGCTGCCCTCATAGCGGTACTCCAAGCCGAAGTCGTGGTCGTCCGCCTCCTCCCGCAGATAATCGAAGCCCGCCTCCGACACGATGCGAAAGCCGCATGCTTCGTGGGTTTTCAGGGAGGCCCGGTTCCCCTTGCCCACGCAGTCACAGAGCCGGAAGGGGCCCTCCCGCTTCATTTCCTCCAGCACCCCGGTAAGAAGCCGGGAGGCGCAGCCCTGTTTTCGGCAATCCGGGCGGGTCTCCAAAGCTTCCAGATAGAAGAGTCCGGGCCGGACGGTGGAGATCCGGCAGGCGCTGACCCAAACCGCGTTTTCTTCCAGGATCCAATACACGCTTCCCTTCCGGGAGAAGAAATCGGTCCTCAGAAATTCCAGGAAACCCGCTTCCACCTTGCGCACTGCCTCGGCCTTGTCCGCATCGTCCGGATAGAACCAGTCCGTGTTCTCAAAGTTGCTCTCGGCATAGACGTCCATCAGCGCTCTGGTGTTCAGGTCTTCATACCGGGTGATTTTTCGCAGCATTTTCGTCTCCTTGCACTTCTCCCCGCAGGAAGCGCATCCGGCGGTAAGCTTCTTCATGGCTCTCGCTCTCGCCGTAGAATTCCCGCATCATGGGGCAGGGGAAATCCGGGCAGAGGCCGCAGCAGGGGATCTTCCTCTCCCCACAGCAGGCCACAGGCGGGCAGGCGTCCCCCTCGGGCCAGACGCTCTCCCGGCAGCCGGGGCATTTTTCATTTTGAAGATCCGGACAGGCGGAACAGTCCACCCCGCAAAAGCCGATTTTTCCAAGCTCCATTCCCATCGTCTCTTTCCCCTTACGCCACCCTCGCTCTCCCGTCCATATCCGGTGATGCGCCATACACAGTTAGCCTGCGGTCATGCGCCATCGGAGCCTAAGGATCCTTGGGGATTCGAACCCCGTGCCCGCTCACGGCACATCCGCTGTGCAGCTTGGGCAGCTGCCGCCTGATATGCGCCCGGAAAAGCTACCAACAGAATATTTACGTGTCTGTCTGCCTGAGCCGTCCCGCCCCGATCTCGTAGGGGCCGTTCACGAACGGCCCGTGCGGTACGATCCTTGACATGCGAATTCGCCCGGGCGAAATACAACGCAGGAACCGTCCTCTGCCGGGCGCTTCGTGAAGCGCCCCTACGCTTTCGATGCTCGGGAGAGGGTTACGTCACAGCAAACCAGATTTCATTTCACTCTTTCAAACCGGTCTTCCAGTTGGTCTCCTGGAGCAGGTTATCGATCTGTCTGGCTTCCTTGGCCATCCGGTCCACTTCTTTCTGCAGGTCCGCGGCTTTCAGCACAGCCTTCACCTTGATCTCCGTGCCTCTGGCCCGGCTGGTGCTCTGTCCCGCGGTATAGACCAGATCCCGGTAGGCCGAGAGCTTCAGCAGCAGGGCGTCCTTCTTCGCGATGAGCTCGGTCAGGGTCTGCCCCTCCACCTTCGTCTTGCTGTTGGTGAGATTAATCTGCGCCATCAGCACTTCCAGGCGCTTCACCGCCCCGTCCAGCTCCTCCAGCAGCTTCACCGGGTCCTCGGCGGGCTCCTCGCCCTCCTGGGTCAGGATGCAGTTTCCCAAACGGCGGCGCAGCTCCTCGATCTTCCGGTTCAGATCCGCCCGCTCCTGTAAAGCCTCTGCCAGCTTCATAGCTCTCTCCTCCTGTTTTTCAAGTATTTTTCACGGCGATTGTAGCACAGCGCCCCGGGCCTTTCAAGCCCGGGGCACGTGTGTTTTCATTAGCAGTGGCTGAACATTCTCCCCGGGTCAGTCCTTTCCGGTGACGATCTTCACCTTCCCGGGCTTTTCCTCGTCGTAGATCAGCTCCACCTGTTCCCCCACCTTCGGCACCGGGACGCCCGCGGCGATCCACTTTCTTTTGCAGTATTCGATCCCGTCCACTTCATACTGCACCCGGACCACATAGGGGAAAATGGCCCCGTCCAGCGGTCCCGTCCGAATTGCCTTGGTGTTGATTTTCAGCCACCACTGCTTCCTGGCCGAGAGGATGGTTCCCATGGTTCTTTTCTGCATGTTTTTTCTCTCCCTTCCACGATCCGTCCCTTATGTCCGCTTTCTCTTCGGCGCGGGCAGCTCCGCCGCGATGGTCTCCACCATCCGGCACAGCAGCTCCCGCCGGTCCACATCCGCCAGCAGCAGCTCCTTCGCCCCTTCATAGGGAAGCTCCGTCTCCGCGGGGAGCCCCGCCTCCGCCAGCAGCCGCAGCGCGCCGGGGGTGGGTTTCAGCAGCAGCCGGTCGTCATACACGCCGCCCACCACTTTTCCCTGACAGTAGAGCACGTATTCCCCCATCATGGAGCGAACGGCGATCCCCTCCGCACCGGCCAGCTGTTCCAGCACAAAGTCCAGATAGGCTTTTGTCGAGGCCATGCCCTCACTCCTTCCGGATGGGGTGGCGGATCACGGTCCTCCACTTTTCCGGCGCGACCTTCCGCGCATCCGAGAGATAGATCTCGTGGTGTTGCCGCTCCTCGCTCAGGTCGTTCCCATAGCCCTTTTCCCGGACGTAGGCATCCATGAGCGCCACGGTGGCGGGCTCGGCGTCAAAGGGGCCCTCATGCAGGATCTGGACGCAGAGGCCCTCGTCCACCGTGAGAAACTCCGCCGCGGAGCAGTCCAGCTTTTTCTTCTTGGCGGCCATCTCCACCGCCCAGGCAAAGTCCTTTTCCGTCACGAATTCCGGCAGCCGGATCACGGAGATCCACCGAAAGGCGGCCTTGTTGCCGTAGTCGATGCCTTCCACGCCCTCCTGCCGCCAGAAGCCCTCCAGGGGCGGCACCACGTAATCGTAAAAGCCCTCGATCCGGTAGTCGGTCTTGTAGCTCATTTTCAGGGTGTAGGCCACCGCATACAGCACGCCGATAGCCTGCTGATAGGTGCCGCCCTCTTCATTGGGGTCGCCCTGACCCCGAACGGCAATGTAGTTTGCCCGGGGCACGGTCACGATCTCCGGCCTGTTTTTCGGCTGGTAGAATTCTTTGTATTCCTTCTTGAAGTCAAAGGCCATGGTGCCGCCCTCCCTTTCACTTTCTCACGCTGCTATGTTAACACAATGCCCCGGGCGCATCAAGCCCGGGGCAGGATTTCGTATCGATATTTTACAGCGAGGCCGCCAGCTCCCGGAGCTTTTCCGTCACATCCGGGTCGTGATTGGTATAGATGCCGCCGTCCTCCAGGCCCAGATAGCCCAGGAAATCCCCGTCATAGGAAAACTTGGCCCCCACGTACATGTCCGGATCCCCGGAGCTGAGGAACATGGCCGCCTTTTTCAGGCTCGCCGGCGCCTTGGGATAGAGCGCGGCATAGAAGCGGTCGATGGCGCATTTGAGCTGGCCGGAGATGCCGTGGTAGTAGATGGGCGCCGCCAGCACCAGCATTTCCGTATCACGGAGCTCTGCGTAGATCTGCTGCATGTCGTCCTTCTGGACGCAGCTGCCCTGTCCCTTCCCGTGGCAATACTCGCAGGCGAGGCAGCCGCGGATGTTCATGCGGCATACAGGGAACTCGACGACCTGGTGGCCCAGCCGCTCCGCCTCCTCCCGAAAGATTCTGATCATGGCGGCGGTGTCTCCGCCGGGTCTGGGGCTGCCGTTTAATACAAGGATCTTCATTCTGAAACCTCCGAAATCATTTTTTGCCCGGGGCGCTCCGGGCCATCAGAACGGCTCTCCCTCACGTCGGGCCGATGGCAGCAGGGGTGACGTTTTTCGGCTCGTATCAGCCTCGCAGAAGGAACTTGAGCCCGGCCAGCAGCAGAAGATGCCCCGGATAGAAAAGGTAAAACAGCCACTTGAGCCCCTTACCCTTTTTCCCGTTATACAGGGCCAGGGGAAGAAAGCTCAGTCCCGTGGCGCTGTAGTAGCCCACTGTTCTGGTGAGCGCCAGGAAGCCTACGCCCACGCCGCTTCGCAGCAGCGGGTGCTTCTTCCGCAGCGCGTAAAACAGGAACACGGAGATCACGGCGAAGATGGTATAGTCCGCCTTCAGCAGCAGCGCCAGGACCGCGACGGCCCCGACGGCAAGCACGCCCAGCGCCGTTTTCCAGGCGGGGATCTGCGCTCCTTCCGTCCCTTCTCCGCCCCGGATCCGGTCATAGAGCATCAGGGCCAGGATCGAGAGGAAGAAGGTCAGCATGATGTTCTGGTGGCTCAGACCGATCCTGCTCTCAAAGGCCAGGTCAAAGGGGATCTCGCTGATGAGGGCGAAAATGCCCATGCGGAGGAGGTATTTCCTTCTGTCCCGGGTGTGGGCGTAGCCCTCCGCGATGCAGAAGGCAAACAGCGGCATCGCGAGTCTGCCCGCCGCTCTCAGCCACGTCGCTCCGGGGAAAAACAGGTCGCCCACATGATCCAGCACCATGCTGATCATGGCGATGATCTTCAGCATGGTCCCGTCCAGGATCTGATATCGCTTCGTGCCGCTCATCTCCGCCGCCTCCCCTTCGCGCAAAGGTCATGGATATATGGCTCCGCCGTTACGATGACTACTGCTTATCGTCCGTGTGCCCCTCGTTATCCTCTTCGCTGCCGTGACCCAATGACAGGCCCAGACACAAACCAGCGGAAAGTCCGATCGGCATCCACAGGCCGATATTGTCCGTTGCCGCTCCGATCGCTGTCCCGACCGCGATTCCCATACACATGCCGAGCGGCAGACCGTATGCGTTTTTCTTCTTATCCTTCTTTTTGTTCTCGTTCATGCTGCACCTCTCCAAATTCAGGCACCTTTCCCTGTCTCCCTTGCAGGGGCCGCCGCCCCCGCCGGTCGGAATCGTCCCCCCCTTGCCCGAAGGAAGGATCCCGACCTTGGCTCCCCCTCCGGGGGAGCTGTCAGCGAAGCTGACTGAAGGGGTCCGCCGGTCCGCTCAAGCAGCTGACCTCCACCGTCTCTTCTCCGGGAACTCCTGTTGCTCTGCCCGGGCATCAGCAAATCGGGATCTGCTATTCTTTTCCGAAGAGTATGCCCTTCAGCTCGCTTACTACATTTCTTTTCGGGCGTACTGCCGCCAACAGATACCTGGTTATCGGAAATATCATACCATACAACGCGCATTTTGGGAAGAACCAAAGAGGCCTTGATTCAATCATAATCAGAGTCCCTTTTTGTCTGAGTGCAACTACTGTGTTTAACGTGATCCTCTCCCAAAAATAGAAGCCCGGCGAACCGGGTCCGATTTTGAGAAGGAAGAAGGAGACTGCGGATATGGAATTTCCGCGGCGCTTACGCAAACCGCGGAAACGGAATGGAGCAGGCTTCTTCTGACGCTGGCAAATCACGCTAATAATGATACCAAATGCACCCCGGGGTCAGGGCGGGGTGCATTTTGGTCTGCCCGGGGTGCATTTTCAAAGGGTGGGGTGCATTTGCGTTGGGTGGGGTGCATTACTATAAAAGTTTCATCACTTCTTTTGCCTTCAACACACGTCCCATGGACACAACCTTGTTATCGACCATCAGCGCTGGGGTACTCATAATGCCGTATTCCATGATTTTGGCCATGTCGGTGATGTACTCGATTTCAGCTTCGATTCCTTTTTCGGCAACCGCCTCTTTTACTGCCGCCAAAAGATTCTCACAGTTGCGGCATCCGCCGCCTAAAACCTTGATGTTCATGGATGATCCTCCTGTCAGATGAAGATGTATTGGAAGGCGTTGAAGCCGTATCCAATGATGATAATGCCGATCATACAGATCACAATGAATGTGACGAGCAACCTCGGTTTGACAGCCTTGCGCAGCATGATGAGCGAGGGCAGGCTCAGTGTCGTGACCGCCATCATGAAGCTGAGGATCGTGCCCAGCAGCGCACCTTTCCCCAGCAGCGCCTCAGCTACCGGGATCGTGCCGAAGATATCTGCATACATGGGCACGCCTACAAGCGTTGCCAGTACCACGCCGAAGGGATTGCGGCTGCCCAGCACCGCCTCCACCCAGCTTTCGGGAATCCAGTTGTGGATCACCGCGCCGATGCCAACACCGATAAGAATGTACGGAAAGACTTTCTTGAAGGTGGAAAAGACCTGATCTCTGGCATAAACCATACGGTCAAGAATCGTCAGATCCGGCGCTTCAAGGCTGACGCTCGAATTGGCATTGCGTATAAAGTCTGCCACCTGGTCTTCCATGTGCAGCTTCTCAATCAGCGTTCCGCCGAGGACGGCGATCACCAGCCCCAGCGCCACATAGGCTGCGGCAATTTTGACGCCGAAAATGCTCATCAACAATACAAGACTTCCGAGATCCACCATCGGGGAGGAAATCAGGAACGAGAAGGTCACGCCCAGTGGCAGGCCAGCGCTCGTAAAGCCCATGAAGATCGGGATGGACGAGCAGGAGCAGAACGGCGTCACAGTGCCAAGCAGCGCCCCGACGATGTTGGCTCCGATCCCGTGGAAGCGCCCCAAAATGCGCTTACTGCGCTCCGGCGGAAAGAAGCTCTGAATGTAGGAGATGATGAAGATCAGCATACAAAGCAGGATCGTGATCTTGATGACGTCATAGAGAAAAAACTGTATGCTGCCGCCCCAGCGGGTGGCGGTATCCAGACCGAGCGCGCTCAGCCCCTTGCCAATCAGGACATTGAGCCACTTCATGCCGAGGATCTGATCCTGAATGATCTTGCCCATAAAACACAACCTTCCATCGAAACATTTAATTTTTTCAATATTTGGGGTTTGGATCAAGCCGACGTAGTTTTCGTCGGCTCAATCACAGCAGCTTTTTTGATGGCAGATGCAGTCCGGTTTATCTTCGAACATCCGGCCAAGCGTCTGATGCATGGCGGCAAGTGCCTCGTTGTTGATGGAGTAGTAAATGTTTTTCCCCTCCCGCTTCTGTTTAACGATCCCTGCCTCGCTCAGCACCTTCATGTCGTGGGACAGCGTGGGCTGTGTGATATGAAATTCCTCCAGGATCTTGCAGCCGCACAGTTCTCCGCAAGAGAGCATATCCACGATCCGCAACCGCTTGGGATCGGACATGGCCCGCAGCATTTTCGCGGTGTCGATATAGACCTGTTCCATGCACTTCCCTCACATTCAAAATATTCTATATGTAGAGTAACACACTTATAGAAATTTGTCAATGTGTATTTTTCTCCAACTGCTTTTCATACACGATATGCCGTATATGAAAAGGGACCCTGATCGTATCATAATCAGAGTCCCTTTATAAGAAATGGTCCGAGTGACAGGGTTCGCTTGCATTTCTTTTCCGCTTGCGGGAGACGCGGAAAAGAAATTAAGGTATTCACCAGTTTGCGAACTGGTTCATGCACATGTCACCGACATGTGCGGACATGATTCGAACCCTGTCTCCCATACCAAAACCAAGGGAGGCCCCTTGCGGGGTCTCCCTTGGTTTTGGTCCGAGTGACAGGGTTCGAACCTGCGGCCTGATGGTCCCAAACCACCCGCGCTACCAGCTGCGCTACACCCGGATCTATGTTCTTTTCCGCGCCCTTCATTGAGAGCGCTTGGTTATTATAGTCTATTTTCCCTCCGCTTGCAAGAGCTTTCTTGTCCTTTTCCCGTCCTTTGGGGATACGGATTGCCACACCGGTGACATCGGTCACCGGTTCGCAATGACAGCTTTGGATGCAGCGGCAAGCCTGTATTTCCTTCCTTTTCCCGGGCCTAATGTCCTTGATGTTTGGCGGATCTTGTGATATTGTGTAATGTGGAGTGTGATCGCAACATGAGAATGCGTAAACGGCACAACCTGGCCCCACGGATGGAGGCCTGTTCCGCTTACTTGATCGAAGACCCCGCCGCCATGCGGGGCGAATGGCTGGCCGCCTTCCCCGAACAGGACAAGCTCTATGTGGAGCTGGGCTGCGGCAAGGGCCGCTTCACCGTGGAGACGGCGCTGGCGGAGCCCACAGCCCTGATCCTTGCCATCGAAAAGGTGCCCGACGCCATGGTCCTGGCCATGGAGCGGGCCAGGGACGCGGGGATCACCAACGTGCGCTTTATGGACTTCGACGCGGCGAATCTGGCGGACATTTTTGCGCCGGAGGAGATCGACCGCATCTATCTGAATTTCAGCGACCCCTGGCCCAAGAGCCGGGACGCCAAATTCCGCCTTACGGCCCCCAGCTTTCTGCGTCTTTACGCCGATGCCCTGTCTCCGGGAGGACAGATCCATTTCAAGACCGACAACACCCCCCTCTTCGACTGGTCTGTGGAGCAGCTGGATTCCGAAGGCTGGGCGCTCTCGGAGCTGACCCACGATCTGCACGAAAAGGGCCCTGTTGGCGTGATGACCGACTATGAGGCCAAGTTTTATGCCGAGGGGCTGAAGATCAACCGCCTGGTGGCCACCAAAGGCGCCGAAACCAAAAACACCGCCGCAGGTCCCCTGCCGCGGCTCCGCAACGCCGCTTTGGGCGACGCCCGGGGCAGCAAAAAGCCCCAGCCCCCGGAGGACGCCGTCTGTTTGACGCCGGCCACTCTCCCCCTCTGCCAGGCCTTTTTCCGGGACTTTGAGCAGGCGCCGGAGCTTTTTAAGGATCCGGGCCAGTGCCAGCCCTATGTCTATGACGAAGAACAGGTGGCAGCCTGGTTTGCCCAGCGGCAGGCCCGGCAGAACGAGCGGCGCTTTTACATCCTGCTGGAGCAGGAAGTGATCGGCGAGCTGGTGCTCAAGCAGATCGATCCGGAGCGCAAGTGCTGCGCGCTGGGCATCTGCCTGAAAAACGACCGCTTCAAGAATCACGGCTATGGCACAGTGGCGGAGCGCCAGGCCCTTCGCTATGCCTTTGAGGAATTGGGCATGGAGACGGTGCTGGCGGATTCGCTGCTCCCCAACACCCGCAGCCAGCGCTCCCTGCAGAAGGCGGGCTTCCGCTTTGTGTCGGAGGACGGGCATTTCAAGTACTATCAGATCAGCAGAGAGCAGTTTACCGGCAGCAGGAGGGAGGAGCAGGCATGAAATTCATTTCCTGGAACGTGAACGGTCTGCGGGCCGTGCAGAAAAAAGGTTTTGAGGACATTTTCCGCAGCTTTGAGGCGGATTTCGTCTGCCTGCAGGAAACCAAGCTCCAGGCCGGGCAGATCGAGCTGGACTTCCCCGGCTACGAGAGCTACTGGAGCTACGCGGAGAAGAAGGGCTATTCCGGCACGGTGATCTTCGCCAGGCACAAGCCCCTCTCCGTGCGCTATAACCTGGGCATCCCCGAGCATGACACCGAGGGCCGGGCGGTGACCCTGGAATATGAGGACTTCTTCCTGGTCTGCGTCTACACCCCCAACGCCCAGGACGAGCTGAAGCGGCTGGACTACCGGATGCGCTGGGAGGACGACTTCCGCGCCTATCTTCAGGAGCTGGACAAGACGAAGCCCGTGATCGTCTGCGGCGATATGAACGTGGCCCACGAGGAGATCGACCTGAAAAACCCCAAGCAGAACATCGGCAACCCCGGCTTTTCCTATGAGGAGCGGGGCAAGTTCACCGAGCTGCTGGAAGCCGGTTTTACCGACTCCTTCCGCTTCCTCTACCCCGACCGGACCGACGCCTACTCCTGGTGGAGCTACCGGGCGGCGGCCCGGGCCCGGAACGTGGGCTGGCGCATCGACTATTTTGTGATCTCCGACCGGCTGCGGGACAAGGTGAAGGACGCCTTCATCCTGTCCGACGTGATGGGCAGCGACCACTGCCCCGTTGGTCTGGAGCTCACCCTGTAGGGGCGGATAGCATCCGCCCGCTGCTTGATTCTCTCCCGCATCGACGGGCGGCTGATAGCCGCCCCTACGAAAGCACTTTTTTCAGGACGGATTTATGGTAACAATCGGAAACATGGAATTGACCGGACGGGCGGTGCTGGCCCCCATGGCGGGGGTGACGGACTTTGCCTTCCGCGCCCTCTGCCGCCGGGAAGGGGCGGCGCTGAGCACCTCGGAGATGGTCTCCGCCAAGGCCCTGGTATATCGGGATGAGAAGACCAAAGCCCTGCTCCACCGGCTGCCGGAAGAGTCGCCTTACGCCGTACAGATCTTCGGCCACGAGCCGGAGGTCATGGCCGAGGGGGCAAAGCTTGCCCTGGAGCTCTCCGGCGCGGACATTCTGGATATCAACATGGGCTGCCCCGTGGGCAAGATCGTGAAGTCCGGGGACGGCTCCGCCCTCATGAAGGACCCGGCTCTGGCCGGAAAGATCGTGGAGGCGGTGAAAAAGGCCGTTTCCGTGCCCGTCACAGTGAAATTCCGCAAGGGCTGGGACGGGGGCAGCGTCAACGCCGTGGACTTTGCCCGCACCCTGGAAAGCGCCGGAGCGGACGCCGTCTGCGTCCACGGCCGCACAAGGGTGCAGATGTATGCCGGCCGGGCCGACTGGGACATCATCCGGGACGTGAAGCAGGCGGTGAAGATCCCCGTCACCGCAAACGGCGATATCTTCACCGGGGAGGACGCGGCCCACATCCTGCAGTATACCGGGGCGGACCTGTGCATGATCGGCCGGGGCGTCTTCGGGAATCCCTGGCTTTTCCGGGAGGCCAACGCCGCCATTGCCGGCGAACCCATCCCGGCCCAGCCGCCCCTTTCTGAGCGGCTGGACGCCGCGGCGGAGCAGATCCGCACCCTGGCGGACTTTGCCGGGGAGCGCATCGCCTGCCTGGAGGCGCGGCATCACCTGCCCTGGTATCTCCACGGCGTGGCCCACGCGGGGATCTACCGCCGGGAGCTGGTCCAGGTATCCACCCTGGAGGACATGGACCGGATCCTGCGGCAGATCAAACGAGACCTGAAGTAAACTCTCCACAGAAGGAAGTGATCCCTTGACACGAGAACAGGAGCTGACCATCATCCGCCGAGTGCAGCACGGCGATGTGAACGCTTTTGAGCTTCTGGTGGCAGCCTACGAGAAAAATGTGTTCAACGTGGCCCTGCAGATGGTGGGGAACCGGGAGGACGCCCAGGACATGGCCCAGGAGGCTTTCCTGAAGGCCTACAACTCCCTGTCTTCCTTCCGGGGAGACAGCAAGTTTTCCAGCTGGCTCTACCGGATCGTGTCCAACGTCTGCCTGGACTTCAAGCGTCGGCAGGGACGCCGCCCCAGCTCCTCCCTCACCGTGGAGGACGACGAGGGCGAGACCCTGGAGCTGGACATCGCCGACGAGAGCCAGTCTCCCGAGGCGCTGCTGGAGCGCAAGCTCACCCGGGAGGCCGTGCGCCGCGGGCTGCAGGAGCTGCCCGACGAGCAGCGGCAGATCCTGCTGCTGCGGGAGATCCAGGGAATGAGCTATGAGGAGATCGGCGAGGCCATGGGACTGGAGGAAGGAACGGTGAAATCCCGCATCTTCCGGGCGCGAAAAAAACTTTGCGCCTTTTTGCTGAAGGAAGGGAACATTCCGGACTCCATCGCGTCAAGAAACCCGAGAGGAAGTGATGTCCTATGAGCCAATGTGAAATCTATCAGGAACTGATCAGCCGCATGGTGGACGGCGATCTCAGCGCACAGGAGGAAGCGGATCTCGCCCGACATATTGAGACCTGCCCCGACTGCGCCGCGCTGTTCCAGGCTTTTTCCGTCCTTTCCCACCGGATCGGCGAAGATCTGGAGGAATCCCCCTTTGATCTGCGGGATAACGTCATGGCCGAGATCCATCGGGAAGAGATCCGCCGCCGCAACCGCATCCCCACCATATTGCGCAGCGTCCTCTCCGCCGCTGCCTGTGTGGCTGTGATCGTCGGCGTGTATCTGGGTGTTTCCATCACCCACGGCAAGAACCTGGTCACCGCCGCCTATGAGGCCGCCCCTGCCGCTGCCGAGGAGAAGCTCGCCGCCGCGGAAGAGGAAGTCCGGGCCATGCCCGAGGCCGCCCCCGCTGCGGAGGAACCCTCCGCCGAAAAAGCCGCGGACGCTCCCATGCTGCAGTCCAATGCCGTGGCAGCTGCCCCGGAAAGCGACCATCCCCTGCTGGGCATGGGATCCGTCGCAAGCGCCCCCGCGGAGACTGCCCAGGAGGAGCCCGAGGCGGAAGCGCCAGCCGCGGCGCTTGCGGACACCGCGGAGGACGAAGCCGCAGAGGCCCACACCCTTGAAGAGTGGGAGCTTACGAACTGGGACCTGTCCCTGCTGCGGGAGCTTTTGAAGGGCAGTCCGGAGGAGCGCAGCGCTGAGGATCTGGAGCCTCATGCCTTCGGCAGGATCCATCTGAAAAACTTCCGGGAGGAGCACAGCATACTGCTCTATGAAGAGGACGGCGTGCTCTATTACCTGGACCCTGTGGAGGAGACTGTGTACCGCTCCGCCCTCACTGTGGAGGAACTGCGCGCCTTCCTGGCCGCCTGAAACCGGGCATAGAAAGCCTGGGCTGTGAAAAAACGATGTTTTTCACAGCCCAGGCTTTCTGTCTTTTGGAAACGATGCTCAACGCTCAAAACCTATATCTCAAAACCATAAACGATAAAGGGGCTGTTGCAAAACAGCCCCTCAGACTGTAGACAAACCTATACGGCAGAGCTTGGACACGCATGGGGGGATTGTGAAGGGGGGAGGGCGAAGGGATGCCCCCCTTCACGTTCAATCTATGCCAAAATGGGAACTTTTTCGGAAGTTTCCATTTTGGCTTTTCAAGCTGTCGACACTTTGTCGACAGCTTGAGGGGCTGTTGCAAAACAGCCCCTGTTTTCATGAATGGACGCCGAAGGCGTCATGATTTCTCGCTTCGCGACCTGATTTGTGCTTCGCACATGATTGGAATTGCGTCTCGATGCTCCGCAGAGCAATTCATGTGCGCAGCACAATTCATGCCTTCTGGCAATTCATGTGCCGCCAGGCGCAATTCATTGGCTGTGTTGCTTTTTGCAACACGCCCTTTATCCGTTTTCCCGCTCTTTCACGAAATAGTGACGTCCGATCCATTTGGACAGGCCATCCAGTCCTGGGTAGACGATGCGCTCGGACATGTTGAGCTGGTCCAGCATATCCCGCACCCGCCAGCGGAGGGAGCGATCGATCACATACTTCACGCTGTTTTGGGTGCAGCGCTGGAGGAAATCCTCCACGTTCTCCATCTCCATGGGCACCACGGAGAAGAAGGAATACTGGTTCACGATGCGGGCGTTGATGCTGGGCGGCTCCAGCACCACCATGGCCCGATCCCCCAGCTCCCGGTCATACTGCTCCAGGCTTCTGGCCGCGGCGGCCAGCATGTCCACGGAGAAGACCTCCGCCTGATACTGGCGCATCACCTGCTGGTAGTTTTCCGGCAGCAGGGCGTGCAGCTCCCGGATGTCTATGCGCCAGACCATGCAGTCATGGTCCGCCATGTGCTCCAGATTCTCCTCGCTCATGGCAAAGTGCAGCGCCACCAGGGCGGACTGGGTCCAGTCCAGCAGCCGGGTGGGCAGGCCGTGGTGCTGGCCCAGGATCATCTGGTGCCACACGGACTGGGACACCCCCGGGTCTTCGATCACGGCGTATTTGGCAAAGTTTTTCAGGATCGCAGGCTCCAGAGTCTGCTGCAGCTGCTTGCAGTTGCGGCGCAGGCTGGTGACCATGCGAAAGTCCGCGTTGGTCATGCCCCGGTACACATAGGGGCTGCGGTTTCGTCCCAGGTCGGGCCGGTCCTCCTGCTCGGAGAGCAGGGGCATCAGCTCCTCCAGGGTATTGATGTGGATTTCTTGGATCATAATATCTCTCTTATTGTCTTTCTCATGGTTCTGTCACCGGTTCCGGATCCGGTTCGGGATCCGGCACAGGCTCCGGCGCCGGTGTGGGCTCGGGCTCCGGTGCCGCGGTGGGTTCCGGCGTGGGCTCCTGATAGGGGATCCAGGTGTAGCGGATGGGCTTTACCTCCTCTCCCTCGGGCGGAAAGGCGGAGGAGAGCCATTTGGCGTACACGCTCAACGGGGTCTTTCTCTCCGGGAAGAAGCGATAGACCGACATGGGATCGTCACTGGTGTTGTAGGGCATGATGTAGGGCTTAGGTTCATACATTTTTACGCCGAAGCGGTAATAGTGACTGGTCAGCTCCTGGATCTTCTCGTTGCTCCCGCCGATGGGATAGGCCAGCACAAAGGGTTCTTTGCCCAACAATCTGGTCAGGAAGAGTCGGGATTCGCGCAGCTCGTATTCCCGCTCCTCCGTCGTCAGATCCAGCAGGTTCTCGTGGGACATGGTGTGGCTCTGGAAGTCCACATAGCCGCTGGCGGCCATCTCCAGGGCCTGGTCCGGGTCCAGGTGGTTGCCGCTGTGCTCAAAAGCGTCGCAGATCATGAAGATCGTGACCTTCACATGGTACTTTTCCAGCAGGGGCAGGAGGAAAGTATAGGTATTCTTCCAGCCGTCATCGTAGGTCAGCAGCACCGGCTTTTCATAGTCCTCCACATGCTCCAGGTCCGAAAACCAGATGGGGGTATAGCCGTTATCCAGCATATAGACGATCTGTTCCTCCATGCTGCTGGGCTCCACGAAGAGGTTGGCGCTCTCGTCGCCGCCGCCCACGCCGTGATACATCATCACCGGCACATAGTAGCCCTGGGGCAGCTCCCAGTCCCCCGCGCCTGGCGTGCAGTACAGATGGTCAAACTCCTCGTCATAGAACAGGCCGATCTGGATGGCATCGCAGAAGGACTCCACCGGCAGCAGCAGCTCCTCGCCGCCCTTGCACAGCAGCACCGGCGCCTCCAGGGCCACGCTCTCGTCCAGATAGCGCAGCTCGTCGCTCTCCGCCTGCAGCTCCACCCGGCTCTTGCGCCAGGGGAAGGCGCAGCTCACGTCGTCCTCACCCATCTCCGGCTCCAGCCCCAGGGCTTCTGCCGCCTCGGAGAAATAGACATAGCGGACGCCATCATGCAGAAAGCTGCCGCTTGCAAGCTCCGTGCCGTCCATGGTCACAGGGCAGTCCGCCGTCAGCTCCGGCTCCGGAAAGGGCGTGGGCTCGGGCGTGGGCTCGGGCGTGGGTTCCGGAGTCGGCTCCGGGGTGGGCTCCGGCGTAGGCTCTGCGCTTTCCTCCGGAGCGGGGGTTTCCTCCCCGCTCTCCGCGCCGCAGGCCGGGAGGACCAGCATCAGCAACACCAGTGAGAGGCACAGCCACAGGAGGAATCGCCCTGACGCCGGCTTTTTCCTTTTTTCACTTTTCTCCATGGTTTTCTCTCCTCTTCGCCCGCAGGCGCTTCGACTTTCCTTACCAGTTATAAAAGATTCCGGTGGAAAAAGCAAGCCCCCTTTGCATTCTCTCGACCTTTCCCCCCTGGAGGGCTTGTGCCGCTCTCCCTCTCGCGCCCTGCGTTTTGGGAACGCAGGGCGCGCATCTTTTTTGCTCTGCTCATACGGAAAAGGGCCCGTTGCAAAACATGCAAAAAAGCGCAGGAGAGGGCCTCTTGCGTGCCCTGCGGGCAAAGCTCCCCCTGCCGGCTCGTCCTGATCTTTCAGGGGCAAAATTGCTGCCGCAGCGCGCAAAATGGAAATATAATGTAATTCTGTAAATATTTACCGCGTTAAATTATACAATTTTGCGCCTCTGTTTTTTTGCATATTTGCTAAGTCTCCCAAAATTTTGGAAATTGCGGAAAACAAATTGCAAAAGCCGAGTCGAGAGGCTATAATACGATTTAATTTAGTAAATCGGCGAAGCGTCCGCCGGGCAGTTTTCCCGGTTTTCACCCGCTCCGGGAGGTGCGGCGGAGCCTTCGATCAACAATCTTTGTGAGGGATCGGAATGACAGGATATATCGTAAAGCGCATCGTGGTGGCTTTCCTGACGCTGCTGCTCATCATGTGTATCACCTTCCTGCTGATGAATGCGGTCCCCGGCAGCCCCTTTCTGACGGAAAAGTCCACGCCGGAGATGATCGCCCGCGCCAACGCCAAGTACGGGCTGGACAAGCCCCTGTACGTGCAGCTTTTCAACTACATCAAAAGCTATCTGCAGGGAGATCTGGGCACCTCGCTGAAAATGCAGGAGGGCACCAGCGTCTCCAGGATCATCTTCCACCAGGGCAAGTTCACCCTCTCGCTGAAGCTGGGCGTATACGCGCTTCTGCTGGCGGTGATCATCGGCATCCCGCTGGGCTGCATCGCGGCCTACAACCGGGGCAAGTGGATCGACGGCTTCCTGCGCGTGATGACCACCGTCGGTGTCGCGGTGCCGACCTTTGTGCTGGCGACGCTGCTGCTGGTGACCTTCGCGGTGAAGCTCCAGTGGCTGCCCACCCTCAGCGGCAGCCTGCCGGACGCCAAAAGCTATGTGATGCCGGTCATCAGCCTGTCCTTTTACTACACCTGCTATGTGGCCAAGCTCACCCGCACCAGTATGCTGGACGCCATCAACCAGGATTACATCCGCACGGCCCGTGCCAAGGGCGTGAAGACCCGTGCGCTGATCCTCAAGCACGCCCTGCGCAACTCGCTGATCCCGGTCATCACCTATCTTGGCCCGGTCATGGCGGGCATCATCACCGGCAGCTTTGTGGTGGAATCCACCTTCTCCGTTCCCGGCCTTGGCAAATACTATGTTCAAAGCGTGCTGAACCGGGATTACCCGGTCATCATGGCCACCACGGTGGTCCTGTCCGCTCTGGTGATCGTGATGAATCTGGTGGTGGATATCGCCTACAAGATCGTCGACCCGCGCATCACCCTGACAGAGAAGGAGGACTGAACCATGGACGGAAAATTTGCCAAGATCAGTCCCTTTCAGATCGACCCCGACAAGATCCCCGCGCTGACCGCGGAGGACTTTGCCCCCGCCGGAGAGAGCGAAAAGGCCTCCATGGTCCAGATGCACAAGAGCATCTCCTACTGGCGTGACGCCTGGCGCCGCTTCCGGTCCAACACGGTGTCCATGGTCGCGCTGGCTGTTTTTCTCCTTTGCCTGCTGTTCGCTTTTGTCGGTCCCTCCCTGATCCCCTACAGCTACGCCGAGCAGTACCGCGCTTCCCAGAAGCTGGCTCCCTTTGCCTACTCCAAGGGGGAGGAAACCATCCGCAGCCTGGAAGGCAGCTGCGACGGTTTCTATGCCACGGCCCTGCAGCCCGGCAGCATCACCGCCCTCTCCAAGGGCGACTACTACATCTCCGATCGGGGCAGCACCTATGCCTTTTCCCTGACTAAGGCTGTGGAAAAGAGCGTGCTGATCCTGAACAGCAAGGCGGAAGAGCCGCTGATCCTTGTGAAGGAAACCGACCTTCAGCCGGACGGCAGCTATAAAGCTTATGAGCCCATTGCTTTCACGGAAAGCCCCGCGGAGGGCGCCGCCCGGCTCAAGCTGGTGCGCAGCGTCTTCCCCCACGTCTTCGGCACCGACTCCGCCGGGCGGGACATCATGGCCCGCACCATGTACGGCACAAGGGTCTCCATCATCATCGGTGTGGTGGCCGCCCTGATCGTGCTGATCATCGGTTCGATCTACGGCGCCATCTCCGGTCTTGCCGGCGGCGCGGTGGACTTTGTGATGATGCGCATCGTGGAGCTCATCTATTCCGTGCCCGAGGTTTTGATCGTGCTCTTGCTGCAGGTGGTGCTGAAAGACCCGCTGCAGCAGTGGTTTGACACCAGCCCCTCCGCCTTTGCCCACGCAATGAGTGATCTGGGCGCCGGCATCGTCAGCATTTTCATCACCTTCGCCCTGCTCTACTGGGTCACCATGGCCCGGATCGTCCGCGGCCAGGTGCTGCAGCTGAAAAAGCAGGAGTACGTCACCGCAGCCACAGCCCTGGGCGCATCCAGCGGCCGGATCATCCGGCGGCATCTGCTGCCCAACTGCGTGGGGCAGCTGGTGATCACTACCTGCCTGCAGATCCCCAGCGCCATCTTTCTGGAATCGTTCCTGTCCTTCCTGGGTCTGGGTGTCTCCGCCCCGATGGCGAGCCTTGGCTCCCTGTGCTCCGACGCGCTGGAGACCATCACCCTGTACCCCTACAGGCTGGTGTTTCCCGGCATCATCCTCACGGTGGTGGTGCTGACGCTGAACCTGGTGGGCGACGGCCTGCGCGACGCGCTGGATCCGCGTCTGAAGAAGTAGGGAGGAAACGGCTATGGACGAAAAGAAAACCCTTCTTGAGGTCAAGGATCTCAAGGTCTCCTTCTTCACCCCGGCGGGTGAAGTCAAGGCCGTTGACGGCATCTCCTACTCTCTCGGCTACAACGAGGTCATGGGCATCGTAGGCGAATCCGGCTCCGGCAAGAGCGTGGAAGCCTATTCCATCATCGGCCTTCTGCAGAGTCCCGGCAAGGTCACCGGCGGCTCCATCACCTTTGAGGGCGAGGATGTCCTTTCCTTCAGTGAGGAGCAGATGCGCCAGTTTCGCGGCAACCGGGTCAGCATGATCTTCCAGAACCCCATGACCTGCCTCAACCCGGTCTACACCATCGGCAACCAGCTGGTGGAGGCGCTGCTGTGCCACGACAAGGGCTACAGCAAGGACCAGGCCCGGGCCCGGGCCATCGAGATGCTGGAGCTGGTGGGCATCAACAACGCCGAAAAGCGCATCGACCAGTATCCCCACGAATTTTCCGGCGGCATGCGGCAGCGCGCCATGATCGCCATGGCGCTGATCTGCGAGCCCAAGCTCCTCATCGCGGACGAGCCCACCACAGCCCTGGACGTGACCATCCAGGCCCAGATCCTGGAGCTGATGAAGGCGCTGCAGAAAAAGGAAAACACCTCCATCATCTTCATCACCCACAACCTGGGCGTTGTGGCCGAGATCTGCGACCGGGTATCGGTCATGTACGCGGGCCGCATTGTGGAGCAGGGCCCGGTCAACGACATTTTCTATGACCCGCAGCACCCCTATACCAAGGGTCTGCTGGCCTCCACCCCCCGTCTGGACGAGGAAGGGCGGGAGCGGCTGGTGCCCATTGAGGGCACGCCCATCGACCTGCTCAACCCGCCACAGGGCTGCAGCTTCGGCCCCCGCTGCAAGGACTGCATGAAGATCTGTCTGCGGCAGAAGCCGCCCTTCGTCCAGGTGGGCGACGGGCATATCTCCGCCTGCTGGCTCCATTTCCGGGAGCAGCCGGGAAAGGGGGATAAGACATGAGCGACATTCTTCTGAAAATCGAAAATCTCAGCAAGTACTTCCCCGTCAAGGGCAATCTCTTCCGGAAGAAAAAATACGTGCAGGCCGTGGAGTCCGTCTCTCTGGAGATTTTCAAGGGCGAGACCCTGGGTCTGGTGGGTGAGTCCGGCTGCGGCAAGACCACCCTGGGACGCACCATCATCCGGCTGTACGAGCCCACCGCCGGGCGGATCGAATATGACGGGACGCCCATCTACGACAGCGCCCAGAAGATCGCGGTGGACATGCTGCCCTACCGGCGCAAAATGCAGATCATCTTTCAGGATCCCTCCGCTTCCCTGGACCCGCGCATGACCGTGGGCGAGATCGTGGGCGAGGCGCTGGACATCCACAAGCTCTGCTCCGGGAAAAAAGATCGCCAGGAGCGCATCAAGGCTCTGCTGGACGAGGTAGGTCTGAACACCGAGCACGCCAACCGCTTCCCCCACGAGTTCTCCGGCGGCCAGCAGCAGCGCGTGGGCATCGCCCGGGCCCTGGCCGTGGAGCCGGAGTTCATCGTCTGCGACGAACCCATCTCCGCCCTTGACGTGTCGATCCAGTCCCAGGTGGTGAACATGCTGGAGGATCTGCAGCGGGACAAGGGGCTGACCTATCTCTTCATCGCCCACGACATCAGCGTGGTGCGCCATATCTCCAACCGCATCGGCGTCATGTATCTGGGCCAGCTGGTGGAGCTGGGAGAGAGTTATGAATTGTGCAGCCATCCCATCCACCCCTACACCCAGACCCTGCTCTCCGCGGTGCCCCTGCCGGACCCGGAAAAAAGCCGCGCCCGTCAGCGCATCCTGCTGGAGGGCGATATCCCCAGCCCCTTGGACCCGCCCGGCGGCTGCCGCTTCCACACGCGCTGTCCCTATGCCACGGAGCGCTGCCGTGCCGAACAGCCCGCCCTGAAGGAATACGGTCCCGGTCACTACGCGGCCTGCCACCTGCTGGAGCAGGGCTGACAAACCTTGGTAACAGGCTCAGATCTGAGCTTTTTACAATTTCAAAACAGGAGGAATAACATGAAAAAGACAATTGCTTTGCTGCTTGCTCTGTGCATGGTCTTTGCGCTGGCCGCCTGCGGCTCTCCCAGCGGCGCCCCCGCAGCCAACGACACCCCGGCCGATGCCGACGCCAGCAGCCCCGCCGATGCTTCCGCTGATACCGCCGCCGAGCCCTTCGTGGTCAACGCCTGCATCGCGTCCGAGCCGGAGACCATCGATCCGGGCCTGATCAGCTCCGTCGACGGCTCCACCTACACCCAGCACCAGTTCGAGAATCTGATGAAGTATCAGATGATCGACGAGCAGGCTGCGGATGACCCCAACATGAAGAACACCGAGGTCGTCTGCGGTCAGGCCGCGTCCTATGAGGTCTCCGATGATCTCTGCACCTACACCTTCACCCTGCGGGACGACATCTTCTGGTCCGACGGCCAGCCCGTCACCGCCAAGGACTTCGTCTACAGCTGGCAGCGACTGGTGGATCCCGCCACCGCCTCCGACTACGGCTACTTCCTGGACAACATCGTCCTGAACGCCGCCGCCATCCAGGCCGGTGAAAAGGACAAGAGCGAGCTGGGCATCACCGCCATCGACGACAAGACCTTGGAGATCCAGCTGGAGGCCCCCTGCGCCTACTTCATCGAGATGTGCGCCTTTGCCTCTCTCGTCCCCCTGCGTGAGGACGTGGTGGAGGGCAACGAGAACTGGACCGATCCTTCCAGCATCGTGGTCAACGGACCTTACAAGGTCGTCGAGTGGGTCCACGACAGCTACATCCGCATGGAGCCCAACGAGTTCTACTACGACGCGAAGAACCTGGGACCCGACGCCATCGTGTGGTGGCTCAGCGACAGCGAGACTGCCATCCTCTCCGCCTATCAGTCCGGTGAGTACAACTTCATCGAGAACTTCCCCACCGACATGATCGAGAGCCTGCAGGCCTCCGGCGACTGCTTCATCAACCCCTACGTGGGCACCTACTACCTGTACCTGAACTGCTCCAAGATCACCGACTGGCGTGTGCGCGCGGCCATGGTCCTCTCCGTTGACCGCGAGAACATCGTCGAGAACGTGACCCAGGGAGGTCAGGTCCCCGCCACCGGCTTTGTCGCCTCCGGCATCCTGGATTCCACCGGCGCAGACTTCGCCTTCGGCGTGTCCGAGCTGGGCGCCATCTACAACACCCTCCAGAGCATGTACCCCGACGCGGATCTGAGCACCTACGCCGGCAAGTGCGAGCTGGCCAAGCAGCTGTACGATGAGGCTGTTGCCGACGGCTCCTGGGATCCCAACACCACCGTGGTCTACAACTTCAACACCTCCGATACCCACAAGGCCATTGCCGAAGCCTGCGGCTCCGACTGGCAGACCGTTCTGGGCATGAGCATCACCCTGGAGAACCAGGAGTGGGCCACCTACACCAACGGTCTGGGCGAGCACGCCTTCGGCGTTGCCCGTCTCGGCTGGATCGCCGACTACAACGACCCTGTGACCTATCTGGAGCTGATGGTCACCGGCAACTCCTACAACTACGGCCTGTACTCCGATGAGAGCTTCGATGCGAACATCGCCGCCGCCAAGGCCGCTCTGGCCGGTCCCGACCGCGACGCGCTGCTGTACTCCGCGGAGGAGACCCTCTTCGGCGAAGGCGGCTTCCCCGTCTGCCCCATCTACTACTACACCAACATGTACTGCAACAACGGCCTGACCAACCTGGGCTACACCGGCATGGGCTACTTCTTCTTCCAGTACGCGCAGAAGGCCTGAGTCCGCTGAAACCCTATCCCGCGCAAACTTGAACGACCCCGTCTCCGGGAATTTCTCCGGAGACGGGGTTTCTTTTTGCTGCCTTTTTCCTGCGCAGAACATATCTCCCTCCTCCCCGCTCATATACATGGAGCAGGAATCGCGCGGCAGGGCCGCGCACAGGGAGTGGTGGCATTGCATACCGATATAGAGGAACGGGCCTGCGATCTGGCAGCCTATATTCTGGAAAACAGGGCGACCGTCCGGGCCGCCGCCGCAAAGTTCCGCATTTCCAAAAGTACCGTCCACAAGGACCTGACCGAGCGGCTGCGCCGGGTGGACCCGGGGCTCTATGCCCAGGTCCGGCAGCTTCTGGACTGGAACAAGGCCCAGCGCCACATTCGCGGCGGTCTCGCCACCCGGCGAAAATACAAGGGAGAGCTGTCCGCGAAGCTGACTGAAGGGGAGCGCCGGTGACTGGAGGATATGTAGATCCCTATCTCCTCCCCTCCGCTTTGCAGGGGCCGACGCCCTCGGCGGCCCGGCGCGCCGGCAGGAATCCAAATAAGGCGTTGGGCGGATCCGAACTGTGGCCGGTGCAGATCCGCCCTTTATACAAAGCCCGGAGATTTATACTACTTTCAAATCAGAAGCTTTAAAAAGGATTGCGAGACTTCAATTGCGCCAGACGAGGCGAAGGCCGCAGAGCATAATGGAGATATATGTTCAAGGGCTTCAACGAAGTATGGCACAATTCTGGCCACAAGACTTTATAGATTTCTATTTGAAAGTAGTATTATGCTGGACAAATCTCCGAAAACGGGATAACATGATGTATCCTTTATCACATGAATCGAGGGCTTTCGTTATGATCCGAAATCCGATCCTGCCCGGTTTTCACTCCGACCCCTGCCTCTGCCGCCGGGGTGACGACTATTATCTGGCCTGCTCCACCTTCGAGTGGTTCCCCGGGATCCCGGTCTACCATTCCCGGGACCTGAAGCACTGGGAGCTGCAGACCCATCTGCTGCGGGACGCGGAGGCGCTTTCGCTGCGCGGCCTGCCCTCGGCCAAGGGCGTGTGGGCGCCCTGCCTGAGCTGGTGCGAGGAGGACGGGCTCTTTTATCTGGTCTATGGCGTCATGCGCTCCATGAACGCCCGCTTTTTTGACATTGACAACTATCTGATCACCGCCCCGGAGATCGACGGGCCCTGGTCCGAGCCGGTGTATCTCCACTCGGCGGGCTTTGACGCTTCCCTCTTTCATGCCGACGACGGGCGTAAGTGGCTGGTGTCCCTGGAGTGGGAGACTCGGGACGACCGCCGCAAGCCCGGCGGGATCTGCCTCGTGGAATATGACCCCAAAGCAAAAGCCATCGTGGGCTATCCCAGGCGGATCTCCATGGGTGCCACCCTGCGCGGCTGCCTGGAAGGGCCGCATCTGTATAAGAAGAACGGCTATTACTATCTGCTCTGCGCCGAGGGCGGCACGGGCTATTACCACTGCGCCACCCTCAGCCGCGCCAAAGAGATCTTTGGTCCCTATGAGTCCTGCCCCCACAACCCGATCATCAGCTCCGTGGCCGAAAACCGGGACGAGAGCGCCGATACCGACCATCTCAAGCCCCGCTATTATAACCCGGACGCCCCGCTGCAGAAGGCGGGCCACGGGAGCCTGGCGGAGACGCCCACGGGTGAGGTGTTCATGGCCTATCACTGCTCCCGGCCCTTTGTGCCGGAGCTCTGCTGCACCCTGGGCCGGGAGGCGGCCATCCAGAAACTGGAGTGGACGGATGAGGGCTGGCTGCAGCTTCCCGGCGGCGGCTGTCTTGCGCGGCTGGAGAGCGAGGAAGCTGCGCTGCCGCCCTTTGCGGCCGGAATCTTGCCCGGCTTTGACGGCTTTGACGCTTCGGAGCTGCGCCGGGACTATTACGCCCCGCGCATCGACCCCAGGACCTTCTCCGATCTGCAAGCTCGTCCCGGCTGGCTGCGCCTGCGGGGGCAGGAGTCCCTGAGCTCCACCAACAGGGTCAGTCTCCTTGCAAGAAAGCTGACCAGCCTGCATGCCGTGATCACGACCAAAATGGACTTCTCGCCTGCGCTCTATCAGCACAGCGCGGGGCTGGCGCTCTACTACGACAACATGAACTATGTCTGGCTGCGCAAGACCTGGAGCGAGGAACAGGGCTGTCCGGTGCTGAGCGTACAGGAGGTGGACCGGGGCGTGAAGAACGACCATCGGGAGCTTGAGCTCCCGGCAAGCGCTGGCCCGGTCTGGCTGCGGGTAACGATCGAGGGAAAGCGCTTTGCCTTCTCCTGGTCCTCTGACGGAGACGTCTGGAATCCCATCGGCCCGGACTTTGCCACCTGGCACCTGTCCGACGAGCACAGCGGTTACGGGGAGTTTACCGGAACCATGTTCGGTCTCGGCTGCGTGGACGCCATGCTGCGCCGACAGACGGCGGATTTTGATTTTCTGGATTTTGAGGCGCTGTAATCCCGGCGTTGCGCCGCGCCCAGCCTCCCCTGCGGCACGAATCCATATAGAAAAAAGGTTTGGCAAAATCGCGTACGATTTTGCCAAACCTTTTTCTACAGAGGAACGCAGCTCCGTCACCGCCGTAGGGGCGGCGGCTTGTCCCCGCCCGGCGGCAGCGACCTTTTTCAGGCAAAAGCTTCGGCGAATTCGTAACACGCTGTGAATTCACCGAATCTTTCCGTTTGGGCATGGCCTTGGCGTGCGTGCTGCCGGGAGAGGCGAGCCCCTCCCCTGCGGCGCAAAACCGCAGCATTACAGGAAGCGGTCGTAGCGCTGGCGGAGACTCTCCTCCCCCTGGTCCAGGATCTTGTGGATCAGGCCGGAGACCTCAGCCAGGGACAGGCTCTTGCCCCGAATCTCCACGGTCCTGCGCAGGTCCAGACGGTCCAGACGGCTCATCTTGTCCATCAGGTCGCCCAGATTGCGGAAGGCCTCGTCGGAGACGGTCTTTTCCCGGGAATAGCCGCCGCTGCGGTACTTTTCGATGACCTTGCCGTAGCCTTCCCAGGCATTGGCCACGGAATCCTCCCAGGAGAGATACAGGTCCCGCTGGGCCTGCTGTCCCACCCGGCGCATCTGCTCCGGCTTTTCCAGCAGCGCACGCAGCATCTGGGCCATGGAGGCGGCGTTTTCCTCGATGAGAAAGCCGGTCTCCCCGTCGGCGGCGTCCTCCGCGGCGCAGCTGCCACGGACCAGAACGCTGGGCAGCGCGCAGGCCGCGGCCTCCCGCACCACGAGGCCGTTGGTGTCAAAGGTGGAGGGGAAGAGGAAGAGGTCCGCCTTGCAATACCAGGCGCGGATCCGCTCCCGGTCCCGGATGGGCTCCACAAAGATCACCTTTTCCCCCAGGGCCAGCTCCTCGGCATAGGCCTGGATCTCCTCCTTGTCCCCGCCGCCGCCGACGAAGACCATGCGGAAGTTCCTTCCCTCGCTATCCAGCATTTTCAAAGCGTCCAGGATGATGCGGATGCCCTTGTACCACATCATGCGGCCCACGAAGAGCAGCA
>CAMOXK010000017.1 GCA_946629065.1 uncultured Clostridia bacterium
GGCACTCCTCGTGCATAAAGGGCGCGTCCCGGAACATGCCGATCTCGTTCTGGATGCCCCAGCAGAAGATGGAAGGATGGTGGATGTTCTGCAGGATCAGCTCCATGAGCTGCTGCTCGATGTTGGCGTAAAGCGCGCCGTTCTCCGTCATTTTCAGCATGGGGACCTCGGCCCAGACAAGCAGGCCGTCCTCATCGCAGCGGTCATAGGCGTGCTGGGGATGCTGGTAGTGGCTCAGGCGCACGGCGTTGGCGCCGATCTCCCGGATGATGTCAAAATCCTCATCGATCTGCCCCCCGCTCACGGCGGAGAACACGCCGGCGCGGTCCTGGTGCTTGGCAACGCCATGGAGCTTGAGCAATTCGCCGTTGAGGCGCAGGCCCTCGTCGGGGCTCATGCTGATGCTGCGGAAGCCCAGGCGCAGGACGGTTTCATCCACCGCTTCCCCGTCGACCTGCAGCGCCGCCCGGAGCGTGTAGAGCCTCGGGGCCTTTTTGCCGTTCCAGAGCTTCGGCTCCGCGACACGCAGAGAACAGCTCTCATTTGCGGCGGCGCAGCCTTCGGCGGCAAGCTCGCCCTCCGGTCCGGTCAGCGTATACGCGACGAGCGCGCCGGTCTTGTCGGTGCAGACATGGGGCTCCAGCTCCAGCAGGCCGCAGCCGGTCTCGTCCACAGTCGCGCGGGCGATCACGCCGTCGGTGCCGTAATAGCAGTAGTCAAAATGGTCTTCGCCGGTGACCAGAAGATTCACATTCCGGTACAGGCCGCCGAAGATCGTGAAATCTCCGAAATTGGGGGAAGAATCCGGGGAGACCCCGTTGTCCAGCAGCACCTCGATCCGCAGCAGGCCGCTCTCCCGCGCCTCATCGGGCACCGGGAAGCGGAAGCGGGCATAGGCTCCCTTGTGCTCTCCGATCTCCCTGCCGTTGACAAATACGCGGCAGCGCTGATCGGCGCCTTCAAATTCCAGAAAAGCATTTTTCCATCCATCCTCGACCTCTATCTTCCTGCGATAGAGCACAAGACCGTGGTAGGGATCATTCTCCCGATACCAGGTGTGAGGAAGAGATACCGGCTCCCAGTCCAGATCCTCTCTTTCGGCGGGGATGCCCTTAGGCAACTTGACAAATTGCCAGCCTGCATTCATCGAAATACGATTCATTGATAGTATTCCTTTCCAGATAGATTTCCCTTTGTTCATTGGCATCATAGCGGAAATAGAAATGAAGAACAAGGCCTCCTGATAAAGTGGTAGCAAATCGATAAAAATGAATAGACGCCAACGGCAATTTCTATGATATAGTTTTATTAGAAAGTACTAAGCATAAGAGGCCCGGAGAATAGCCAAACCGGTCGAAATGTTTGAAGCTTGCAAGGACGTCACGAAAGATCATCCACGCAGCTTCGATCAGAATAAGCATGTTAATTCCACGGCCCCTGCCACTCCACAAACATGGTAGGCCAGCCGTGAAAAAAGGAGGAAAAGTTCAAGCCCGGACTCGGGCTGCGGCAGTGTGGAGACCTGTCGCAACGCGGCAAGCCCAACGCGGCTGGCCGTGAGCACACAGCAAGCGGAGGCTCTGTGTGCGGAGTCGAGAAACATGGCAGAAGTCAAGCTGGTAAACATCAAGAAGGTCTACCCCTACGTCAGCGGCGAAGAGAAGAAAAAGAACAAGAAAAAGAGCGCTGATGAACCCGAGAAGAAGAAAGTGAACCTGCAGATCACCGATGAAGGCGTCGTTGCCGTTCAGCAGTTCAGCCTGGACATCAAGGACAAGGAATTCATCGTGCTGGTCGGCCCCTCCGGCTGCGGCAAGTCCACCACCCTGCGCATGGTCGCCGGTCTCGAAGAGATCAGCGGCGGCGAGCTGATCATTGACGGCAAGGTCATGAACGACGTGGCCCCCAAGGATCGTGACATCGCCATGGTTTTCCAGAACTACGCTCTGTATCCCCACATGACCGTGTATGACAACATGGCCTTCTCCCTGAAGCTGCGCCACACCCCCAAGGACGAGATCGACAAGAAGGTCCGCGAGGCCGCTGAGATCCTGGACATCACCCAGTACCTGCAGCGCAAGCCCAAGGCTCTGTCCGGCGGCCAGCGCCAGCGTGTTGCCATCGGCCGCGCCATCGTGCGTGCGCCTAAGGTGATGCTGATGGACGAGCCTCTGTCCAACCTGGACGCCAAGCTCCGTAACGAGATGCGCGCTGAGATCATCAAGCTCCGCCAGCGCATCGACACCACCTTCATGTACGTCACCCATGACCAGACCGAGGCCATGACCCTGGGCGATCGCATCGTCATCATGAAGGACGGCTACATCCAGCAGATCGGCACTCCTCAGGAAGTGTTCAACCATCCTGCCAACCTGTTCGTGGCCGGCTTCATCGGCATGCCCGTCATGAACTTCTTTGACGCTGAGCTGAAGCGCGAGGGCGACAAGTTCTTCGTCGAGGTCGGCGGCATCAAGGTGCGCATGAGCGAGGACAAGGAAGAGCGCCTGCTGAAGAACAATGTCCAGAGCCAGCCTGTCACCCTGGGCGTGCGTCCCGAGCACACCGACGTGTCCGACACCGGCATCACCGCCAAGGTCGACGTGGCTGAGATGATGGGCTCCAGCGTGCACCTGCACGTGAACGCCGACGGCCGCGATGTCATCATCATCGTCCCCACCATCGACATGAAGGGCAACTACAACATCGGCGACACCGTGCACTTCACCTTCGACGGCAAGGTGGCTCACGTCTTCTCCAAGGAGACCGACAAGAACCTGGAGTACTGATCCAAGCATAGAAGCAAAAAAACGCACGCCCACACGGGCGTGCGTTTTTTATGCAGCAGGGTTCAGCAGAGGCCGTATTCCTCCGCCAACTTCCGGAAGGCGGGCATGGAGCGGCGGATCTGATCCGCGGAGACACAGTAGGCGATGCGGACATAACCGGGGACGCCGAAATCGTCGCTGGGGACCAGGAGCAGCTCGTACTTCTTGGCACGCTCGGCAAAGGCCTTGGCGTCGGGCTCCGGGGTCTTCATGAAGAGGTAGAAGGCACCGTCGGGATACACGCAGTCAAAGCCCAGCTCCTTGAGGCCGTTGTAGAGCAGGTCCCGGTTCACCTTGTACATGGAGATATCCGAGGTCTTGTCGATGCACTTTTCGATGACCCGCTGCATCAGACTGGGGGCGTTGACGAAGCCGCAGACCCGGCCGCCGCCGCAGATGGCGGCAAAGACGGTGGCGGCGTCCTCCATCCGGGTGCTCACGGCCAGATAGCCGATGCGCTCGCCCGGCAGGGAGAGGGACTTGCTGTAGGAATAGTCCAGAATGGCGTTGTCGTAGAAGCGCAGGATGCTGGGGACGGGCTGCCCATCGTAGACCAGCTCCCGGTAGGGCTCGTCGGAGACCAGATAGATGGGGTGGCCGAAGCGCAGCTCCGCCGCGTGGAGGATGCCGCAGAGCTTCTTCAGGCTCTCCTCCGAGAGGACCACGCCGGAGGGGTTGTTGGGGGTGTTCACGATGACCAGCTTGGTCTTTTCCGTGATGCTCGTTTTCAGAGCCTCCAGATCCGGCTGCAGATCCGCCAGCGGGGGTACCGTGACCAGCTTTCCACCCACGCCCTCGGTGAACATGCGGTATTCGGGGAAGAAGGGGGCAAAGGCGATGACCTCCTCGCCGGGGAGCAGCAGGGCGTGCAGGCAGATGGCAAGACCCGCCGCCGCGCCGCAGGTGACGTAAATGAGATCCTCCCGGGCGGGAAGCGAGAAACGCTCCTGCAGGTCCTTTGCGATGGTTTTGCGCAGGCTGGGCAGGCCGGCGGCCGCGGTGTAGCCGTGGAGGGACGTGCTGTCCAGACTCAGCAGCTCCCGGATGGCCTCCTCCACGCAGGGGGGCGCCGGCACACTGGGATTGCCGAGACTGAAGTCGAAGACCTGGTCCGCGCCGATCTCCGCCTTGCGCTTTGCGCCGTAGGCGGCCAGCTCACGGATGCAGCTTTTGCTGATGCCGAAACCGAGGATCTTTTCTGGAAGCATAACAAAACTCTCCCTTTCCTGTAATCTGGTTTGCCTGTTCTTGCTCCTATTATACGGCCCGCGTATGGAAATGGCAAGGCTTTTCCGCCCACGGAAAAATTCCCTGGAAAACAATGGATTTCCGATTGACTTTGAACTGCCCATGGTTTATTCTGATAAAAAGTGATGGAGAGCATGCGGAGAACAGGGGGAGCTTGTGAAGAAAAACTTCAGTGTATCCGGCAGGACAGAGCTTGCCGGCAATCATACCGACCACCAGAACGGAAGGATCCTGGCCTCCACGGTCCATATGGGCGTGACTGCCAAGGTCGAGGGGAACAGCAGCGACATGATCCGGGTCAAGACCCAGGGCTACGGGCTGCTGGAGGTTCAGTTGAACCAGCTGAGCGTGCGGCCCAGGGAGTTCGGCTCCCCCATCGCCCTGATCCGGGGCGTGGCGGCGTCCTTCAAGGACCTGGGACTCAGCATCGGCGGCTTTGACGCGGAGCTCCGCAGCACCCTGCCTGTGGGTGTGGGTCTGTCCTCCTCGGCGGCCTTTTCGGTGCTGATGGGGCGGATCCTGAACGAGCTGTATAACGACGGCAAGGTGGATCCCGTGGTCATCGCCAAGACGGCCCAGGAGGCGGAAAACCGCTTCTTCGGCAAGCCTTGCGGCCTGATGAGCCAGCTGGTCTGTTCCCTGGGCGGCACCGTGTATGTGGACTTCAAGACCCGGGAGATCCAGCGCCTGGAGGCGGATTTCTCTTCCATGGGCCTTACCATGTGCCTCACGGAGACCGGCGGCAGCCACGCGGGGCTGGACAGCTCCTATGCCCGCATCCCGGCGGACATGACCTATATCGCCAACCTCTTCGACAAGGGCGTGCTGGCGGATGTGGACCCGGCGGAGTTCCGGGCCAAGGGCTGGGATCCGGCCAACCGTCCCGTGCGGAGGGCCATGCACTTCTTCGATGAGAACGAGCGGGTCCCCCTGATGCGGGATGCCCTGAAAAACGGGGACGGGGAAGCGTATATGCGCCTCATGAACGAGTCCGGCCGCTCCTCGGAAAAGCTGCTGAACAACATCATCACCAGCGCCACCGGGGACACCAAGCTGGCCGAGGGCCTGAGCCGGAGCCGGGAGCTGCTGGAGGGCCGGGGGGCCTGGCGGGTCCACGGCGGCGGCTTTGCCGGCTGCGTCCAGGCGCTGATGCCTTCGGATTACTTCGAAACCTACAAGGACGGGATGGAAAAGACCTTCGGCGCCGGCTCCTGCCGGGAGATCCGTCTGGTATAACAGAAAAAACGCGCTGCAAAATGCAGGAACCTGTCATTCCGAACCAGTGACCGAGGTCACTGGTGTGGGAATCCGCATTTCTCTAAGCAGGAAAACGGATTGCCACGACCAGTTTGCGAACTGGTCTCGCAATGACAGCGCATTTTGCAGCGCGTTTTTTGCGTTCAGAGCCTTGCGTTTTTCTCAAAACGCAAGGCTCTGAATCTTGTTATGCCAGGCGGCCGTTGTCGGGGATGTAGACCAGATCCGGATCATAGAGGGAGAGGAACTCCTCCAGGCAGAGATCGTGCTCGACCATGAATTTGGCGGCTTCCACACCCACATAGCGGAAATGGGCGTGGTGGCAGGCGGTGCCGTACCAGGGGGCCTTTTCCTCGGGGTAGCGGAACACGAAGCCGTAGTCCGCGCAGTGCTCCATCAGCCAGGCAAAAAGCTCGGAATCGAAGATCTCCGGATCCTCGAACTGGAACTCATAGTTGGCTGCATAGGCGATGGAATCGGTAAAGTCGATGGCAAGTCCGGTCTGGTGCTCGCTGACGCCGGGACCCTGGAAGCTGCGGGCGGTAAGCACGGGGTCATAGTTGCAGACCCAAAGGGTGGTCAGATACATGTTTTCCAGCCACTCGGTATTCAGATAGGCCCGGGCCATGTAGATGGTATAACCTGCGGCTCTGGCGTCAGCCATGAGGGTGGCGGCCGCTTCCCGGATCCGCTCGTCGATGCCGATGCCTTCCAGATTGCCCCGCTGGCAGGTGATCCAGCCCCGGGAGTTGTAGGAGTTGCAGAGGGCGAATTCCCAGCTGTGGATGTCCACATCGGGCAGGGGATCCGTGATCTCCGGGACCGTGGGCCTCTCCGCGGATACCGGCGGGGCCGAGGGCGTCGCCTCTTCGGCGGCCTCCTGCTCCGGCTCTGCCACGGTCTCCTCCGACTCCTGGGCGGATGCGGCGGGGGCGGGAATCATCAGGACGCACAGGGCCATCAGCACCAGGGCCAGAAAGCCTGCAAGGAAACGATTTTTCATGGCGTCCTCCTTACTCCACACCGTAGAGGCTCAAAAACTCCTCCAGGACCAGGTTGTTGTCGGTCATATAGCGGGCGGCCTCCAGCCCCACATAGCGGAAGTGCCAGGTCTCGTTCATGACGCCGGTGGCGTCCTCCTTGCCTGCGGGGAAGCGCTGCACGAAGCCGTACTCCGCGCAGTGGGCCAGCAGCCATTCCACCGTGTCGCTTTTCACGATATCGGCGCTCTTGATCTCGTAGTACCGATCGGTGATATCGCAGCAGAGGGCCAGCTGGTGCTCGCTGCAGCCGGCGGGCATGGTGATGTAATGGCCGGCGCCGTCCTTCCCGTCGGTGATACCGTTGTTCTGGCAGACACGGGTGAAGTTTGCCGCCTGGTCGCCGTAGCTGCGGTAGCCGGAGGACAGGAAGATGGGCAGCCCCGCGTCCTTGCAGCCCCGACCCATGGCGATCAGCGCCTCGGCAATGCGGATGTCCACCGGGCAGCGGTTGCCGTTGTAGGCGGTCTGGATGTCGGTCTCGTCCAGGGTCTGGTGCAGGTAGGCCAGCTGCTCCGGCTCATACTGGCCGATGGAGTGGTCGCCGTTGACCAGGGTGAACTCCCAGCTGGTCACGTCCACATCAGGCGGCTGGGGCAGTCCCTTGGCCGCGGCGTTGGCCAGAGCCTTGCCGTAGGGGGAGTTGGGGTCCACCGTGGGGACCGGCTCCTCCGTGGGCAGGGCCTCCTGGGCGGGGGCGGTGATGAGGCCCTGCTCCGGCTGGACGGCGGGCGCCTCGGCCTGAGGGTCGGCGGCGACAACGGGGATCTCCTCCTGAGCGGGGGCTTCCGCAGCCTGGGCAGGGGCGGCGGTGTCGGCAGCCGGAGCGGAGGGAGCCCGCAGCTCCTCATACCCGGCGATCTGCAGATAAGAATAGGCGGCGAAGATCACAAAGACCAGAAAGGCCAGGATGACCCTTGTGCCGCGGCTGTAACGCATGGCAGTTTCCTCCCGGAAAATTATTGTACAGTATATCTTATCATTTTGCGGCCCGGGGGTCAACACCCTTTTTGGCCGGAGGCCTGGGCGGAAAGGATGCTTTTGGAAATCAGTACAAAGCGCGCTTGCCTCTCTCCGCGCGGGGGAAGGTGTCACGATAGCGCGCTTGCCTCTCCCCGGGTCGGGGAGAGGTGTCACGAAGTGACGGAGAGGGGCCGCTGGACCTGCGAATACCCCCTCTCTGCGCTGTACCGCCGGACCCAAGCCCCCCTCGCCTTAGGCGGGGGGCGAGCAATGGCGCAACCGCGCATTTTAGCCGCGGACCTCTTGTCAGTGGCGCGGCCGCTCTGGTATAATAACGGCATAGATGCCGCTATTATACGATTTGAAGTCGTTTTTCTCGCCGCTGACGCGGCAACCGAAAAACATGACAAATGATACCATAGACGCTTTGCATCTATGGTATAATAGAAACAAATCCAAAACAGGAGGAGAGCGCAATGAAGATCACCTGGTATGCCCATTCCTGCTTTCTGGTGGAGACGGCAGACGGCTCCGCGGTGCTGGACCCCTATGCCCCCGGCAGCGTGCCCGGCCTCAGCCTGCCGCCGCTGGAGGCGGACCTGGTGCTGTGCAGCCATGAGCACAGCGACCATAACTACCGCCAGGGCGTGAAGCTCAGCGGGAACGAAGCAAAGCTGCACATCGAGAAGCTGGAAACCTTCCATGATGAGAAGCGGGGCGCCCTGCGCGGCCCCAACACCATCCACGTGCTGGAGGCTGAGGGCCTGCGCGTCGTGCACCTGGGGGACCTGGGCCACATGCTCAGCGACGAGCAGATCGCCGCCCTGGGCCGTGTGGATATCCTGCTGATCCCCGTGGGCGGCTACTTCACCATCGGGCCGGAGACGGCCGCGGAACTGGCGGAGCGGCTGCAGCCCGCGATCACGGTGCCCATGCACTACCGGGGAGAGGGCTTCGGCTATGAGGTCATCGGTCCGGTGGAGGATTTTCTCTGCCGCCGGGACAAGGTCCTGCGCCTGGAGACCAATGTCCTCCGCCCCGAGGAGCTGGAGACGCCGGTAACAGTGGTCCTCCGCTGCCCGGTATGAGAGAAAAGTGAAAAGGGAAGAGCATATTGCAAGATGCGCACATCCCGGTAGTTACCGTAGGGGAGGGCCTTGCGCCCTCCCGGCGGAAGCAGGCTTTTATAGCAAGAAATGTTCGGCGAATTCGTACAATCTGCGAGTTCGCCGAACATATATTATGATAGTGCATGATGCTGCCGGGAGGGGACATACCCGCAGGGCACGCAGAGCCCCTCCCCTACGTGTGAACCAAGGTCTCCGCTTATTGTTTGTGTATTGCAGCATGCCCGTTTTCACGCTTCACTGTATTTTCCCGGCCAGGAAGCTTAGCTCATTTCCCGCCTCATCCCGCAGCAGATAGCAGCGGATGCGCCCGTCCGGCTCATAGACCGTGTCGATCCACAGGCCCTCGCCCAGCCAGTCGCAGATCCGGTAGCCCCGGTCCAGATCCTCGAAGGGGCCTTCGACCCCGCCCTCCCACTGGAGGACGCCGTTGGTATCGCAGATCCCCCGGAGGAGAAGCCCCTCGTTCACGGGCAGCAGCTCCGGATCTCCCGTGTGCTCCGGCAGGGCATAGACCAGGTCCTCCCCGCCGCTGAAGCTGCGGGCCACAAGGCTTCCCGCAAAGCCGTACCAGACCCGATCCTCCAGCACCAGAGGGGGCGAGGCCCCCTCCGGGCTGAGGAGAAACTCCCGACCGCTTTCGTTCCGATAGAGGATGCGTCCGCTGTCGGCCTCCCGGTAGAGGATGCCCTCTCCCATGGGCCAGAGGAAGGAGCAGGGCCCCTCCAGCACAAGGGTGTCGAAATTCCGGGCCATGTCCAGGGCCTGGCCGCGGCCCGCCTCGTCGCAGTAGTACAGCAGGCCGCCCCGGGCGGTCAGGCAGCTGCAGGGCCCCTGGCGCATCAGCTGCCGCTCGCCGCCCTCCGCCGAAACCCGCTCCATGGCGCCGGTGTCCCGGTTGATGTAGCAGAGCCAGCCGTCCACATAGCAGAGATATTCCGGCACGCAGCCCTCCGCCAGCACCCGGAAGCCGGAGAGCTTCCCGTCCTTCCAGGTATAGCGGGCCAGCACCGGCGTCCAGTCCTTGTCAAAATCATAGCAGTAGAGACTGCCCTCCCGGTAAAGCACCCGGTTGGCGTTCAGCACCCGGGCCATGGCCTGGCTTTCCTCCAGACTCAGGCGGATCGGGGCAAGACGCTCTCCCGCGGGCGCGCCGCCCTCGCTGTCTGCGGACTCCCGGCTGCACCCTGCCAGAAGCAGCAGAAGCAGCAGAAGCAGCAGCAGCGGAAGCAATCGTTTTTTCATCCCGGCGGCACCCCCTTTTTTCAGATAAGGGAATTGTAACACAAGAAACGGGTCCCGGCAATCCCTTGCAGAGCGCCGTCCTTCGTGGTACAATAAACTGAACAAATCTCCGAAAGGATGAATGAGCATGGGCAAAGGAAGAAAAAGCCTGGCGCTGCTGCTGATGCTGGCGCTGCTGGCCTCGCTGCTGATGGGCTGCGCGGTCACCCCTGTAAGCGAGGCACCTGCGCAGAACGGCCAGAGCCAAAGCACTCCGGTTTCGGATGAGCTGGTCTTGCTGCCGGAGGAGGATTCGACAGGGGAAACCGGTCCCGCGGAGGCTTCGACCCCGGCGGAAGACCCGGCACCGGCGGAAGATCCGACCCCAGCTGAGGACCCGGCACCGGCGGAGGACACCGCCCCGGACGAGGACGGCAGCTATACCACCAAGGAGGACGTCCTTGCCTATCTCATCGCCTACGGCCATCTGCCCTCCAACTTCATCACCAAGAACGAGGCCCGCGCCGCCGGCTGGGAAGGCGGCAGCCTGGAACGCTACTGCCCCGGTAAATGCATCGGGGGCGACCGCTTTGGCAACCGGGAGGGCCTGCTGCCTTCCGCCAAGGGCCGGGTCTGG
The DNA here is from genome assembly GCA_946629065.1 of uncultured Clostridia bacterium. Classification (GTDB taxonomy): domain Bacteria; phylum Bacillota; class Clostridia; order Oscillospirales; family Oscillospiraceae; genus Limivicinus. Next base: position 10,322 of record CAMOXK010000017.1, read on the forward strand.
ACCGAGTGCGATATCAACACCCTGGGCAAAAAGTCCCGGGGGGCCGAGCGCATGGTGTTCTCCAATGACGGCCTGATCTACTATACCGGGGACCACTACGAGAGCTTTGAACTGCTCTACGGCGAGCCCTGAAAAAACGATCCCGCCCCAGATCTGGAGGCGGGATCATTTTTGCCGCCGCTTTCGACAAAATTCGACAAAACAAGTCCGCGGGAAAGAGCGTTCTTTGTCGAACACGCTTGTATGATGTCTAAGAAAATAATATTATGTCAACAAGTTTTCCGCGGGATTCGACAGCGTTCTGTTGTCTGGAAAGTGTCAGCTATGGTAAATTAAATGCGACTTAACGGTAAATATGCGTCCGGGAAGTTCCGGACGATCCACATACCGCATTGATGGGAGGAAAATGTTATGGAAACCAAAATCCGCATCCTGCTGGCTGACGCAAACCCCGATTTCGCCGCGCTCCTGGCCGATACCTTTGCCGCCGAGCAGGACTTGGAGCTCGCCGGCGCCGCGGCCGACGGGCCGGAGGCTCTGGACCAGCTCCGGAGCCTGAAGCCGGATCTGCTGCTGCTGGACCTGGTGCTGCCCAAGCTGGACGGGCTGGAGGTGCTGCGGCGTCTCCCCGAGACCGGCTGCAAGTGCCCGGTGATCGTGCTCTCCGGCTTTATGAACAGCCAGGTGGTGGCGGACTGCGCCGCCCTTGGCGCGGCCTATTTCATGCCCAAGCCCTGCGACACGGCTGCCCTGCTGGAGCGCATCCGCCAGATCGGCGGCGCCGGCACCGGGGACACCGCCCTGGAGGGCATTGATTGCCGCCCCGCGGCCCAGGCCCAGCGCCGGGAGGCGGATCTGGAGGCCCTGGTCACCGAGATCATCCACGAGATCGGCGTCCCTGCCCACATCAAGGGCTATCAGTACCTGCGGGAGGCCATCATCCTCACCATCAAGGACATGGACATCATCAACGCCGTCACCAAGGTGCTCTATCCCGAAGTGGCCAAGCGCTTTTCCACCACGCCCTCCCGGGTGGAGCGGGCCATCCGCCATGCCATCGAGGTGGCCTGGGATCGGGGCGACATCGAGGTGCTGCAGAAGTACTTCGGCTACACGGTGTCGAACATCAAGGGAAAGCCCACGAACTCTGAATTCATTGCCATGATCGCGGACAGTTTGACCCTCCGCCAAAAGCAGGCGAGGCGGTGAAAATACCGGGTTTTCGGGTTCGTATTTTGAAGATCACAAAACATTCATAGGTATGACAGCGGCTTGGTAGACCTATAAATATTATTCTTCAAGCCTATAAACACTTCCAGTTTATTGGGGTCCAAATCCTGATTTATTGGGAGTGATTTTTTATGACCAACATAGACTTTGATTGGCAGATCGATGCGGTGGGTTTCACAGCATCCTGTTTTTCCCAAATAAAGACTTGAGGAACGAACTGAATATATGATATTATTCTACTAGTATATGCGGCTGAGAACCGTAAAAAAAGAGAGGAGAAAGAAGATGAATTGCCCTCATTGTAAAGTTCCCTTGATGGGAGGAATGACAAGCTGCCCCAAATGTAAGTATGACGCAAAGCAGCCGGAGGGCGGCGAAAAGCATGCAATCTGGCTCGTGGAGCATGGAGAGGGGCTCAGCAATGCACAAATTGCGCGGTACCCAGAGGTGGCGGAAAAGTACTCTAGCAAAATCAGCGAACAAGAGGCAGCGGCTGAGGCAGCGGCTGAGGCAGCGAAGGAAGCCGCAGAACGCCGGCTGGCGCGTCAGGCCGCTCTCCCCAATATAATGATTTCCTCCGGATTCAGCTTTGATGGTTACCGGATTGTTAAATACTCCGGCTATATCTCTGGTGACGACGCTGTACAAATTCCCCGAAGCGGTGTATTTGGCGGACGAAACGGCCAGAATTTGACTGACGCGCTGGTGCGCATCCGGCGGCAGGCGCTGAAAGAGCTAAAAGAGGCAGCCTACGATTTGGGTTGCAATGCTGTCATTGGAGTAGACTTCGATTACATCACATTAGAGCCCGAAACGGCCAATATCAGTGGTGGCACACTCTATGAACCCTATGTTATCTGTGTTACGGCCAATGGTAACGCGGTGATCATCGAGAAAGAAGAGTAAACGTCTGCACGGGAAATGCGGCGAGAGGACAGAAGTATGACAAAGCTAGTCTGTGAAAAATGCGGGTCCAACGAGCTGTATGAAGAAAATGGCTACAGGATTTGCCGTTACTGTGGAACCAGGCACCAAATTCCACGGGAAGAGAGGACAGCACAACAATCCACCATTTCATGGAAAGCAGATGTAGAAGCGATGCTTCAAAAGTGCCGGGAAGAACCTGAGCGAGCAGGAAAATATGCTGAGCGAATTCTGGAGATGGATCCCGGAAATACTGAGGCCCGCAAATATCTGGTGGCGCGGAGCAGCGGTGGAAGCTCTAACGGATGTTACGTGGCTACGGCGGTTTACGGCTCTTATGACTGCCCACAAGTATGGACATTGCGCCGCTATCGGGATGACGTGCTCGCGGAAACATGGTGTGGCCGACTCTTTATTGCCATTTACTATGCTATTAGCCCCGCATTGGTAAAATGGTTTGGAAAAACGGAGTGGTTTACAAATCTTTGGAGGCCAAAACTTGACAGGATGGTGGAACGCTTGATTAAACAAGGAATAGCGGACACACCATATCAGGATAGACAATGGTAAAAGTATGCAGGGGGCTCCAATTCCTCTCTGCCCTTTCTATTTAGCGGGCGAACCGAACAGATGCCCTTACAACGCAAAAAGATGGAGAGACTTGCACATCTCTCCATCTTTTTGCGTTTTTCAGCCCAGCGCCAGACGGATACTCACGTCGCCGCCGCCGAGAAGGGCGCGCAGCTCGCCCTCGTCCAGGCCCTGGATCTTCCCCAGCCGGGTGTAGGCCCAGGAATTGGAGCCGTAGAAGAGCACGATGCTGTTGCCGGAATAGAGCACGATGTCTCCCGGCCCGGTCACGGTCTGCACGTCATTTCGCGGCAGGCGCGTGCCCAGGGAGCCCACCTGCTCAAAGCCGCCGTAGCCGGAGAGCGCCACCGTGAGCCCTTCCGCCCCAGCCAGCTCCTCCAGGGCCCGGACGCTGTCATTGTCCTCCCAGAGGACTTCAAGTTCCTGTTCTCCGATCCAAAGCTTCAAGCTTGCTTCCTCCTCTTCGGGTTCTTCTGCTCGCGCCTCCGTCTCCGCGGGCGTGGGCGCCTCCGTCTCCGCCGGCGGGATCGTCTCCGTGGGTGCGGGCGTCGGTGCTTCCGTCACCTGTGCTGCTTCCGTTGGGGCCGGAGTGGCTGCCGGGGCCACCGCCTCTCCGCCGCAGGCGGAGAGCAGCAGCGCCAGCAGCAGAAGCAGCGCCGCAAGCCGCGTTTTCCTCACACGCATCTTCCCAGCTCCCGTGCCTTTTCCAGGGCGGGGCTGCCCGCGATCTCCCCGGCGCCGGTGACGCCGCCGCCGAAAACACTGCCGCAGAGCTTCGCCTTGGGGAAGCACTCCACCCAGCCCTCCAGGCCGCTCTGGGCCCGCAGGGGAACCTCTTCCTCCGCCTCCGCGGCGGAAGCGAGGAAATAGACCTGCCGGAACTTGTAGTCCGAGACGAAGAGGGGATTGGCCCGGTCCAGCAGCACCTTCATCTGCCCGCTCATCTCATAGTAGTAGATGGGCGTGGCAAAGACCAGCACGTCGGCCTGTTCCATCTTCTCCACAATGGGACCCATGTCGTCGGGGATGACGCAGCGGCCCTTTTCCTGGCACACGAAGCAGCCCAGGCAGAAGCGGATGTTCTTGCCCCGCAGGCTGATCTTTTCTACCTGATTCCCCGCCTCCGCCGCGCCGCGGCCGAAGGCGTCGGCCAGGGCCTCGGAGTTGCTGTTCAGTCGGGGGCTGGTGGACAGGATCAATACTTTTTTGCTCATCTTCTTATCCTCACTTCAGATTTTCACGGAAGAAGCTTTCCATCTTGTCAAAGGGGATGACGTCCACCCGGTCGTAGAGGTCCGTATGCACGGCGCCGGGGATGATCATCAGCTCCTTGTTGGCGGCGTACTTGCTGTCCCGCACCATGGCGGCGTAGGTGTCCCGGCTCAGGTAGCAGGAGTGGGCCTTCTCCCCGTGGATCATCAGCACTGCGCCGCGGATCTCCTTGGCGTAGGTGAAAAGCCGCATGTTCATGAGGGAGGTGCCGGTGTTTACGGTCCAGCCCTGGTTGGAGTTCAGGGACCGGGGATGATAGCCCCGGGGAGTCTTGTAATAATCGTAATAGTCCTTCACGAAGAAGGGGGCGTCCTCCGGCAGGGGGTCCACCACGCCGCCGGCCCGGGCGTAGTCGCCGTTTTGGTAATCCAGGGTCCGCTGGGCGTTCAGGGCCAGGCGGGCCTGGTGCCGGGCCTCCTCGCTGTCGGCGGCGTCAAAGTAGCCGTTGCCCGCCACCCGGGACATGTCGTACATGGTGGAGGTCACGGTGGCCTTCACCCGGGTGTCGATGCAGGCGGTCTGCAGGGCCATGCCGCCCCAGCCGCAGATACCGATGATGCCGATCCGCTCCGGGTCCACATCTTCGCTGCAGGAGAGATAGTCCACCGCCGCCTGGAAGTCCTCCACGTCCACATCCGGGGAGTGCATGGCCCGGGGGAAGCCGCCGGACTCGCCGGTGAAGCTGGGGTCAAAGGCCAGGGCCACAAAGCCCCGCTCCGCCATGGTCTGGGCGTAGAGGCCGGAGCTCTGCTCCTTGCAGGCGCCGAAGGGGCCGCACACCGCGAGAGCCGGCAGCTTGCCCTCCGCCCCCTTGGGGCTGTACAGATCCCCCGCCAGGGTGATGCCGAAATGGTTTACGAAGCAGACCTTGCGGTGCTCCACCTTGTCGCTCTTGGGAAAGGTCTTGTCCCATTCCTGAGTCAGCTTCAGTTCTTCCGTTTTCATCATGATTTTGTACTCCCTTTCTGTTTTTCCGTTTCCCGGATCAGCAGGTCCAGGGCGTCCAGTCGTCGCTGGCAGCCGTGCAGCTCCTCCATGAGCTCGCCCCGGGCGCTTCGCAGCGCAAGCAGCGCATCCCGGAAGTTTCCCTCCCGGCAAAAGGCCTCCGCCCGGTCCGCCTGGGCCGCGCTCAGACCCAGCTCCATCAGGCACGCTCTGTCCATCTTCCCGCCTCCGTTCTTTTTCTGATGGCACCAGTATACCCCCTTGCGCGGAGGCGCGCTAATGGTTATAATGCATATCGCGATATTCGATTTTGGCATATCAGGAGGCCTTGTTATGGAGATCCGCACCCTGCGCTATTTTCTGGCCGTGGCCCGGGAGGAGAACATGACCCGGGCGGCGGAGCTTTTGCACGTCACCCAGCCTACCCTTTCCAAGGCGCTGCGCGCGCTGGAGGAGGAGCTGGGCAAAAAGCTCTTCACCCGCCAATCCTTCAGCATCCGCCTCACCGACGAGGGGGTACTGCTGCGCAACCGGGCGGAGGACCTGGTCACCATGGCGGACCGGATCGAGCGGGAGTTCGTGTCCCTGGACGACATCACCGGGGGCGATCTGTACCTGGGTCTGGCCGAATCCTGGCAGATCGGCCTGCTGGCCCGGCAGATCCGGCGGCTCCGGGAGCGCTTCCCGGACCTGCGCTATCACATCACCAGCGGCGATACCGAGCAGGTGGCGGAGAAGCTGGACAAGGGGCTGTTGGACTTCGCCGTCCTGGCGGAGACGCCGGACCCCCGGAAGTACGAGGCGCTGCCCTTCCCGGAGGCGGACCGCTGGGGCCTGGTCTTTCCGGCGGGAGATCCCCTTGCCCAAAAGGACGCCATCCGGGCGGAGGATCTCATCGGCCTTCCCCTCTTCTGTTCCGGCCAGGGCAGGGAGAAGGACATCCCCCTCTGGGCCGGGGAGCAGATGGGAAAGCTCCGCCTGGAGGGCTCCTTCCGCCTGTCCTACAACGCCTCCCTCTTTGCCCGGGAGGGCCTGGGCTATCTGCTGACCTTTGACCGCCTGGTGGACACCTCCCCCGGGAGCGGCATGGTCTTTCGCCCCCTGACCCCGGCGCTGGAGACGAAGCTCTATCTCGTCTGGAAGCGCTACCAGACCTTCTCCCCCATCGCCGAGCGCTTCCTGGAGCAGCTCCGGATCAGCTTCTCAGGAAGCTGATCCGGAGAGGGAAGAGGGAATAGTGAATAGTGAATAAGGAATAAGGGACAGGGAGAATACCCCTGCGGGGAGGGTCGGATTTGTGCGAAGGGGCGGGACTGGCCGTAGGGGCTGCCCCTGGCTCCCCCGCCGGGGGAGCTGTCACGGCGGCTTGTCAACGTGACTGAAGGGGTTCGACGGTGACTTGGGGATACGGCAGCCCGAAGCCTTCCCCGCGCACGGGGAATTGTTGCCTTACGCACTTGCCTCTCCCCGCGACGGGGGATTCCGGCTTCGCGCTGCCGGTGGCAGAGGAAGCGAAGCCGGAATTTCCGCAGCGGTCGAAAATCCCGAGGATCAGCGCAAGCCCGACGGGATTTTCGGGAACCGCAAGGTGGAGAGGTGTCGCGAAGCGACGGAGAGGGGCCGCATTCCTTCCAACGATTCCCCCTCTCAGGCGCAAGCGCCAGCTCTCCCCCTGCCTTCGGCGGGGCGAGCCAGGAAAACAGGGCACACTTGCCCAGATGCCTCAATTCCGAATTCCGACTTATTCCCGCCTCAGGGCGTCGCCCCCGATAACCGTTCCCCCACAAGGATGCGCTGCCGCATCCTTTTTTCATACCCTTTTGTCCGCCCCTCTCTTTTTTGCTATAATAATCGAAAAAGATTGTGACCCTTGTTGCTTTTTGACGTTATGAAGGGTGAAAGGAGGCTTTGCCATGGAAGACGCAGCGATCGTGGAACTCTACTGGCAGCGCTCGGACCGGGCCATCCCGGAGACCGACCGGAAATACGGCCCCTACTGCCACAGCATCGCCTATCAGATCTGCGCCAACCGCGAGGACGCGGAGGAGTGCGTGAACGACACCTGGTTTCGTGCCTGGAACCTGATGCCGGACAAGCGTCCCGCTGCCCTCTCCCCCTTCCTGGGGGCCATCGTGCGCAATCTGGCCCTGGACCGCTGGCGCCGGGCCCGGCGGCAAAAGCGGGGCGGGGGTGAAACGGAGTTGGCCCTGGAGGAACTGAGAGACTGCCTGCCCGCCCGTGACCGGGTGGAGCAGCACCTGGAGGAAGCGGAGCTTGCCGCGGCCATCAACGCCTTTCTGGCCCGCCTGCCGGAGGCGGACCGGAAGCTCTTCGTGGCCCGCTATTGGTTCCTCACCCCTGTCACCCGGCTTGCCGAAAAGCTGGGATGCAGACCGGGCAGCGTAAAGACCCGGCTCTATCGCCTGCGGCTGCGGCTGCAGGAGGAGCTGAGAAGGGAGGGCCTGGTATGAGCTCCTATGCCCTTTTGCAGGCCATGAGCGGCATCCGGGCGGATTACGTTCTGGAGGCGGAGGACTTCCTGGGCCTCTCCGGGGAGGTCCGCAAGCCCCGCCGAACAAGGCGGCGGCTTTGGACCACGCTGCTGGTGGCGGCGGTGCTCCTGGCTCTCTTCACCATGACCGCCTATGCCATGGGCTGGTTCGGTCTGCGCCAGCGCATGATCGAGATCACGATCCAGCCCTCCCCTGCGGCGGAGAGTGCCGCGCCGGACGCATCCCCCGTGCCAACGGCCGAGCCGCAGCGCTGGGTCTCCCTCAACGGCTATGTGGACTCGCCGGAGTATCTGGCCAACGCGGAGTGGCTGCGCTTCCGGGACGAATATCTGGCTTCTCACCCCGTCAGCAACGATGTCTCCTGGATGGATGGGCTGGACGAGGAGACGGTGGACACCTGCCGCTTCTACGGCGTCTATGACCCGGCCATGCTGGAGGAGCTGAACGCCCTGGCCGAGCGCTACGGTCTTGCCCTGCACACCCGCATGGTCACGCCCGTCAGCCTGGAGGATTTCTACCGGACCGCCGGGACCGGCGCCTTTCTGACCAAAGGAGATGGGAACGGATACATCTATGAGGACGGCTCCTTCCTTCTGGACTGGAACCTGGACGGGCAGGGCAGCATCATCACGATCCTCAAAAACCTCTCCGGCACCATCCTGCCCTATATGAGCGGCATCGACAAGCCGGAGAACTATCGGGAGTGGGAATATACCACCGCCCACGGGGACACGGTGCTCCTGGCGCTCAACGAGAGCCGGGAGGACATCGCCGCGGGCCGGGCGGATCTGCGGATCTTCTATGACCGGGATGAGGTCTTCGTCATGGTCTGCGACGGCTTTTACCGTGCGGGGAGCGTGACGGAGGCGGACTGCGAGGCGGTGGCGGACCGGATCCTGTTTCGCGAGCTCGTGAAGACCGCGCCGGATCTGGACGCGGGATACCGGGAGCCCACCGTCTGCGCAGACCCGGGAGACGCCGCCACCCTTGAGGATTTCCTGGCCTCCCCGGAGGGGCAGGCAGCCAGAGCCTGGAGCCAGGCAGCCCGGTCCCGCCAGGGAACCGAGGCGGGCCTGCGGGAGCTGGCGGCGCTCCGCCCCGGCATCGTCGAGCGCTACGGCCTCACGGATTCTGTCCGCTATATGGATGTGACGAGCCGGAGCGATGTGGATGCCGGAGGCTACGAGGACGCGCCCTATCCTCCCATCAGCTTTGAGGACTTTGCCGCCCTGGGCTACGAGGAGCAGCTTGCCCGGCAATTCTCCGGTTTTGAATACTGGGACAACGGCGTTATGATGGGGCGCTTCAATCACATAGAATGGATCTACATCCCCTTCGGCGCATTTTGCGACTACGGCTATGACCTGACGGCGGAACACTATCCGGACGTTTGGTTTTACCGTACCAGGAGCGGGACAGTGGTCCAGCTCTGTGCGGACCTTACCAGGTCCCGTGAAGGTCCGGCGGTGATTTGCCGGACGGAGAGGGGTTGGCTCATCGGCCGCGGTTATTCCTGCCACAACGCCGAGGAACTGGAGACCTGGGCGGACGAGATCGACTATACGCTGTTTCCGTGACAGCTCCCTCAACGAGGGAACCGTAGGGGCTGCCGCCCTCTGTCAGCCCCAAGCCTTCCCCCAGCGGGGGAAGGTGGCAGCCGCCGATCCCCCGCGAGGCGGCTGACGGATGAGGGAGAGCCTTGAATAACAGGATTCATTTTCACTCTCCCTCACCTGTCAGCTGCGCTGACATCCTCCCCCGCTGGGGGAGGAACAGCCTTTTGCCCTCCAACCGATCAAAGAAAGGACTTAACATGAATAAGAACATACGGCTATGGGCCGCGGCTTTGGTGCTTTGCTTGGCACTGAGTCTGGGGCTTGGCGGCTGTGCGCCCAAAAACGAAAACAAAACAGCAGCCTCTCCCGCCCGGGAGGGCGTCAGCACCTACGGTGCCGGGGAGAACCTGGCTCCCGACGGCAGCCCCTTGGAAACCGTCTACGTCCCCGGCATCCTAGAATTTGACCGAAGCCTGCAGCCCTTCACCCGCTTCCAGACCTCCCCCAACGGGCTTTACGCCTTTGACGAGATGGCCCAAAAGCTCTATGAATTCGATGGGGAGGGCCGCTGCCTGCGGGAGTGGACGGGGGATTATGCAGACTACGAGGCCCTGGCCGACCCCGTCAGCAGCACCTGGCGCCTGGAGGCCCGGGAAGACAGGGCCGCCCGCGCCACGGACTACCGCGTCCTGCGCCTGCGGGACGGGCAGGAGAGCACAGTGCTCTCCTTTCGTTGTGAGAACGGGACCGCCACGCTGGTTGGTCTGGAAGAGGGCTTTTTGCTCTATCGCTTCGGCTGGGACGAAAACGGCGTCGATGCCTTCACCCTGGAGAGCTATGATGCCGCGGGGCAGCTGCTCCACAGCCGGGACCTGGGGGAGTGGATGGAGATCTACCGCACGGGGGATGGGCTTTATTTCTTCGGTTTTGACAGCCGCGGCCTCTATCGCTATGATCCCGCGGACTTTTCCCTGACCCGGGTGGACAGCGTGCCGGAGGACTTTCGCGTCTGCGGTTTTCAGGGCGGCACCGTGTCCCAGACGGATGTGCTGTATCTCACGGATTACAGCTATCTCTATCGCCACAGGCTCGGCAGCGGAGAGAACGAGCCGCTTTTCCGCTATGACGCGCTCTTCCTCTCCGAGGGAGTAGCGCCCGTCCCTATTGGGGGCACGGAGAGCTTCTTTTTCCTGGATCTGCGCAACGAGTCCAGCCCCTTCCGCATCGTCAGTCCCGTGGCGAAAAGCAGCCTCCCCGCGGAGAAAAAGATCCTCACCCTTGCCATCAACGAGATCATCCCGGAGGAAAAGGCACCACATCTGCAGTATGGGAGCTTCCACGATGAGATCCTGGACTTCAACACCGTGAGCCGGGACTATGAGCTCGTTGTGCGCAATTACGCGGATTGTCCCGATCCCTTCCTGGCCCTCTCTGCGGACCTGGCCGGCGGCAACGCTCCCGACATCATCGACGTGCGGGGCTTTGGCAGCGCCATCTGCTCCCCCGCCGCGGCGGAGGACTTACTGCCCTATGTGGAGCGGGACCTGGGTAAGGACGCCCTGCTTTCCGGGCCGCTTGCGGCCATGCTGCAGGAGGGCAAACTTCTGAGCCTGATGCCCAGCTTTTCCCTGGTTGCCATCCTGGGGCCAGCCTCCCTGCTGGACGGGCGGGAGATCGAGAGCTTTTCCGCGCTCTCCGACCTGGCAGGCGGGGCGGAGCGGGTGTTTGACCAGAGTCTTGACCGGGAGAGCTTCTTGAAATGGGTTTTCGCCAACAGCCGGCGGGACTACAACGCCGAGCAGGCGGAGGACCTGCTCCGCTTTGCCGCCGCCCTGCCGGAGGGCAGCATGCAGATCCCCGAGGGCCTCACAGAGCAGGAATACCGGGAGGCCCTGGCCCACGGCACGGTTTTCCGTGTGGACTACGGCCCCATCCGCGAGGGGCGGCAGCGCTTCCAGCTTGCCCTTATTGCCGACCCCCTGGGCAGGACCCTGACCACCGGCGCGGCCTCCATCCCGGAGACGGAGGGCTGGCTGGGGGAGCGGGTCTCCGCCCTGGGCCTGCCCGGCACAGGAGGCAGTGGGATCTATCTCGCGCCCACCCGGGAGCTGATGATCCCCCAGGCCGCGGGCGACAAGGAGGGCGCCTGGGCCTTCCTCTCCTTCGTGCTCAGCGACCGCTACCTGGTCCGGGGTTTCACCGGCAGCTTTTCCCACGGCATCCCCCTTACCCGCGCCGCCTATGCCCGGGGCATGGCCCAGTATGAGATCTGGATGGACGGGCATCTGGGCGGCACCGTGAACGGCATGGACTACGAGCTGGGCTATGACCCGGAGAATGCCAAAACGCTGTTCCTTTCGCTGCTGGACAAGGTGGAGGGCGTTTGCCGGGACGGAGACGAGCTCTATACCGCCGTCCGCCACACAGCGGAAGCATATTTCTCCGGGGACAAGGCCCTGGAGCAGGCTGCCTCCGAGATCGCCCGGCAGCTGCGGATCTACCATGCGGAACAGGGACAGTAAAGAGTGAAGTGTGAACAGGGAAGAGGGAATAAGGAACAGCCCTCCGCGGGGAGGATCGGACGTGCCCGCAGGGCTTCCTGCGTGCCATCTGCAAAGGCCCCCTTGCCTACGAAGGCGCGAGGCACCAAGTCCTTTAGGGAAGGGGGCTGCCCCTGGCTCCCCCGCCGGGGGAGCTGTCGCGGCGGCTTGTCGCCGTGACTGAAGGGGTTCGACGGTGACTTGGGGGCACGACAGCCCGAAGCCTTCTCCGCGCACGGGGGAATTTTTGCCTTACGCACTTGCCTCTCCCCGCGACGGGGAGAGGTGTCGCGAAGCGACGGAGAGGGGCCGCATTCCTTCCAACGATTCCCCCTCTCAGGCGCAAGCGCCAGCTCTCCCCCTGCCTTCGGCGGGGCGAGCCAGGAAAACAGGGCACACTTGCTCGGACTCCGTAATTCCGAATGATTCCCCAACCGCAGCAAGAAGCCGCAGGCGCGTGCCTGCGGCTTTTTGCTGCAAATGATTATTCCACGTTTTTTTTCGTCCCGTTTCCGCGGATGTCCACAGTGATCAGATGATCTACTTCATCTCCCCGGTGGCCCACATAGTAGCCCGTCAGGTTGGCGCTGGAGCAGGAATGGTTGGGGATGATGCGGATCCGATCCCCCACCTTCAGGTCCGTCTCCCCCTCCACATGGAGCTTGCCCACCTCTTCCGAGAGTCCCGCCACGGTGATCTCCGGGTGGCCGATCACCACGCCGTAGCCCCGGATGGAGCTGTTGCCGTGGGCTCCCTGGTCCAGACCCAGGCACTTGGCCCCGGCGTCGCAGAGGAACAGATCCTCCCGCGGGTGGGAGATAACAGACGCCAGGATGGTCAGGGCGCAGTCCTCCTCCCGGGCGGTGCCGGTGGAGAGCTGAATGGCGTCCATAAAAATGTAGTTGCCCGGGTGGTAAACCGTCAGCAGCTCGTCTCCTATGGTTCCCCGGAAGGTGGGGGTGGAGCCGCTGGAGACGATCTCCGGCGTGAAGCCTGCCGCCTGCAGGGAATGAAACGCGGTCTTCACCGCCTGCCGCTCCTCCTCGCAGTACCGGGGCAGCTCTTCCCCGGAGCCTGCGGCGTAGACATGCCCCGGGTGGGTGGAGAGGCCCCGAAAGCGCAGGGACGCAAACTGCCGCAATTCCCGGACAAAGGCGCCGGCTTCCTCCGGCGGGATGCCGAAGCGGTGCAGCCCCGCGTCGATGATGATGGTGTAGGAAAGCTTCTGCCCCGCTTTTTGGGCTGCCGCATTCAGCGCCCGGGCGGCGTCCAGCCCGTCGATGCGCAGGATGAGATCGCTCGTTTCCGCCACCCGGAGCAGCCTTGCGATGGAGAGAGGGTCCACCGCCGGGTAGGCGTACATCAGATTCTGGTAGCCCGCCTTTGCCAGGGCCTCCAGTTCGTCCAGGGTGCCGCAGAGAAAACCGGTGGCCCCGGCTTTTGCCTGCACTGCCGCCAGCTCCAGACTCTTGTGGGTCTTCACCATGGGCCAGAGCTGCTTGCCATGGTCCGCCGCCTCTTCGGCGAAGCGAGCCACGTTCCGCTCCAGGATATCCAGATCCAGCAGCACCGCCGGGGTATACACTTGGCTGAGCTTCATGTGCATTCTCCTTTCCCGGTCAGGCCAGCAGCGTCTCGGTGACGTAGGCCGTCAGCTCCTCCGGGCCGATCTCGTCCCGGAAGCGGACGGGCTTGCCCTTGAGCTCCCGCAGCCCCTTTGGCGCGGGGACGCCGGTGAGCGCCTCCAGCTTTTCCATCTGCCGGAAGGCGTCCTCCGGCACGGCTTCGCCCAGCGCATCCAGCACCGCCGCCGGGAATTTGTAGGGCGAGGCGGTGGAGAGCACCACCATGGGCGCCTCCCACCGCAGCTCCTCGGCCACGCGGAAGGCCACCGCCGTGTGGGTGTCGCAGAGGTAGCCCCGCGCCCGCCAGATCCGGCCGATGGTCTCCTTCGTCTCCGCCTCGGTGCAGCAGCCCGCGGCAAAGCTCTGCCGCAGCTTTTCCATCAGATCCTCGGGGAAGCGGTAGCGGCCCTGCTCCTCCAGCTCCTTCATGCAGCGGCGCACCAGCTCGGTGTCGCCCCCGGAGACGTAAAACAGCATCCGCTCCAGGTTGGAGGACACCAGGATGTCCATGGAGGGGGAGGCGGTCTTGTAAAAGTCCCGCCGCTTGTCGTAAACGCCGGTCTCGAAAAAGTCCGTCAGCACCCGGTTGGCGTTGGAGGCACAGATCAGGCGCCCTACCGGCAGGCCCAGGCGCTTGGCCATCCAGCCCGCCAGAATGTCCCCAAAATTGCCGGTGGGCACGGTGAAGTCCACCGGATCTCCCACCCGGATCCTGCCCAGCTCCGTGAGGCGGGCATAGGCGGAGAAGTAATAGATCACCTGGGGAGCCAGACGGCCGATGTTGATGGAGTTGGCGGAGGAGAAGGAAAAGCCCCGCTCCCGCAGCGCCTCATTTTCCCGCAGGGCGGCAAAGGCCCGCTTCACCCGGGTCTGACAGTCGTCAAAATTCCCCCGCACCGCGCAGACCCGGACGTTGCTTCCCGGCTGGGTCGTCATCTGCAGCTGCTGGATCTCCGAGACGCCGCCGGCGGGGTAGAACACAAAGATCCTGGTGCCCTCCACGTCGTGGAAGCCCTCCAGGGCGGCCTTGCCCGTGTCGCCGGAGGTGGCGGTCAAAATCACGGTCTCCCCGGGCAGGGCTTTCTGCCTGCGTCCCGCGGAGATCAGCCGGGGCAGCATGGAGAGGGCCACGTCCTTGAAGGCAGAGGTTGGCCCCCGGAAGAGCTCCAGCACATAGTCCTGCCCCACGGGCACCAGGGGCGTCAGCTCATCGGTCTCGAACCGGCCCGCGTAGGCCAGGCGCACCAGCTCCCCCATGTTCTCGAAGCCCGGCAGCAGATAGCCCAGGATCTTTTCCGCCCGCGTAAGCGGCGCGCAGGGAAGGCAGCCCTTCCAGTCGAAGGGCCGGGAGCCCAGCTCCTTTTCCACAAACAGGCCGCCGTCGGGGGCCAGACCCTCCAGCACGGCGCCGAGATCGTCGGTTTCGTATGCAGAACGGGTACTTTGAACCAGCATTTCGGCAGCTCCTTTTGTCATTTTCTCAAAAAGCCCGGACAGTTCTTCGGGCTGATCTTATTCTACCAGCTTCCCCCGGGGAAATCAATGCAGGAGGACGCCTTTCCCGGCTTTCATCAAAAGGAAGCATTGACTTCCCGACTGATTTCGAGTACAATCTGACATAAGTACAGAAATGTACAATATACAGAAAGGACAAATGGAAAATGAAAAGATTTCTTGCTCTTCTTCTCGCGCTCATGATGGTCCTGGCTCTGGCCGCCTGCGGCGAGGCCAAGCCCGAGTCCGCAGCTCCCGCCGAGGGCGGCTCCGGCGAGCCCAGCTTCCAGGGCAGCTACCTGATGGGCACCGGCTCTGCCACCGGCAACTACTACAACTTCGGCAACGCCGTCTGCACCATCATCAACCAGGTCACCGGCGCCAACATCACCGTCAACGCCACCGGCGGCTCCACCGAGAACGCCCGTCTGCTGGGCTCCGGTGAGAACGAGTTCGCCATGATCCAGTCCGACGTGTTCAGCTATGCGCACCAGGGCATCGAGCTGTTCGACGGCACCCCCATCACCAACTTCAAGGCTGTCACCGCCTGCTACCCCGAGATGGTGCAGATCGTCGTCCGCAAGGACAGCGGCATCACCTCCGTGGCTGACATGGCCGGCAAGAAGATCTGCGTCGGCGCTGTGGGCTCCGGCTACGAAGTCGCCGCCCGTCAGATCCTGGGCGCCTACGGCATGAGCTACGACGATATCGACGAGCAGTTTGCCGACCAGGCCACCGCCAAGAACGGCGTGCAGGACGGTACCCTTGACGGTATGTTCCTCTGCTCCGGCTACCCCAACTCCAACGTGACCGAGCTCTCCCTCAGCGGCAAGATCGAGGTCATCACCATCGATCAGGAGCACCTGGACATCCTGACCAAGCAGTACCCCTTCTACTCTCCCTTCACCACCCAGACCGATGAGTACAACCTGGGCCATGAGATCACCAGCGTGGCTGTCAAGTGCATGCTCGTCTGCGCCGACACCTTCTCCGAGGACGAGATCTACGCTCTGACCAAGGCCATCTACGAGAATCTGGACGCCATCAAGGAGATCAACTCCAAGGCCAACTACATGAGCCTGGAAGCCGCTCTCTCCGGTATCCCCAGCGACCTGCACCCCGGTGCCGCCCGCTACTTTGCCGAGCAGGGCATTGAGATCCCCGATTACCTGAAGTAAACCCGTGTGCCGATCAGGCAGGGCACATCTGCCCTGCCTGATTTCTTATCCTGAAACGGAAGGAGACCCGCCATGGCACTTTTCAAGAAGAAAAAGGCCGATCCCGAAGAGATCGACCTGACCGCGCTGGACCGCGAGTCCAAATACAAGATCTTTTCCGGCAAAGTCGAGACCGTCATCGAGATCATCCTGACGCTGTGGGCCCTGTTCCAGCTCTATGCGTCCATCTCCAACAAGGTCCCCCTGCAGATCCTGCGCTATACCCACCTGGGTCTGGCCATTTCCTTTGCCTTCCTTCTTTATCCTGCCACCAAGAACGCCGACCGGCGGAAGCTTCCCTGGTATGATATCGTGCTCTGCGTCGCATTCCTCTGCGTCTCCGGCTACTTTATCATCAACTACAAGCCCCTGCAGTTCCGCGCCGGCGCTTATAATATGATGGACACCATTATGGCGGGCCTTGGCATCGCGCTGGTGCTGCTGGCCTGCTGGCGTGTCGTCGGTCCCCCCATCGTCATCATCGCAAGCTGCTTCTTCATCTACGGCATGGTGGGCAAGTACATGCCCGGCTTCCTGCACCACAGAGGCTTCGCTTTCAAGCGCATCATCACCCACCTCTTCATCACCACCGAAGGTGTCATCGGCAACCCCCTGGGCGTCTGCTCCACCTTCATCTTCCTGTTCATCCTCTTCGGCGCCTTCCTGGAGAAGACCGGCATCGGCCAGTTCTTCATCGACCTGGCCAACTCCCTGGCCGGCTGGGCTGCCGGCGGCCCGGCCAAGGTGGCTGTGCTGTCCTCCGCCCTCCAGGGCACTGTTTCCGGCTCCTCCGTGTCCAACACCGTGTCCACCGGCTCCTTCACCATCCCCATGATGAAGTCCCTGGGCTATGAGCCGGAGTTTGCCGGCGCCGTGGAAGCGGCCGCCTCCACCGGCGGTCAGATCATGCCGCCCGTCATGGGCAGCGCCGCCTTCCTCATCAGCGAGACCGTGGGCGTGCCTTACCGGCAGCTCATGGTGGTCGCCGTCATCCCGGCGCTGCTGTACTTCGTGGGCATCTGGATCAGCGTCCATCTGGAGGCCAAGCGCCTGGGTCTGAAGGGCCTTCCCAAGGACAAGCTGCCCAAGACCTGGCCCCTCATGCGGGACAAGGGCCATCTGCTGCTGCCCCTGCTTGCCATCATCTATCTGATGCTGGCGGGCTTCACCGTCTCCCGAGCCGCCCTCATCGGCTGCGCCATCTGCATCGTGGTGCCCTATCTCCGCAAGGGGACCCGGGTGCCCTTCCTGCAGATCTTCAAGGCTCTGCCCCAGGCGGCCCGCAGCGTCATCTCCGTTGCCACCGCCTGCTCCACCGCCGGCATCATCATCGGCATGGTGACCCTCACCGGTCTGGGCCAGCGCATCGGCTCCGGCATCTTCGACCTGGTGGGCAACAGCGTGTTCCTGGCTCTGGTCTGCGCCATGTTCACCTCCCTCATCCTGGGCATGGGCGTCTCCACCACCTCCAACTACCTGATCACCTCTACCATCGCGGCGCCCATCCTGATCAAGGCGGGCATCCCATTGCTGGCCGCCCACATGTTCTGCTTCTACTTCGGCATCGTGGCCGATATCACCCCGCCTGTGGCCCTGGCCGCCTACGCCGGCTCCGCTATCGCCAAGGGCAACGCCTTCAAGACCGGCGTGAACGCCACGAAGCTGGCCATCGCCGCCTTCCTGATCCCCTACATGTTCGCCATGAACCCGGCCATGATCATGATCAACGGCGGCGAAGTGATGCTCTCCGGCGGTGCCCTGCTGAAGGCTCTGCCCATGATCCTCACGGCCATCGTCGGCCTGGTGGGCATCGGCGGCGGCTTCATCGGCTACCTCTTCGGCAAGCTCAGCATGCCGCTGCGCCTGATCTCCTTTGCCGGCGGCCTGCTGCTGGTGGTCCCCGGCACCCTCACCGATATCATCGGCGTGGCGCTGGTGGCCCTGGTGGTGGTCTTCACCAAGCTGCGCAGCAAAAAGAACAGCCCCGCCGAAGCGGCGTAACGCGAAAGAAAAGGCTGCTGAAAGGGTAAAGTCCCGTTTATGCCGTAGGGGAGGGGCTTGCCCCTCCCGTGCCCAAAGCACCGGGAAAACACAAGAAAAACCGGGATGAATTCAGCCTGTCTTTCGAATTCATCCCGGTTCTGTTTTGTGTTATGCCGAAGCAGCGTCCTTTATCGTTTTCCCTTCTTCACGAAACGGGAGGAAAAACGCTCTCCCAGGGAGGAGACCAGCTCTTCCCGCAGCGCCTCCACTTCCTCCTGCTCCAGCGCCCGCTTTGGCAGCAGGTACACGTTCTGGGGCGTGGTGTAGATGAGAAACATGGAGGCCAGCTCGAAGCAGCAGTGGAGACTGTGGAGATTGAAGGACTCCCGGATCTTTTTCTCCGGGATCTCGATGCGGATGCGGTGATCCTCCAGCAG
Organism: uncultured Clostridia bacterium; assembly: GCA_946629065.1. Lineage (GTDB taxonomy): Bacteria > Bacillota > Clostridia > Oscillospirales > Oscillospiraceae > Limivicinus. The sequence goes on from CAMOXK010000017.1 coordinate 28,649, forward strand.
GATCTTGTACTCGCAGCCGATCAGACTCTCCGGGCTTCTGATGTAGCGGCGGATCTCCTTTTCCGCCCCGGCGAAGAGCAGCAGCCCCCAGACCAGATAGGCCGCCGCCAGGAAGAACACCAGGGGATTGGGCGTGCCCAGGTTGACGCTGGCTCCGATGTAGTAGAGCACCGCCGCGCCCAGCACCAGAAACAGGATCTGCAGCGCACGCCTGTGGCGCAGAAACAGCCCGTAGTAGCTGGCCCGGCGGAAATCCGTCAGCTCCGTGTGAAAGCTCGTCTCGATCTTCTTCATCGCGTGTCCTCCTGTGTTTTTGCCGTGAAAATCCCTGCTTCCCCCTTTGGGGGAAGTCCCCAGTGCGCACACTGGGGAATAGGGGTTGCTCCGCCGTCGCTCCGCCATGGCCCCCTTGCTTAAAGGGGACTGTCGCCCTTGGCTCCCCCACCGGGGGAGCTGTCAGCGAAGCTGACGGAAGGGGGGCAAAGATGACTGGGGGCTACTTGTCCTGCGCCGCAAAATATCTGTCATTTCGGCATTACATCGTCATTATAAACCAAATCCCGTCAAATGCAAAGGAAACAAAGATCATGAAGTATTTACTCGTCATCGGCGACGGCATGGCCGACAATCCCGTCCCGGCTCTGGGCGGCAAGACCCCCCTGGAGGCCGCCTCCATCCCCGCCATCCACCGCCTTGCGGCCCGGGGCGTGGTGGGCAGCGTCGTCAATTGCCCGCCCCAGCTCCCCGCCGGCAGCGAGACCGGCATCCTCTCCATCTTCGGCTGCGATCCCCTGCGGTACTTCACCGGCCGCTCCCCCATGGAGGCCGCGGCCCTGGGGCTCAGCCTCCGGAAAGGGGACTGCTGCTACCGCTGCAACCTGGTGGGCCTGGAGGCCGGGGACCTGCCCTTTGAGCAGCGGCACATCCTCTCTCACAGCGCGGGCTCCATCTCCGGAGAGGACGCACTCAAGACCATTCAGGCCCTGAACGCGGACCCGGACTTTGCCGCCGCCATGCATGCTGCCAACATGGAGCTGCCCCCCATCGCCACCTTCCGGCCCCTGGCCATCGAGCACGACGGGGACTTTTCGGGCATCCGCTTCATCCCGCCTCACGACCACCTGGGCGAGGTCATCGGTCCCCTGCTCCCGGACGGAGATCCCAAGGCAAAAAAGTTTGCCGATCTGATGCGCCTGGCGAACAAGGTCCTGGAGCACCATCCCGTGACCGAGGCGCGCCGTGCCGTCGGCAAAATGGGCGCCAACGGCATCTGGTTCTGGGCCGAGGGCACCGCCGTGAGTCTGCCCTCCTTCGAGGCCGCGTACGGCCATCCCGGCGCCGTGGTCAGCGCCGTGCCCATCTGCCACGGCATCGGCGTGCTGCGTGGCCTGGAAAAGGTGGAGGTGGAGGGCGCCACCGGCGAGATCGACACCAATTTCGAGGGCAAGCTGGAGGCCACCTGGCAGAAGCTGCAGGAGTATGACTTCGTGTGCCTGCACCTGGAAGCCCCGGACGAGTGCACCCACAACGGGGACCTCCCCGGGAAGGTCCAGTCCATCGAGTGGCTCTCCTCCAAGCTGGTTGGCCCCCTGGTGGAGCGCCTGGAGCAGGCGGGCCTGGAGCACCGCATTCTCCTCCTCTCCGACCACAAGACCCTCACCGCCACCCGGGGCCACGACGGGGACCCGGTCCCCTATCTTTTCTACGACAGCCGCGTGGATTCCGGCCGGGGCACGCCCTATACCGAGGCCGCCGGCGAGACCGGCCCCTTCCTGGACCACGGTTTTGAGCTGCTGGACATCCTGTTTGAGAAAAAGCCCCTGCTTCCCCCTCGGGGGGAAGTGGCCGAAGGCCGATAGGGGGAACAACAAAGCCCCGGGCAGGAACTGCCGCCCTTGGCTCCCCCTCCGGGGGAGCTGTCAGCGGAGCTGACGGAAGGGGTTCGCCGTGACTGAGGGAGTCAATTTCCCGCCTCTGGCATAGGGGCGCATCACGATGCGCCCGCCCAAGCCTTCCCCCCTCAGGGGGAAGGTGCCCCAGTGCGCACACTGGGGCGGATGAGGTCCCCGTCCTCTGTAGGGGAGGGCCCTCCCAGCAGAAACAGCTTTTGCTTTCCAGAACAGGCGGGGCGAGTTCGTACACAGCTGCGAATTTGCCCCGCCTTCCTTCGTGCGTTTCGTTTTCCCGCCGGGCGACCGCAAGGGTCGCCCCTACTACTTTGTCACGCTATAAACTTTGCTTTCCACCTCATCCGTCACGGCCCTTGCGGGAGACGGGCCGCGCCACCTTCCGCTCGAGGGGAAGGCTTGAATTCGTGCGTTTCTTGGCTTCCCCTTGAGGGGAAGCTGTCGCGTCAGCGACTGATGAGGTGTTGTATAAACAGCGTCATGTTTTACTTGTGACAGCGTACTACGCATGAACCCTCGGTCCCACTGTAGGGGCCGGCGTCCTCGACGGCCCGCACAGCACGCAGCGCTGTCATGGCTTCGCACAGCGAAGGGACTCGCCCCGCCTTTCTTGCCTCCCCCTCCGGGGGAGGTGGATCCGGGCTTTCCACAGCCCGGAACCGGAAGGGGAAGCCTTCGAACGAGTATCCGATCCATCAAAAGCACCCCGGGGACGAAAGTCCTCGGGGTGCTGTGTTCAGGATCAAGTTGCGCTGTATCAGGCGAGGTCAAACTCAATCGAAAAATAATTCCTCGATCGAAACACCCAGCACCTTGGCAAGGCCATACAATTCAATGTCCGTCACAGTGCGCTGCTTGTCTTCGATCCGAGAGATGGAGCCGCGGCAGATATAGATCGCAAGGGTTTCCAGACGATCCGAAAGCATCTGCTGGCTCATTTTCTGCTCTGTGCGCAGCTTCCGAACCTTATCTCCCACCATGTTCTGGGCTTTTCCGTCAATGATTCGTGCCATGCGTGTACGCTCCTTTGTCTTGACTTAGGACAAAGCTAAGCGTAAACTACAGAACAAGAATTCTTGTCCTGTTATAGGACAAGGCAGAAATATTGCATGGACGGGTGTGAATATGGACTACAGAAAAGGATTGCTCCTGGCCTCAGTGGCGCGGCTGTATAGCCTGGGCGTAGACCTGGAGGCGGCGCGGGCCAAGCTCAAAGAGTTGGTGGAGCAGGGCGTTGGCTATGACTCTCACGAGATGATACGTTCCTACCAAAATTTCAAGGAGCTGGATCAGCAGTGGAAAACCCTGGAGCAGCAGTATTTGGAGCTGCGGGACGAGATCGTGAAGGATGGGAGAAACTGAGGCACATTTTGGCGCGGATTGCCACACCAGTGACATCGGTCACTTAAGTGAGTCTCCAAATCTTTGATTTGGCTAAGGCGAACTTACACCTGTGGCGGGTTCGCAATGACAATCTCTCTCCCACTTCTCCCACGCAAAAAGCAGAGGCGTTTGCCTCTGCTTTTTTGTGTCTATCTCATTTTCTGGCTGCCCGCCCCGCGTTTACATCCCGCCGAGGAAGCACTCCTGGCTGGCCATTTCGGCGTAGAGGATGGCCTCCCGGTCCCGCAGGTCGCAGACCCGGATGACGCCCTCGAACATGCTGTCCCCGGTGAGCTCTTTGTAGCGGTCCGGGCAGGCGTCGAAGAGCTCCTCCCGGAACTCGCAGCCCGCCTCGCCCTGATAGAGCGCCGCGTAGAAGATGCCGGACTCCACCAGGTCCTGGAAGAAGTGGCTGCCGTAGCTCAGCTCCGGCCGCAGCCCGTGGGAGGAATAGGCCAGCTCGCAGATGCAGGCGAAGCGGTTGATCTCCGCAAAACCCACCGGCACGCCAAGGCTGGGCGTGGTGGTGCCCCAGCGGCCGGGGCCCAGGAGGATGGCATGCTGGTCCTTCAAGGCGCTGTTCAGCAGGCCGATCTGTCGCGCCACCTGGTATTTCCGCTGCTCCGGCAGGTCCAGATAGGGCCCCACCTTCACAAAGACCACGTGCTTCACCGGGATGGCGGCGTTGCCGCCCATGAAGTTGCCCTTTATGTGCCAGAAGAAGTCCTTCACCTTGGGCTTCACGCCGGCCTGGCCCAGGCCCCGGGTCTGGATGGTCCGGCACTGCAGCAGGTTCACCCGGTACTCCCCGTCGGGCCGGAAGTTGCAGGCGTATTCGATGTCCACCGGGTACTGGTAGGTCTGGGCCACGATGGCCATGATCCGCTTCATCACGGCGGCAAAGTCCGTCCGCCGCAGGAGCTTGCGGAAGTTCAGCAGATCCGGGATCGGCTCGTTGTAGAGCCCGTATTCCCGGAAGCGGGCCGCCGCGGCGGTGTCCGGCTCCATAAAGAGGCCGGTGTCGGTGCCGATGGCCCTCTTGTCCAGCTGCTCCAGATCCACGGTGGTGAAGCAGTTGCGCCGCAGGTCGATGGCGTCCACCTTGTGCTGGCTGTACTTGTACTCGTCCCCGTAGGCCACCATCAGCGGCGCGGTGGGGTTATCCAGCCGGATGAAGCGGGCATAGTCGTCCGCCTCCCGGTCCACGGCCCGGGTGCCCATGCCGAAGACCAGCCGCA
>CAMOXK010000018.1 GCA_946629065.1 uncultured Clostridia bacterium
CGGTAGTTCCCATTTTTGCGTTTCAAGCTGTCGACACTTTGTCGACAGCTTGAAATCCCCTGTTGTCCCGGTTTGGGACAACAGGGGATTGTGTTCATATAGATTCTCCCAGGATCCGGCGGTAGATCTGCAAGTTCTCGTCCCCGTGGACGCAGAAAACGACCCGCTCCAGGCTCCTGCGGTGCAGATAGTCCCGTACAGCCGCAACGGCGATTTGGGCGGCCTCTTCCTTGGGGAAGCGGAAGACGCCGGTGGAGATGCAGCAGAAGGCCAGGCTCCTCAGGCCCTTCTCCTCCGCGAGAGTCAGGCACGAGCGGTAGCAGGAGGCCAGAAGCCGTCGGTCTTCCTCCGTCACTTCCCCGCTGATGATGGGGCCCACGGTGTGGAGGACGTATTTGGCCGGGAGATTGTAGCCCCCGGTGATCTTGGCGCGGCCGGTGGGCTCCTCATGGCCCTGGCGGCGCATGAGGGCGGCGCATTCCTCCCGCAGCTGCAGCCCGGCGGCGGAGTGGATGACGTTGTCGATGCAGTTGTGGCCCGGGCGGAAACAACCCAAAAGCTGGGAATTGGCGGCGTCCACAATGGCATCGGCATCCAGCCGGGTGATGTCCCCCTGCCAGAGGACCAGGCGGGGATCAAACCGGATGGATGGGAGTGAAGACACGGAGACTACTCCCTTTTCCTCCCGCTCCCGGCTCAGCAGTTCGTCCTGGACTTCATAATAGTGGGGCGGGAGTGCGCCCGGTTCCCGGACATTCATCAGGCAGCGAAGAAAGAAGCGCCGCTCCCCCGCATCTTCCGGCAGGCGGCTTGCCTCCCGGCGGTATTGGGGCATCTCTTCCAAAAGGGTAGCGGTGAGAAAGCCGATCTGTTCGTCTCTTGTCATCGCTCGATCACTTCCACAATCTCACCGATGAACATGGTGTGGGGCGGGACCCGGGTATAGATCCAGTCTGCCACCTCCTGCGGCACCTTGTTCTGCTCAAACTGGTGGGAATAGAGCTTGCGGCAGACGAAGCTCAGCTCCGCCTCCTGAAAGTCCACCCCATGCTCCACGGCCACGGGGGTCAGCGCGGTGAGGGCCACCTTGTCCCCATCCCGGCCGGAACGGCTGCCCAAAATCCCCAGGTCCTTGCGGTACTGCTCGGGGAAGAAGCTCACCGTGAAATAGTCGTTCTCCTCCAGGTAGCTGTGGGTATAGCGGGCCGGGGAGACATACACCGTCAGCACCTGCTTTCCCTTGTGGGGCGGGCCCCAGATGGTGCCCATGCTGCCCCAGCCGATGGTCATGGTGTTGTAGTTTTCCATCGTCCCGGCGGTGACCAGTGCCCAGCGGTCATTGAAGAGGCGGAAAACCTCATAGCTTTTTTCCGTGAAATCCATGTACATGCTCCTTTCCTGTCTCATTTCCACATTCAGTTTAGCAAGTTCCGCCGCCCCTGTCCAGAACCGAAACGGAAAGAAAGGGCGTGCTGCAAAATGTGAAACCCTGTCATTCCGAACCAGTGACCGATGTCACTGGTGTGGGAATCCGTATCTGTTTGCAAAGAAAAAACGGATTGCCACGACCAGTTTGCCGCCGATCAATGATCGGCGCTAGGGTCTCGCAATGACAACGCATTTTGCAACACGCCCTTCGATTCATATCTGCTTCAGTAATTCTCGTTGGGTGCGCCCTCGGCGTTCTCCATCTCCATGGCCAGCTTCACGATGCGGCTGGTGCCCAGGCGGTCGGCGCCCAGGTTGATGAAGTCCTCGGCGTCCTGAAGAGAGCTGATGCCGCCGGCAGCCTTGACCTTGACCTCGGGAGCCACGTTGGCCCGCAGAAGGGCCACGTCTTCCCGAGTGGCGCCACCCTTGGAAAAGCCGGTGGAAGTCTTGATATACTCGCAGCCGCAGGCGCTGACAATGTGGCAGAGGCGGACCTTTTCCTCATCGGTGAGCAGGCAGCACTCAATGATGACCTTCAGGAGCTTGCCCTTGGTGGCTTCGCGCACGGCGGCAATGTCCTTGGCCACGTCTTCCCAGCAGCCGTCCTTCACCATGGAGACATTCACCACCATGTCGATCTCATCGGCGCCGTTCTTCACCGCGTCCGCCGCCTCAAAGGCCTTGGCAGCCGTGGTCATATAGCCGTTGGGGAAGCCGATGACGGTGCAGAGCTTCAGCGCGTCACCCACATAGCGCTTGGCGCCGGGGATATGGCAGGGCGGGATGCAGACGCTGGCGCAGTGGTACTTCATGGCCTGGTCGCAGAGCTTGCGGATCTCCTCGCCGGTGCAGTCCACCCGCAGGAGGGTGTGGTCGCATTTTTCAAGAATATCTTTTATTTCCATAACGATGCTCCTTTATATGTTGGTGCTTTCATTATACAGGCTTTTCCCGGCATATTCAAGTCCCCGCTGCTCATAAGCTGGAGGGAACGAACGGGAAAGGATGTGCCCATGGAAAACATTTCTGAAACGAATCTTGTCCAGCTCTGCGGCAGCCCGGAGGGGCCGCCCCGCTATTCCCACAGCAGCAGAGGTCAGGACTTTTTTCTGTTGCCTCTGCGGGTCCGGCGTCTCTCCGGGGTGGAGGACCGGCTGAATCTTACGCTGCGGAGGGAGCTTCTGCCGGCAGTGGAGGCAAGCGGCGGCAGGCTTGCGGTGAAGGGAGAGCTGAGAAGCTTTAACAATCACAAAGGGGCGGGGCCGAAGCTGGTGCTGACGGTCTTTGTACGGGAGCTGGAGCCCTGGGAGGGCGAGGATCTGAACCGGGTGCGGCTGCTGGGGACCCTGTGCCGGCCGCCGAAGCTTCGCAGTACGCCGCTGGGCCGGGAGATTACCGATCTGATGCTGGCAGTAAACCGCCGCTGCGGCCGCTCGGATTACCTGCCCTGCATCTGCTGGGGCGCGCTGGCCAGGCGGGCGGAGCACTGGGACACCGGGCAGCGCCTGCAGCTGGAGGGACGGCTGCAGAGTCGGGAATATACCAAGCTCACCGATGCGGGCTATGAGACGCGGACGGCCTATGAGGTCTCCGCGTCGGAAGCGGAGGCGGTCCCGCTCCTTTGAGAAAGGGCTTTTCCTTTCTTTTTCACTACTTTTGTCGAAAGCCTTGACGGCCCTCTCCGACTGGGCTAAGCTGGCCGCGGAGGTGGTCTGATGAAGAGGCGGAAGGACCCGGCGGCCCGGGCTCTGCGCCGGAGGGTCCTGCTCACGGTGCTGGCCCTGGGACTGGTGCTGGCCTCCCATCTGCGCCCGGTTTACCGGATCCGGGTACAGGGAGAGCCGCTCCCGGGGCGCTACAGTCTGGAACAGGCGCGGCACGGGGAGGCCCAGGCCCGGGAGATTGCGGAGGAGATCCTGGGAAGCGCCGAAGCGCTCTGCCCACCGGAAAAGCGGCTTAGCCTGACCCTGCGGCTTGCCGACGGAGAAGCCGCCGCGCTGACGGAAGCCCTGCTGGCGCATACGGAAGGGATCCGGACGGCGACGGAGGTCCGGGTAAACGGCATCCGACTGGGGAACGTGGAGGACGGCGAAACCCTGCAGCGGGCACTGCAGCGCTCCATCCGTGGGCAGATGCCCCTGAAAGCGGTGTCCGGCGGCATCAGCGGCAGGCTGGAGCTGCAGACGGTGTACACCGGAGAGGGCACCTGCACGCCATACAGCGACATGGTGCTGCTCATCACCGGCGTGGCGCCGGTGATCTACCTGGACTCGGAGGGGAAGCTGGCCTGACGGCGCTCTCCCCTCTTGTGCTTTTTTCCGGAATCTGGTATACTCGGGCAGATCAAAATAGAAAGAAGGCCGCTTTTATGTCTACGCCAAACTGCACCCGGGAGTTGCCGGAAGGATACCGGGAGATTCTGTCCATTGACCTGCAGAAGGATCAGAAAACCGCGCTGCTGGTAAACGGTCTCACCCTGATCCCCACTGTGATCCTGGCTCTCATCGGCCTTGCAGTAGCTCCGATCCGCAGTCTCTTTGACATGTCCCGGGGCTTTGGCCCTTATTTTGTCCGCTTCGGCATCCTGCTGGCGGGGCTCTTTGTCTATGTGGTGCTGCATGAGCTGACCCACGCCGCCGTGATGAAAGCCTATGGCGCAAAGAAGCTGCGTTTCGGCTACACCGGGCTTTATGCCTACGCCGGCAGTGAGGAGGACTTCTTTGCCAAGCGCCCTTACCGGCAGATCGCCCTGGCGCCGCTTGTGGTCTGGACCGTCATCTTTTGCGTGCTTGCCTTTCTTGTTCCTCATGATTGGTTTTGGGTGATCTGGTTCTGGCAGATCATGAATGTATCCGGCGCGGCGGGAGACGTGTATGTAACGGTGAAGCTCCTGCGCCAGCCCCAGGACATTCTGGTGAAGGACACCGGCGTTTCCATGACGGTCTATTCCGCACTGTAAAAAGCCGCCTGCGAAAAAAACGGTTCTCGCAGTCCGGTTTTTGGACGGGCGATTTGTGAATCGCCCCGATCGGTGCGAAGGCCATGGCACGGGAAGCGGGGACCTCATCCGTCATCTGCCTCGCGGAAGATCGGCGGATGCCACCTTCCCCGTGCGCGGGGAAGGCAATGAGGCGGGCGACCGCAAGGGTCGCCCCTACGAGAAGAACCAGGCTGGTTCCACTTTGTAGGGGCGACCCTTGCGGTCGCCCGTTCGCTTTATCATTACTTGAAACTGAAAACGCAAAACTCAAATTCGGTCTCGCCAAAGACGGTGAGGCCGCTTTTTTTCAGCGCTTCCGCGGTGATGCCGTCGCCCGGGATCACGGTGGACGAAAAGCTGCCGTCATAGATCCGGCCGCTGCCGCAGGAGGGGCTGCGTTCCTTCAAAAGGGCCAGGCGGCAGCCTTCCCGCTCCGCTGTTTCCAGGGCAAGCGCCGCCCCGCGGCAAAAGGCCTCCGTGACGTCCTCCCCGGCTCTGTTCACCACCCGGTCTCCCATGCGCTCGCTGGGGAGGCGGGGCGTGGGCAGTCCCCCGTCCCGTTCGGGGCAGACGGGGACCAGGCGGTAGCGCTCCCGCAGGGCGGCAAGCTGTTCCTCCGGCAGGGCGTTGTTTCCGCCGTTATACTTGCAGTTCGTCCCCAGGAGGCAGGCGCTGATGAGAAGGGCTTCCTTCATCCCAGATTCTCCAGCGCCCGGTCATAGAAGGCTTTGGTGCGCTCATCGAAGCAGACCATGCGCACCCGCTGGATCTCCGGATGCTCCCGCAGACAGGCGTCAATGGTGCCGATGGCGATCTCCGCCGCCTTCTCCAGAGGGAAGTGATAGACCCCGGTGCTGATAGAGGGAAAGTCCACCGTCTCGCAGCCGTTTTGGCTCGCCAGCTCCAGACAGGAGCGATAGCAGGAAGCCAGCAGCTCCGCTTCCCCATAGCCGCCGCCGTGCCAGACGGGGCCGGGGGTGTGGATGACGTATTTGGCAGGCAGACGGTAGCCCTTGGTGATCTTGGCCTTGCCGGTCTCGCAGCCGTGAAGGGTGCGGCACTCGGCCAGAAGCTCCGGTCCCGCAGCCCGGTGGATGGCGCCGTCCACCCCGCCGCCTCCCAGCAGGGAGCAATTGGCGGCGTTCACGATGGCGTCCACAGACTGGCGGGTGATATCGCCCAGGATGATCTCAATGTTCGACATGAATAGGACCTCCCACAAAGAGTATTTGGAATAAGGAGTCTGGGCAAGTTTGCCCTGCTCTCTTGGCTCGCCCCGCCGATAGGCAGGGGGAGAGCTGGCGCGACAGCGCCTGAGAGGGGGACATTTCTGCGGGTTAACGGCCCCTCTCCCCAACGCGGGAGAGGCAAGTGCGCGTTCGCTTTTCCCCGTGCGCGGGGAAGGCTCCCCCTATTGGCCTTAGGCCACTTCCCCCTTTGGGGGAAACAAGCGCTTGCGAAGGTCCCGCATTTACAGGCGCGGAGTCTCAAAAGCCTCTGCAGCATTCTCTCCCAGGTCAATGACGATTTTGTCGTCCGCGGCGCGGAGGCGGATGATATCCACACCCTGGCCGCGCTTTGCGATGAGGGCGGCAGCGATGGCGTCCTCGATCTCCTTCTGGATGAGGCGGCGGAGATTCCTGGCGCCGTAGGTGACGGAATAGCCCTTCTTCACCAGGTAGTCCAGAACGCTGTCGTCCCAGGTGAGGCTGTGGTTCTTCTCCGCCATCACCTCTCGCAGCTCGGAGAGCATGAGGGTGGCGATGCCGCGGAAGTTTTCTTCCGTGAGCTGGTTGAAGCAGACCACCTCGTCCACCCGGTTGATAAACTCGGGCCGCAGGAATTCGTTCAGGGCCTTCAGCGCCCGCTCCCGGCTCATATCCGAGAGGGTGCCGCCAAAGCCCACGCTGCCGGTCTTGTTGCCGGAGCCGGCGTTGGTGGTCATGATGATGATGGTGTTTTCAAAGTTCACCGTGCGGCCCTGGGCGTCGGTGATGCGGCCATCGTCCAGGATCTGGAGGAGGATGTTCATCACGTCGGGGTGGGCCTTTTCGATCTCGTCGAAGAGCACCACGCTGTAGGGCTTGCGGCGGATCTTCTCGGTGAGCTGGCCCGCCTCGTCATAGCCCACATAGCCCGGAGGGGAGCCGATGATGCGGGAGACGGAGAACTTCTCCATGAATTCGGACATGTCCAGGCGAATGAGACTCTCGGGGCTGGAGAACATGTCGGCAGCCAGGCGCTTGACAAGCTCCGTCTTGCCCACGCCGGTGGGGCCGACGAAGATGAAACTGACAGGCTTGCGCTTGACCTTGAGGCCCACCCGGCTGCGGCGGATGGCGGCGCAGACCGCGTCCACGGCCTCGTCCTGGCCCACGATGTGCTCTTTGAGGCGTCCGTCCAGGTTGGCCAGGCGCTCCAACTCGTCCTCCTTGATGCTGGAGGCGGGGATCTTGGTCCAGAGCTCGATGATGCGGGCAAGGTTATCCACGGTAAGGGCAGGGCGGCCCAGGGCGTCCAGGGCTTTCAGTTCCTGCTCCCGCTGCATCTCCTTGCTGCGAAGCTCCGCCAGCCGGGCATAGCGCTGATCCAGCTTCTCCGGGTCGCTCTCGCTGCTGTCGCTCTGCAGGGCTTCCCGCTCGAAGCGCAGATTCTCCAGATCCCGCTGGGCGATCATGCGCTTTTTGATGTTCTCGTCCTTCAGATTCACGTCGGAGCAGGCCTCGTCGATCAGGTCGATGGCCTTGTCCGGCAGGAAACGGTCGGTGATGTAGCGCTCGGAGAGGAGCACCGCCTGACGGCACATCTCCTCGGAGATGGTGACGCCGTGGTAGTCCTCATAATAATGGGCGATGCCCTTCATGATCTGGATGCTGTCCTCGATGGAGGGCTCGGAGACGGTGACCGGCTGGAAGCGGCGCTCCAGAGCGGCGTCCTTCTCGATGTGCTTGCGGTATTCAGTGAAGGTAGTGGCGCCGATGACCTGGATCTCGCCCCGGCTCAGGGCAGGTTTCAGGATATTAGCGGCGTTCATGCTGCCCTCGGCGTCCCCGGCGCCGACGATGTTGTGCACCTCGTCGATGACCAGGATGATGTTGCCCTCCTTGCGGATCTCCTCGATGAGGCCCTTCATGCGGCTTTCAAACTGGCCCCGGAACTGGGTGCCCGCCACCAGTGCGGTGAGGTCCAGCAGATAGACCTTCTTGTTCTGCAGCTTATAGGGTACGCTGCCCATGGCGATGCGCTGGGCCAGGCCCTCGGCAATGGCGGTCTTGCCAACGCCGGGCTCGCCGATGAGGCAGGGGTTATTCTTCTGGCGGCGGTTCAGGATCTGGATCACCCGCTCCAGCTCCTCCTCCCGGCCAACCATGGAATCCAGCTTGCCCTGGGAGGCCCGCTGGGTCAGGTCGATGCAGTAGTTATCCAGAAACTTGTGCTTTGCGGGGCGGGAAGCCTGGCCCGGCTGGTTCTGGGGCCGGGAAGGCTGCTCATCCCGGGGAGCGGGGTTGTTCTGGGCGGCGGGCCCGCCGAAGAGGCGGTTGAGGAAGGGGAAGGTGGCGGTCTTGCCGTCATCTTCGCCATCGTCCTCCGCGCCGGAATTGTCCATATTCATGAGCTCCTCCGCGCCGTTGAGAGCGGTGGTCATCTCCCCCGCCAGGCCCTCCAGATCCTCATCGGAGATGCCCATGCGGTTGATAATATCGTCCACGGGCTTGATGTGCAGCTCCCGGGCGCACTTGAGGCAGAGGCCCTCGTTCTTGGCCTGGCCGTTTTCCAGTTTGGTGATGAAGATCACCGCCACGTTTTTGTTGCAGCGGGAGCAGAGAGTGGGATTCATAGTCATTCCTCCTTGGGGATTAAAGACAAACAAGGCCGGCTGACGCCGGCCTTGACAGTGTGTCGACATAGCCAGCAGCAAAATAAAGTATGGGAAGCCGCAGACTCAGAGGCCTCGCAGAGTTCGCGCCCGCAGGCGCGAAAAAAGTCAAATCGTTTTTTCCGGGGACATGCGCCTCGGAAAAAACACCTCTCAGCCCGCAAGTGTGCGAGCGTCCCCCGTCCTAAAGGACGATCAGCGCAACGAACGCGAGTGCGCGCAGCGGGCTGCAAGCTCCTTGCAGGCAAAGGTCCATTGGCCTTTGCCTGCAGATGAGAAAAGGCCGGCTGACGCCGGCCTTGTTGATTTCTGTTTGATTACAGCAGGCCGCTGGTCAGGAATTTGATTTGCAGGAAGAACTGGGCCAGGGTGGTGCTGGCAAGCGTGTCCTTGCCGATGACGATGCCCAGGAAGCTCAGCACCCAGCAGAGCAGCACGCAGTACAAAAAGCCCTTCACAAAGCCCAACACCGCACCGCCGATCTCATCCACCAGTTCCAGGCTTGGCAGCCGGAAGGAGAGGTTGCCAATGTTGCCGATAGCCACCAGTAAAATCAGGATCAGCAGGAATGCCACCACCAGGCAGCCCACATAGCTTGCGGTGGTGCAGAGGGTGGAAACCACCGCGTCCGTCATGCTGACGCCGTTGCGGTCGGCATATTCCACGGACTTGAGGCCCATTTCCTCCGCCCGGTCCTGGTAGATGCCCACGGTCTTCATGCACTCCACCGCATAGTCATAGCGCAGGGAGCTGTCCCGGGCCAGGATGTCCTCCAGCGACAGGTCGGTGTAACCATAGCCCAGAGTCTCCAGCACATCATCGCGGGTGTTCTGGGAGTCAATGAAGCCATCGGCAAAAGGCTCCAGCACAGGGACCACTTCCCGGGAATAGGCCGAAGACAGGAGGCTGCCCCCGAAGAGGGCGATGATCACCGCCAGGATCCCGGCGATACCGCCGATCAGGCCCTTGCGGTAGCCGCTCCAGGTACAGATGGCCACAATGAGCAACAGGACAATATCTAAAATCAATCGTATCATAGCATTATTCCCTTTCTGTAAGACAGGATCTGCCTCAGGGGGTCATGGTGCATTATAGCACGCTTTTATCGAATTATATCACGCTTTTATGAACAAATAAACTAAAGAATTATAAAGACGCAGGGGATGAAGTCGCTCCGCTGATGAAGGAATTGCGGTATCCCACTTCGCGGGATGGATTTGAATCCATCGGCAAAGCCGATCCTTCCATTTCTTCATTTCTTCATTTCTTCATTTCTTCATTTCTTCATTTCTTCATTCCTTCATTTCTCCATCATTTCCCCCACCTCGCCCTCGTACCAGATGCGGTTGAGGTAGAGGCCCTGGGGCGGCATGGTAGGTCCGGTGAGGCGCCGGTCTCCGATCTGGAGCAGATGGGGGATCTCCTGGGGCTGGAGCTTTCCGTAAGAGGCATAGACCATGGTGCCCACCATGGCCCGGCACATGTTGTAGAGGAAGCCGTCTGCGCAGATGGAGACGGTGATCAGGTCTCCTTCCTTCTCCGCCCGGCACCAGTACACCGTGCGCACGGTGGTCTTGGTCTCGGTGCCGAGAGAGCGGACGGCCTTGAAATCATGGGTGCCCTCAAAGGCCCGGGCCGCCTGCTGCATGAGAGAGAGGTCCAGTCGCTGGGGATAGAAGCAGGCGCGCTTTTGCAAAAAGGGATCAGGTACGGAACTGTTCAGAATGCGGTAGATATACTCCTTTTTCAGGCAGGAGCCGATGGCGTTGAAGTCCTCGGGAGCCTCCACCGCGTCGGAGACGGAGATGTCGCCCGGCAGGCGGGAGTTCACCGCCAGGGGGAAGCGATCGATGGGGATGCGGCAGTCCGTGCGGAAATTGGCGCAATAGCGCAGGGCGTGGACCCCGGCGTCAGTCCGACCGCAGCCCACAGTCTTCACCGGATGGCCGCAGATCTTCGTGAGAGCGTTCTCCAGGGTCTCCGCCACGCTGATCTCGTTTTTCTGGACCTGCCAGCCATGATAGGCACTGCCGTCATAGCTCAGGCGCAAAGCGATGTTTCTCATAGTGTTCACAGTCCGAAATGGCGCAGCAGGATCATGGCCGCCAGGAGCAGCGCCCCCAGGGCCAGGGCCCAGAGGTCCAGCGCCTGGAAGTGAAGCTGCTTCATGCGGGTGCGCCCGCTGCCGCCGTGGTAGCAGCGGCTCTCCATGGCCACGGCCAGCTCATCCGCCCGGCGGAAGGAAGAGACGAAGAGGGGCACCAGGATGGGCAGCAGGGCCTTGGCCCGCTGCAGCAGGTTGCCGTTTTCAAAGTCCGCGCCCCGGGCCTTCTGGGCGGACATGATCTTGTCGGTCTCCTCAATGAGGGTGGGGATGAAGCGCAGGGCCATGGACATCATCATGGTGATCTCATGGACCGGCAGCCCGATCTTCTTGAGCGGATTCAGCAGCCGCTCCATGCCGTCGGTCAACGCCATGGGGCTGGTGGTATAGGTCAGCAGGAAGGTGCCGGCGATGAGCAGAACGATGCGCAGCACCATGGCAATGGAGCGATCCAGCCCCTCCCGGGTGATGGGCCATCCGGGAAAAAGGGGCGTTCCCTGGGTATATAACAGGTTCAGCGCCGCAGTAAAGACGATGATGAGCAGCATGGGCTTGAGGCCCTTGAAGATATTGCGGGGGGAAATGTGGGAGATGGCCATGCAGAGGGCCGTGACCAGGATCATGAGTCCGTAGCCCGCCCAGCCGGAGGCCATGAAGAGGGCCACGATGAACACGATGAGCAGCAGGATCTTGCTCCGGGGATCCAGGCGGTGGACCGGGGTATCGCCGGGGAAAAACTGGCCCAGGGTGATATCCTTCAGCATACGCCCACCTCCTTCAGTGCAGCCATGAGCTGGGCATGGGTATAGATGGAGCCTTGCAGGGGGATCCCTTTCTCCCGGAGGGCCATGGCAAGCGAGGTGGCCTGGGGCACGCTGAGCCCGATTTTAATGAGCTCCTCCGGACGGGAGAAGACCTGCTCGGGGCTGCCGTCCATGGCGACGGTGCCGTGATTGAAGACGATGAGCCGTTCCGTAAGGCGGGCGGCGTCGTCCATATTGTGGCTGACGATGATGACGGTGGCGCCGCTTTCCCGGCGATAGGTGCAGATATTATCCAGGATCTGGCGGCAGCCTGCCGGGTCCAGACCCGCGGTGGGCTCGTCCAGGATCAGGATGCCGGGGCGCATGGCGATGACGCCTGCAATGGCCACGCGGCGCTTCTGACCGCCGGAGAGCTCCAGGGGCGAGCGCTGGAAGAGTTCCTCCTCCACACCCACAAAGTGGGCTGCCTCCCGCACCCGCTGCTCGATCTCCTCCTTGCCCAGGCCCATGTTCTTGGGGCCGAAGGCAATGTCGGCAAAGACCGTCTCCTCAAAGAGCTGGTACTCCGGGTACTGGAACACCAGGCCCACCTTGTTCTTCACGGCGCGGCGGGTCTTTTTGTCCTGATTGATGTCCTCTCCATCCACCAGGACCTTGCCGGAAGTGGGCTTGAGCAGGGCGTTCAGGTGCTGGATGAAGGTGGATTTGCCGGAGCCGGTGTGCCCCAGCAGGCCCACGAACTGTCCCGAGGGGATCTGCAGGCTGATATCTTGAATGGCGGTTTTCTCAAAGGGGGTCCCTGCGCTGTAAACATGCGTCAGAGCCTCCACGCGAAGATCAGACATAGTGTTACTCCAAAGTTCAGGATTTGGCGCCGGCGATGATGGCGGCGCAGCTTTCCGGGTCCATAGCAGTCTTTGGCAGGCCCAGCTCGTGGAGGACGCGGGTGGTCTCGGGCACGTCCAGGCCCTCCCGCTCCATGAGCTCCACCTGGGAAAAGACCTCCAGAGGCGTCCCGTCGGCCACGATGGAGCCATTGGACATGACCACCAGCCGGTCCGCCCCGATGCACTCCTCCATATGGTGGGTGATGAGTACCACGGTCATCCCCTTCTCCCGGCACAGCCGGGTGACGGTGTCGATGACCTCTTTTCTGCCCTGGGGGTCCAGCATGGCGGTGGGCTCGTCCAGAGCCAGGACCTTGGGCTGCATGGCCAGGACCCCGGCAATGGCTACCCGCTGCTTCTGCCCGCCGGAGAGCAAATGTGGCGCGTGCATGCGAAATTCATACATGCCAACCTGCTTGAGGGCGGCGTCCACCCGCTGCCGGATCTCCTCCGAGGGGACGCCCAGATTCTCCGGCGCAAAGGCCACATCGTCCTCCACCACGTTGGCGACGATCTGGTTATCCGGATTCTGGAAGACCATGCCCACGGTGCGGCGGATGTCCAGGAGCTTATCCTCATCAGCGGTGTCCATGTCCCGCACCCAGACCTTGCCGGAGGTGGGCAGAAGGATGGCATTCATGTGCTTGAAGAGGGTGGATTTGCCGGAGCCGTTGTGGCCCAGCACAGCCACGAAGCTGCCCTCGGTGATCTCCAGATTGATGCCGCAGAGGATCTCTCTTTCCCCTTCGGGATAGCTAAAGTGTACATTTTCAAAACGAATGATCGGTTCCATATGATTCTGTTCCTTTCCGCCTTGGCTCCCCCCTCCGGGGGAGCTGTCTGCGAAGCAGACTGAAGGGGCTGGATCAAGACGCAGCCACCGCCTTGCGGTTCCCGAAAAACCGTTCGGGCTTACGCTGATCCTCCGGTTTTTCGACCGCTGCGGAGAAAGCTGACTTCCTTCCTCTGCCACCGGCAGCGGAAGTCAGCTTTCCCATCTACATGTCGCCCCACAGGGCAGGTACAGGCCGCTGTCGGTGACGGGCAGGGCCAGCTCCCGGCTTTCGGAGCGGCCGCCGTACTTTTTGGTGAAGATGCTCTCTGTGACATAGCTGAGCACCGAGGGCGACAGACCTGTGGTGTAGGAGTTGATGATGACGAACAAGGGATCCTCGCTGAGCACCCCGGCGCAGAGGGACACGAAGGGCCAGAGGTTCTGTTCCAGCTTCCACACCTCACCTCCCGGGCCGCGGCCGTAGGAGGGCGGGTCCATGATGATGGCGTCATAGCGCTTGCCCCGGCGGATCTCCCGCTCCACAAACTTGGCGCAGTCATCCACGATCCAGCGGATGGGGGCCTCACTGAGGCCGGAGGCGGCGGCGTTTTCCTTGCCCCAGGAGACCATGCCCTTGGCCGCGTCCACGTGGCAGACCTCCGCGCCGGCCTTGGCGCAGGCCACCGTGGCCCCGCCGGTGTAGGCAAAGAGGTTCAGCACCCGGATGGGACGGCCGGCAGCGCGGATCTTGGCCATTGCCCAGTCCCAGTTGGCGGCCTGCTCGGGAAAGAGGCCGGTGTGCTTGAAGTTCATGGGCTTGACGTGAAAGCGCAGCTCCTTATAGCGGATGATCCACTCCCCCGGAAGCTTGCCCTTGTCCCAACTGCCGCCGCCGCTTTCGCTGCGGCGATAGCGGGCGTCCCGGTCGTTCCAGTGGGGATTTTTCCGGGGCGTGTCCCAGATGGCCTGGGGATCCGGGCGGACCAGATAATAGTCTCCCCAGCGCTCCAGCTTTTCTCCCTTTGAGCAATCCAGCAGTTCAAAATCCTGCCAGGAATCAGCAATCCACATAGCATTCTCCATTGGTTTTTCCTTCAGTGTACATAGCAATTCAGGGTATTCTACCATGCTTCCGCCGGCAGGTCAACAGGATTCTTGCGGTATTTCCCCCCGGGTCTTGCAGCCCAGGCAGCGAGCCGGCAAGCATCCGGGACCAACCCCTCCGTCAGCCGCCTCGTGGGAGCTCGGCAGCTGACACCTCCCCTTGTACAGGGGAGGTGTATAGCACTTGCCGTAGACGAGATCCTTCGACTGCGCTGCGCTCCGCTCAGGATGACAACGCTTCGCGTTGTGCGGGCTGTCGAGGACGCCAGCCCCTACAGTGGGAACGGGAAGCTGAATCAGGATCTCTCTTTCCACTTCACTCTTCACTCTTCCTTTGCCGATCAGGCAAAAAGGCGCCGCCCTCCGAAGAGAGCGGCGCCTTTTTTGCCTGTGCATCAGTGGCAGTTGAAGTAATAGATGGCAGTGGTATCGGTGAGGATCACGTCGCAGCGGCCCTGATAGAGATACTGGAAGCACTCCGTGGTGCCGCCGGCCAGACGGGAGATCTGGCCCAGGCGCTTGACGATGCCGGGATCCGACTGCAGCGCGTCCATGGCTTCCACAGTGGAGCACATGGCCAGGGCCTTGTGGGAGAGCATATACTTGTTCTCGATAAAGGCGTCTCCCCGCTTGGCAATGACGATGTCATTCTTGACATAGGGGCCGTAACGGGCAACACGGCCGGCGCTGACATCCTCCGGGTCCAGGGCGATGCCGCCCCAGGCGCAGTCGATATTGCCGGAGGAGAGCTCGATATAGACGTTCTCCTTCTCGATGGGCTGGATCTTCAGGTCCCAGCCCAGCTCCTCGCAGACCGCCATGGCCAGCTCCACATCAAAGCCCCAATACTGGCCGCCGGTCATGTAGGCCATGGGGAAGGAGTTGATGTCCACGCCGATGATGAAGTCCCGCCGGGTGGGCTCCTCCAGCCGCTGCAGGGCCTCGGCATTCTTGCCGAAGGTCACGATGCGGCTGCCGAACCACTTAACAGCCAGCTCATCGATCAGGCCCTGGGCGTTGAGCACCTCGATGGCCGCCGCCACATAGTAGGCCGTGGGGTCGCCGGTGCGGAAGGCCAGGGAATAGTCCTGCTCCACCAGGGTGGCCACCGTCTGGACTTCCCGGGGACTGCCGCCGCAGGCCGCCATGCTCACGCAAAGGGCCAGGAGAAGCAGGATACAGAGGATTCTTTTCATGGGCAAGTGTTCCAATCAGTATTCAAGTTCATCTTTCTTTACCCGCCCCTGCTTTTTGCGGAGGATGGGCTTCAGGATGGCGGCAAGGGTCAAAATCACCAGGGCGGCGGCGCAAAGGAGCAGCACCACCATGCGGCGTGCGGTGGCAGGATCCTCCTGTCCGTCCGGGGGCGTCTGGGCGGCGGAAGAGGGAATCTCCACCGCGATCTGTCCGCCCTCTGGGGCAGCCGCAGCGGGTTCCTGTACGGCAGAGGGCTCCTGGGGTTCCTCCGCGCCGGGGGCGACGGGTGTCACAGCCTCCGCAGCCGGGGTCTCGGGGACGACAGGGCCGTTCTGGCGTGCCTCGTACACGGCATAGGCATCATCCAGGCTCAGGGTATAGTCCTTGAAGATCACAGCCAGGTCCCACATGACCTCATGGGTGATGCCCAGGTTCTTGGTCATGACCGTGAGGACAAAGGGATGGGGGGTGTAGATGATGCCGATGGTGTTGTTGTACGCCACATCGCGGCGGTCGATGTAGTTGCCGTATTTCTGGGCAACTTCATATTCCCCGTTCATGGCACCGTGGAAAACAGAGCCGTTGTCGGAGTTCTTCATGCACTCGATGATGTTGGGGAAGCGCTCGTTCTCGTTATAGAGCGTCTTCATCACATCGGTGAGGAAGCGCACGGTGAAGTAGCTGTAATCCAGGAAGTCGGAATCGTAGTAGGCCTCGGGCAGAGAGGAATAGTTCTGGTAAAGCTTGCGCACTTCCTTGTCCGTGCCGATGTAGTTCATCATCTGATGGGCATAGGCGTTGTTGGAATAGGTGAGCACATAGCGCTCCGCCTCTCCCAGGGTCAGACCGTTGAGGTTGCTGTCCTGGGTGAGCTCACCGCGGCTTTCCCGCTCGGCCAGGATCATCATCAGCGGCACATAGTAGACGCCGGCGCCGAAGTTCCACACGTCGCCGTTATAGTACCAGGTGTCGCCGGTATCCAGATAGCAGTAGCCCACGCTGATGTTATCCTTGTTCAGGGAGCGGGCCGCGGCATAGGCGTCCACCAGACGCTGCAGCTCCACCGGGTCGATGACCGCGTAGCTGGTGGGATCGGCGGGGATGGCGGAATTCGTGTCCTCCGCAAAGGCGGTCAGAGGGCAGAGCAGGGCGAAGCAAAGGAGCAGGGCCAGGGTCTGGGCAAACAATCTTCTCTTTTTCATTTCCTTTCCTCCAAGCAAAGTATAGTGGTTTCTTACAACAGGCTGATCCCGTCCTCCTCCCGGAGGAAACGGGCGGCATAGAAGTATTCCGCCGCGCGGATCAGGTATTCGGTGTCCCGGGCGCCGGCGGTCTCATAGGCCGAGTGCATGGCCAGCTGGGCAAGGCCGATGTCTACCGAGTCCACCGAGACGTGGGCGGTGCTGATATTGCCCAGGGTGGAGCCGCCGGGCAGATCCGCCCGGTTGGTAAAGCGCTGGGTGGGCACCCCGGCCTTTTTGCAAAGCTCGGCAAAGGCAGCGGCGGAAACGGCGTCGGTGGTGTAGCGCTGGTTGGCATTGTACTTGATGACGATACCCTTGTTCATCTCGGGCCGGTCGTTCCGGTCGGCATACTCGGGGTGGTTGGGGTGAACGGCGTGGGCATTGTCTGCCGATACCAGGAAGCTTGCGGCCAGGCAGCGGCGCAGATCCGTTCCCAGGCTCTCTGCCGTGCGGGCAAGCACATCCTGCAGGAAGGTAGAGCCTGCACCCTGCTTGGTGCCGCTGCCCACCTCTTCATTGTCAAAGACGCAGAGCACCGGGAGATTATCCCCCGCTTCCGCCCGGAGGAAGCCCTCCGTGCAGCCGAAAACGCACTGCAGATCGTCCAGCCTCGGGGAGGAGATGTACTCTCCCGCCGCGCCCCAGACGGTGCCGGGGGTGCGGGGATAGAGGAAGAGGTCTTTTGCAAGCACGTCCTCAGGCTTCACGCCAAGCGTTTCGGCAATGAGCGCGTCAAACTTTTCTGCCGCTTCCGCGTCTCCGAAAAGGGGGAGCATGTCGGTATTGGGGTCAAACTTCTTGCCGTCGTTGGCGCTGCGGTCCATATGGATGGCCACATGGGGGATGAGCAGCAGGTCCCGATCCACGTTCAGGAGCTTAGCGGTGAGCTTGTTCCCTTCCCGCACGATGGCGCGGCCCGCCACGGAGAGGGGCCGGTCCAGCCAGGAGGCGCAGATCATACCGCCGTATTTCTCCACGTTCAGCCGGGTGTACATCCCCGCTGTGGGCACCGCCGCATGCTCCTTGATCTTGAAGCTGGGGGAATCGGCGTGGGCGGCCATCATGAGAAAGCCCTTCCACTCTCCTTCCGGGACGCGGAACGCGATCAGCGCAGAGGCGTTGCGGCGGACAAAGTACCTGCCGCCGGGCCGAAGCTCCCAGGCGTCCTGCTCCCGCAGTTCGGTATAGTCCTCTGTCTCCAGCCGCTTTGCCAGGTTGCGGCAGGCGTGAAACGCGGTGGGGCTTTCCGCGAGGAAAGCGAGCAGCTGCTCATTCCAGTTTTCCATGTTCCATCCTCCTGATGATACTCTTCCATTGTTGATTCAGTATAACACAGTTTCCCCAAGCTGAACAGGGCGATTTCAAAAAGTTTAAGAATTCTTTGGAAAGTGGTAGAAGCCCGTCGAAGGGAGATCCGGGATTGCATTCACGGCGGCTCTGGTGTATATTGGAGGCAGCAAAACTGCGAATAAGCTGAAAGGAAGTGCATTCCCATGAAAGTTTCCGAGCTGCCCTATCGTCGGGTAACGCTGGAAGAGGTCAAGGCCGTGATGGAGGACGTGATCCCCCGCATCAAAAATGCCAAGAGCGTGGAGGAGATCCTCGCCGCCCGGGAGGATTACCTCAAGTGCGCGCTGGAGTATTACACCAACGCCAGCCTTGCCAGCATGCGCTACACCATCAATACCGTGGATCCCTTCTATGTTGCTGAGAACGAGTATTATGACGAGATCGGCCCCGTGGTCTCCAACTATGAGGTGAGCTATGCCTCCGCCCTGCTGGATTCCCCCTTCCGCCCCGAGCTGGAGAAGGCCCTGAGCCCGGTGCTGTTCCAGTCCATGGAGGTCTCCCGCAAGGCTATGTCCAACGAGATCATTGAGGACATGGTGGAGGAGAACAAGCTGGTGCGGGAGTATTCCGACCTGATGGCCGCCATGGAGTTTGAGTGGAAGGGCGAGAAGCTGCCCCGGGCCATGCTGATGAAGTACGCCAAGGACCCGGACCGCGAGACCCGCAAAGCGTGCTTTGAGGTTCTGGGCCGCGGTCTGGAAGCCCACAAGGCAGAGCTGGACGACATCTTTGACCGGATGGTCCATGTGCGGGATCGGATGGCCAAAAAGATGGGCTACAAGAACTTCGTGGAGCTGGGTTACTATCGCATGGGCCGCCTCTGCTACGACCAGGAGAAGGTGGCAAACTTCCGCGCAAACGTGCTGAAAGACATCGTGCCCGTGGTGGCAAGACTGCGCACGGAGAACGCCAAGCGCCTGGGCATTGAGGACTACAAGTTCTATGACGACGGCGTCATCATGCCCGGCGGCGACCCCAAGCCCTTCGGCAAGGAAGAGATCTTCGCCTCTGCCAAGAAGATGTACCACGCCATGGGCAAGGAGACCGGAGACTTCATCGATCTCATGCTGGAAAACGAGGCCTTTGACGTGGACTCCCGCAAGAACAAGTGGGGCGGCGGCTACTGCACGGAGTTTGCCAAGTACAAGCAGCCCTTCATCCTGGCAAACTTCAACGGCACCGCCGGGGACGTGGACGTGGTGACCCACGAGGCCGGCCACGCCCTGAACGCCTATCTCATCGCCGACAACCGCTTCGCCCTGGAGCTGGGCTGCGGCGGCATGGAGACCGCGGAGACCCACTCCATGAGCATGGAGTTTTTCGCCTGGCCCTACATGCAGGACTTCTTCGGAGACGACGCCGAGCGCTACAAATTCATGCACGCGCTGGAGAGCTTCTCCTTCATTCCCTACGGCACCATGGTGGACGCCTTCCAGCACATCGTCTACGAGCAGCCCGATCTGACCCCCGACGAGCGGGACGCCGAGTGGCTGAAGCTGGAAAAGCAGTTCCGGCCCCACATCTCCTTCGAGGGCATGCCCTATCTGGAAAAGGGCACCCGCTGGCAGTATCAGATGCACATCTACGAAAGCCCCTTCTACTACATCGACTACTGCCTGGCCCAGACGGCGGCCTTCCAGTTCCTGCTGGCCTCCCGCAAGGACTATGACGACGCCTTTGCCCGCTACCTGCGGCTGAGTAAGCAGGGCGGCGAGAAGGTCTGGACCGACCTTCTGGAGGAGGCGGGCTTCCCCTCTCCCTTCCAGCCCGGCGCCCTGGCGGACCTGGCCAAGAACGTGGAAGCGCTCCTGGAGAGCATCCGCGTGTAAAACTCATACAAGATGCAACACCGCCCTCCCGAAACCGGGAGGGCGGTGCCGTTTAGAAGGAGTGTATCAGTAAGAGAGAGGATCCTCTTGCTTTCAATGGATTATTGGGCGCTGAATTTCTTCCTGGCTGTGATGGTCACAGCAGCGGCGCCCAGTGCGGAGAGGAGCAGCAGCCCCGTCCAGAGGGCCATGTCCGCATCGCCGGTCTTGGGCTTGTCGCTGACGGAGAAATTGCGCTGGGCAGTGCCGGTCTCAGACACCACCGCGATGTTGTGCTGGCCCACCTTCAGATTCTTGATGGCGGAGCCCTTCACGGTGACCACGGTGTTGCCGTTGACTTCCGCAACGCTGTAGTTTGCGGCAGAGAGCTCCTGGCCGTCGATCAGCACCTTCTGGAAGTCCTTGCGGGCGGCATCGGAGGTCACCTTATAATCGGTGCCCCAGCTGGCGTGGCCGTTGGTGTTGTCGGTGAGCTTGGGCTTGAAGTTGGGGTCCTTCTCGTCGCAGCGCTTGCAGCGGCCGTGGGCAAAATCGTGGCCCAGGGCGGGGATCTCGGCGGTCTTGCTCTGCTCGGCAAAGGCTTCGTTGGTGAACGTTGCTTTCAGGCTCTTTTCGCCCTTCTCGGTGCAGCTGGCCTCTTTGGTCACGGTCTCGGCGGGCTTCACGGTCTCGCTCTCGCTGTGGGAGGCGTCCCGCTTGCAGGTCCGCTGGGCGGTGCAGGTGCTGTTGTCCTCAGCCCAGGTGTAGCTGGACTCGTTCCAGTCGTGGCCCAGGGCGGGGATCTCCTCGGTCTTGGTCTCGCCGCAGGAGCAGGTGAAGGTCTTCACGCCCTTTTCGGTGCAGGTAGGCTCGGTGGTCACCTTGCCCTCGTCAAAGCTGTGGGTGTGCTCCTCTGCCTTCTCGTAGACGAAGAGGACGGTCTCACTGCCGGTCAGCTTCTTTTCCGACTCCACGCCGCTCTGCCTTACGGTGGCGGTGACGACGGCGCCGCTCTCGTCATGGCTCACGGTGAGCTTCACGATCTCGTCCGTGCCAACCATGGTCTTCTGATATGTGTAGCCCTCGATCTCGGGGCGGGCGGTCTTCTCGTCCAGCACCTGGTCCTTGCTCAGGTCCAGGTAATCCTCCTGCTGGTCCCGGAGGGTGGCGCCGTCGGCATCCACGCACCTGACGGTCATCTTCGCCGCGGCTTCCTCTTCCACGACTTCTTCGGTCACGGCGTCCTCCGCAGGCGTCTCTGCCGTCTCTCCCTCGACCTCCTCAGCCAGCGCAAAGGCGCTCATGCTCAGCAGCATCGCCAGGGTCAGCAGCAGGCTCATCAGCATTTTCCCGTGTTTCATTTTCAAACATAACCTCCTTTGAGTCCGGCAGCTGCCAAACTCGTTTTGAACTGTCACGGTGAATCGCTATCCTTGGTTCACGCCTCGGATTATAGCGGCTGCCGGCGGCGAAAGCAAGGTCTACGGCGCATGTTTAAGAAAGCTTAAGACTCTTAAGAAGTTCTGAAAGAGCTTAAGAATTCTTAAGAAACGCTCGTTTTTGGGCGGAATAGTTGAGGTTTTTGGTCGCCGTGCGAGGCGCAGCCAGGCGGGCGGCTGATATGCGCCCTACACGCTTGATGCACGGACGGCTTCTCTCGCGTAGGGAGCGATCCCCAGATCGCTCCGCTGCTTTCGTGGGTATAGACACGCCGTAGGGGCGACCCTTGCGGTCGCCCGGCGCGCTGCAGTATACGAAAAGATAATGGTTCGGCGAAATCGTACAGCTCGCGAATTCGCCGAACCTGTTTTCTTGCTTTGATCTATGGCTGCCGGGCGGGGACAAGCCGCCGCCCCTACGGCGTCACCGGGAACGGAAACAGTCCTTCCCCCGGCGGGGGAAGGCTTTGGGCGGCCCTGCGGGCGGACGACGCACAAAAAAGCGGGCGGCCGAAGCGGCCGCCCTTACGCAAAACATCAATTGCGGGTCGCCGAGGGCGTCGACCCCTACAACACAATTACTGCTCCGCAGGCTCAAAGTCCTCCCTGGGATGCTTGCAGAGCGGGCAGGTGTAATCCGCGGGGAGCTCGCCCTCGCAGGGCTCGAAGTGGCCGCAGATCTTGCACACATAGCCCTTCACCTTGGGCTTGACCTGAGGCACGATGTGCTCGAAGTCCTCCTTGCCGTGCTTGCAGAGCGGGCAGGTGAAGTCATCGGGCATCTCCGCGCCCTCGTAGACATAGCCGCAGACCTTGCAGACCCAGCACTCCTTCTGCTCCGGAGCGGGGTTCTTCTTGGGCTTGATGTGGGCATGGTAGTAGCCGTAGGTGCAGCTGGGAGCCTTGGAGAGGACCTTGGCTTCCACCACGTTGGCGATGTAGAGCACCTGGGTCTCCAGGTCCTTCACGTCGATGACCTCGCAGGAGAGAACAGCGTTGGTGTAAGTGGGGATATAGCGGATGCCGTTGGCCATGCGGTCTTCATAGGGGACGTCCGCAAACTTGTCCACATCCCGGCCGCTCTGGAAGCCGAAGTGCTGGAACAGGCTGTAGGGGGCGTCCTCGGTGAGGATGGAGATATTGAACTTGCCCGCCTTCATCACCATGTCGCAGGTGTGGTTCTTCTTGATGCAGGAGATGGTGATCTTCTTGGGGTCGGCGGAGGCCACCTGGCCGGCGGTGTTGATGATGCAGCCGTAGTCCTTGCCGTCCACCCGGGTGGTCAGGACCTCCACGCCGTAGGAGAACTTGGAGAAGACCTTGTTGTCCACAGCCTCGGGGCTGAAGACCGCGGGCTCGGCGGAGACGGCGGGGGCTTCCACAACAACGGGCTTGGGATTGATCTCCTCGGCCAGCAGGTCGGCCAGGGTGTCCAGCTGCTCCAGCTGGTTTTCCGCCAGGGCGGATTTCAGAGTGATGTTCTCGCCGATGAACTCGGTGCCCTTCAGAGGGGCCAGCAGATCCCGCATGATCTTGCCGCTGATGGGGGCCCAGGAGCCGTTTTCGATGACGGCCACTTTGCGGTTCTGCAGGTTGTGGGCGGCGATGTCGTGCAGCAGCTGCTCCATGGTGACGAAGACGCCGGCGTTGTAGGTGGTGGCGGCGAAGACCAGGTGGCTGCAGCGGAAAGCGTCGGAGACGATGTAGCTGGCCGGGGTCACGGAGGTGTCGTACATCCGCACCCGGACGCCCCGCTCATTGAGCTTGCAGGCCAGGATATTGGCGGCGTTCTCGGTGTGGCCGTAGACGGAGGCGTAGGCCAGCAGCACGCTCTTCTCCTCCGGGGTGTAGCTGGACCAGAGCAGGTACTTCTCCAGGAAGTCGCCGAAGTGGCTGCGCCAGACGAAGCCGTGCAGGGGACAGACCAGGGCAATCTCCAGCTTCGCGGCCTTCTTCAGAACCGCCTGGACCTGGGCGCCGTACTTGCCCACGATGTTGGTGTAGTAGCGCCGGGCCTCGTCCAGATGCTCGGCGAAGAAATCGGTCTCATCATTGAAGAGGCGGCCGTTCAGGGCGCCGAAGGTGCCGAAGGCGTCGGCGGTGAAAAGGATCTTGTCGGTGAGATCATAGGTCATCATGACCTCCGGCCAATGGACCATGGGCGCCATGACGAAGGTGAGATTGTGCTTGCCGGTGGAGAAGGTGTCCCCTTCCTTCACCAGAATGGTGCGCTCGGAGAGATCGCAGCCCAGAAACTGCTTCATCATGGTCTGGATCTTGGCGTTGCAGATGATCTTCGCCTCGGGGTAGCGGCTCAGCAGCAGCTCCTGGGTGGCGGCGTGGTCCGGCTCCATGTGCTGCACCACCAGGTAGTCCAGCTTCCGGCCGTTCAGGGCATGGGCCACATTTTCCAGAAACACGCTGTACACGGCCTTGTCCACCGTGTCGAAGAGGACGGTCTTCTCGTCCAGCAGGAGATAGGAGTTGTAGGAGACGCCGTCGGGCACGCCGTAGACGCCCTCAAAGCAGGCCAGCCGCCGATCGTCCGCGCCGACCCAGATCAGATCCTCGGTAACTTTTCTTGTGCAGTACATAGCTGCTCCCTTCTGCCTTGCGGCATGATTGATTTTGGAGAGATCAACAGTTGTATTATAAAAAAATCCTGTGGAAATGGCAAGTCATTTCTGTTAAGATTGGATCAGATAAAAAACGAACCGGGAGGTATTGCCATGGCAGAGAAGAAATTCACCGGTCCCGTGCAGGGCCAGGACCTTTCCGCCCTGAGCGCGGATTATGAACAGGCCAAGAGCTTTGACCGGCTGCGGGTGGGCGATCTGGCCGTCTATTACCGGGACGGCTTTCGCATCAAGGCCGTGCCCTACAGTCGGATGGAGCGGGCCTTCATCCGGGTGCAGCAGGTGCGGGGACGGATGTGCTGCGGGGAAACGGCGTTTTTGTATTTCCGGATCGTCTTTCTGGTGGACGGCAAGGAGATCGCCGACAACATGTCCGAGGACGAAAAGGCCATGGATGCGGCCTTGGCCCGGATCCACGAAAAGGCGCCGGCAGTCCCGGTGGGCTTCGAGAAATGAGTTTTGAGTTTTGAGTTTTGAGAAAACACGCGGAAGGGATCATTCCCATCCGCGTGTTTTTTTCATTGCCTCGCCGCAGGGCGCTACACCATATCTCTTCACTCTTCACTCTTCACTGCCCAAGCGCCGCCACCGCGGCGCAGAGGATGAGTCCCATCACCGTAGGCACCAGGGCGGCCAGGGCGGTCCATTTCCAACTGTCCGTCTCCTTCTTCACGGTAAGGAGCGTGGTGGAACAGGGCCAATGGAGCACGGTAAAGATCACCGTGCAGAGGGCGGTGACGCCGGTCCAGCCCTGCTGCAGCAGCAGGGTGTGGATCTCTCCCAGGCCGGCGGCGTCCTCCAGCCCGCCTGCAGCGCGGTAGATCATCAGCAGGATGGGCAGCACCGTCTCGTTGGCAGGGAGTCCCAACAGGAAGGCCAGTAAAATCGCCCCGTCCAGGCCAAAGAAGCGGCCCGGGCCGTCCAGCAGGACCGCAAGGCGCAGCAGCAGGCTCTCCCCGCCGGGGCGGAAGGAAGAAAGGCACCAGAGGAGGGCTCCCGCCGGGGCCGCCACCGCCGCGGCCCGGCCCAGGACAAAGAGGGTCCGATCCAGGAGCGAGCGCAGCAGCACCTTTCCCACCTGGGGCTTTCGGTATGGCGGCAGTTCAAGCACGAAGGGCGTGGGCGCCCCCCGCAGGAGGGTTTTGGAGAGCAGCGCCGTGGCGGCAAAGGTCAGGAGGACGCTGCCCACCAGCACCAGGCTCAGCAGCACCGCGGGCAAAACCGCCGATCCCTCCGCTGCGAAGAACATGGTCAGCAGGGCGATGAGCAGCGGAAAGCGGCCGTTGCAGGGGGTGATGCTGTTGGTCAGGATGGCAAGCAGCCGCTCCCGTTTGGAGTCGATGATGCGGCAGCCGGTGACGCCCACGGCGTTGCAGCCCAGGCCCATCAGCATGCAGAGGCTCTGCTTGCCGCAGGCATGGCAGCACTGAAAGGGACGGTCCAGGTTATAGGCCACCCGGGGCAGAAAGCCAGCGTCCTCCAGGAGCGTAAAGAGGGGAAAGAAAATTGCCATGGGCGGCAGCATCACCGAGACCACGGCGGCAAGGCTTTGATAGGCCCCGTCCAGCAGCAGGCCCTCCAGCCAGGGCGGGGCCGACAGAGCGGCAAAGCCCCGGCGCAGCAAAGTCTCCAGTTTGTCAAAGCCTACGCTCAGCCATTCCGAAGGCAGATTTGCCCCCCGGATGGAGAGATAGCAGATCCCCAACAACAGAAGCAGCATCACGGGGAAGGCCCAAATCTTTCCGGTGAAGACCCTGTCCAGCCGGGCGTCCCGTCGGCCATAGGCCTGCTCCTCCCCGGTGACGGAAAGGGCCGAGAGTCGGGTCGCCTCGGCAGAGAGGGCGGCGGAGAGAAGATCCTCCACTTCTGACGGCGTGAGGCCCAGCGCGGCCCGCTCGGCCTCCGCTGCCCGCTGCAGTGCTGCCGAGGCGGGGAGACTCTCCCCCGCCAGCAGGCGCAGACAGAGCCAGCGGGCGGGAAGGCGCTCCCCTTCCGCCAGGGGAATCATATGTTGAAGAGCGGTCTCCAATCCCTCCCCATAGGGTGGGGAGCGGCGGGCCGGCGCAGGAGTTCCCCAGAGGGCGTCCAGCGCAGCGAGCAAGCGCTGACGGCTCCCCTTCTCCCGGGCGGTGACACCCACCACCGGCAGCCCCAGGCCCCGGGAGAGAGCGGCGCAGTCCACCCGGATGCCCCGGCGCTCCGCCTCGTCCAGCAGATTGACGCAAACCAGCACTCTCTGGCAGAGCTCCCGGCACTGGAGCACCAGGTTCAGGTTCCGCTCCAGGCAGCAGGCGTCGCAGACCACCACCACGGCCTCCGCTTCACCCCGGAGCAGATAGTCCCGGGCCACCCGCTCCTCCTCGGAATGGGGCAGCAGCGAATAGGTCCCCGGCAGATCCACCAGGCGGTAAGCCCCGCAGCGGCCCTCGGCAGTCGAGACCGTCTTTCCGGTCCAGTTACCCGTATGCTGTCTCAGGCCGGTCAGGCGGTTAAAAAGGGTGCTTTTGCCCACGTTGGGGTTGCCCGCCAGGGCTACGGTGCGTTCCACGGCTCCACCTCCACTTCGATGCGGCGGCTGTCCGTTTTTCGCAGGGCGATGGCCGCGCCGCAGATGAGATAGGCGGAGGGATCCCCCAGGGGGCTGCGGCCCAGACAGCGAAGCCGGACACCCTCCACCAGACCCAGGTCCCGCAGGCGGCGGCGCAGCGCACCCTCCAGCCGAAGGGCCAGCACCGTGCCCGTCTGCCCCGGGCGCAGGTTTTCCAAAGTCATCCAAGATCACCGGACCATTCTATGCGCCCGGGGCTTGACCGGGTACGCTGGGAAAGGGTATACTGGAGAAAAACAGCGGGAGGGATCGCGTATGTTCAGCTTCAATCACTTCAACTTCAATGTCTTCGACCTGGAGCGCAGCCTGCGGTTCTATGACGAGGCGCTGGGGCTCAAGCCCGTGCGGGAGAAGAATGCCGCCGACGGCAGCTTTCGCATCATCTTCCTGGGGGACGGGGTCACGGACTTCCGCCTGGAGCTGACCTGGCTGCGGGACCGGACAGAGCCCTACGACCTGGGCGAGCAGGAATATCACCTGGCCTTCAAGGCGGAGGATTTCGACGCGGCCCACGCAAAGCACGCGGCCATGGGCTGCATCTGCTTTGAAAACCCCTCTATGGGCATCTACTTTCTGGAGGATCCGGACGGCTACTGGATCGAGATCATTCCGGATCGTACGAAGAAAGCCTGACGTAATCTGTGAGGTAACTGTGTAAAGGATGGTCGTAGGGGCGGCGGCTTGTCCCCGCCCGGCAGTGCAGCGAAGGACACAAAAGACAGGTTCGGCGAATTCGCAGCTTGTACGAATTCGCCGAACCTGTCTTTTCGATAGGACACTGCTGTGCCGGGAGGGGCGAGCCCCTCCCCTACGGCATCACCGAGCGACGCAGGAACTGGCAATCTTTTGCATTTTACCCTTCCTGCATTTTTTGCGTTTCCTGCAGTTCCTGTCAATACACCCGCTCTTCGGTAACGATGGCGTCCATGGCCCGGTCGAAGCGGTCCGCCGACACCCGGGGGAGCTTCTGGGCCTCGAAGGCCACGGCCACCGCCGCGGCATGGGTCAGGGGCAGGTAGCGGTCATAATAGCCCGCGCCGTGGCCCAGTCGGTCCCGTTTTTTATCAAAGCCCACGCAGGGGGCCAGGATCAGGTCGATCTCCTCCGGCAAGACCTTCACAGAGTCCGCCCGGTCCGGCTCGAAGATGCCATAGCGGCCCTGCTTCCAGCTCTTGGGCTCCCAGGCCTCCATCACGCCGCCGGCAAGACTTACCGGGAAGCAGAGGCGCACGCCCCGCTGCCGCAGAGCGTCGTGCAGGGCACCGAGATCCACCTCCTCCGGCAGGGACCGGTAGCTGAGGACGGTTTTGGCCTGCTGCAGCCGGGGCATCTCCAGCAGTCTTTGGCAGATGGCTGCGCTGGCCTTCTCCCGCTCCTCCGGCGTGAGGGCAGCCCGGCGGGCAGTGACGGCCTTGCGCTGGCGTGCCTTGCGGCTGGGGGCTCCCTCCCGACGAAGGGCGGCGAGCAGGCCGGGCAGCACCGCGGCATAGAGCACAGTCTTCGCCGCGCAGATTCCCAGACGGATCCAGAAGCTGCCGAAGACGTAAGCATAGGAATAATAGCCGTAGATCTTGCTGTCGGCATAGATGACGAGAGTGTTCAGCAGGAAGATGAGCCCCTCCCCTGCCAGGACCGTGGCCGCAAGCCGGGGAAAGCTCTTTTCCGGGGCGCAGTGGTCCCCGATCCAGCCCACCAGCAGGCCGCAGAGGATATAAGGCAGGATCCAAAGGGGCGTGGTGGCCGTAACGCCGTAGCGCAGCAGCTGGTACAGCAGGGTTCCGATGCCGCCCACCGCGGCGCCGTCCAGGGGGCTGCAGAGGAGCGCCGCCAGGATCACCGGCAGGCCCTCAAAGGTGATCTTCATATTGCCCAGATCCGGGCCGTAATAGCCCAGGACCGCGCAGACCGCGGCCAGCACCGCGTCCAGGGCCATCTGCCGGGTGGTAAAGCTTTTCTTTTTCATGACAAAAACTCCTTTCGTGACAGGCGCCACGAAGGGAGTTTTTCCTCTTCTGTGGCAGCGGAAGCGGATACAGAACCGATTTCGTCCGCGGACAACTTCCCATCCCGCGGCACTCCAGGGCTTTCGCCCAACGCGCTGTTCCTACTCTGGCACTTTGTATTGTTTTTTCAGGTTTCCAGTTTCTCCCTCACCCGGGCGGTGATCTCCGCCGTAAGGGGCAGGGCTTTGTCCAGGATCGCTCGGGTCTCGGCATTGAGGCTCTCCGCCTCCGCATCGCCCGGAAGGCCCTTGGTGTTGACCCAGACGTTCATGGCGGCGGCCTCCAGCGCTCCATGGCAGAGGGCGGCAGCGCAGCCCACGTCGCTCAAAAGCAGGGGGCTCACCAGGCCGGAAAGCTCCTCCAGCAGCTCCGCCGTCTCGCCGCAGCAGCGCAGCATCTCCATAGGCGCGGCACAGGCGGTGAGTGAGGCGGCGCGAAGCTTTTCCTTCCGCTCCGGGTCCTCCCTGGGGATGGCATAGGCCTTGGAGAGAGGCTCAAAGCACGCAGCGTCCCAGTCGATCAGGCTCAAAAGCCGCTGCCGCAGAGCGTCGGCGATCTCCACCCGCTCCTGCAAACTCTCCCGCTCGGCTTCCGTCTTCTTTCGCGGGGCGCTCAGCCTGGCGGCCATGGCGCCGAGAGAGGCCGCCAGCACGCTGCAGAGGGCCGCCGCGCCGCCGCCCCCGGGGGTAGGCGCATCGGAGGCCAGGGCGGAGGCAAATTCCGCGCAGCTTTTTCGGATCAGATCGGGCATGAGGCATCCCTCCTTTTCAGGGCGGATTCATTATAATGAAGTGCGGGGTTCTTGTCAACATCCTGCGCTTGACATTCCCCGCCGCGCCGTGCTATCTTGGTCTCGTTCCAAGAAAGAGAGAGGGGCGCAAGCATGAAAAACATCGAAAAACTCTTCGGCGCCAGCGTCGCCGTCATCAGCCTGACCACCCTGATCACCACCGTCACCGGCTTCATCGGTCTGCCCCTGCCCCGCTGGGCGCTGTGGGCCATCGGCGTTGTGAACATGCTGTCTCTGCCGCTGATGATCTATTCCACGGTGATGAACCTGAAGGAAAAGGCGGAGCTTGCCCGGCAGACTGCGAAAAAAGCCGCCGGCAAGGCCCAGAGTGTGAAGGCCGCCGTTCCCGTGCAGGAGCAGAGCGCCGAGACCGCCGTCCCGGTAAAGGTGCGGCCCAAGCCCCATCCCCAGCAGCTTGCCGCAAAGAAGGCCGCGGCGGGCAACAAGCCCAAGAAGGGCAAGAAAAAGAAAAAGTGAGGCAGCAACATGAAGCTGATTTTAGCATCCAACAACGCACATAAGCTGGTGGAGATCCGCTCCATCCTGGGCAGCGAGTTTGACGAGATCCTGTCCATGAAGGAGGCGGGCATCGTCCACGAGACCGTGGAGGACGGCTCCACCTTCCTGGAAAACGCGGAAAAAAAGGCCCGGGAGATCATGGAGATCTCCGGCTGCTGCGCTCTCGCGGACGACAGCGGTCTCTGCGTGGACGCGCTGGGCGGCGCCCCGGGGATCTACTCCGCCCGCTACGCCGGGGAGCACGGGGACGACAAGGCCAACAACCGCAAGCTTCTCAAGGAGCTGGAGGGCGTGGAGGACCGCAGCGCCCACTTCGCCTGCGCCATGGTGCTGGTCCGGCCTGACGGCAGCGTGGTCCGGGCAGAGGGACGCATGGACGGCGTCATCGCCTATGAAGAAGTCGGCGAGAACGGCTTTGGCTACGATCCGCTGTTTTATCTGCCCGAGAAGGGCCGCACCAACGGGCAGCTGAGCCCCGAGGAGAAGAACGCCATCAGCCATCGGGCCAACGCTCTCCACGCTCTGGTAAAAAAACTGCGGGAAGAGAAAAATTAAGGCTTGACAAACGCGTAAAAGTATGTATAATAGCTTTTGCGTTTAGCGGAGTTGTGTAAAGGTAGCACACCGGACTCTGACTCCGTTTGTGAGGGTTCGAATCCTTCCTCCGCTGCCAAAAATAACAGCCACCCATCCGGGTGGCTGTTATTTTTCGTTAGGAGGGAGGATTCGAATTATGTCCGAAAGCCACAAAGGTGGCTTTCATCGACCAGTTCAAAAACTGGTCGATTCCTTTATCGCATTTCCCCGTCTCCCGCAAGGAGAAATACGATGTAAGCGAATCCTTCCTCCGCCAGGGACACAGCACACATCACGATGCGTGCATCGTGTCCTGCGCGTGAACACGGCGGGCGCTTCGTGAAGCGCCACTACGACGTGAAGGGAAGTCTTTTCTTGCTTACAAGCTGGCGGCGTGATATCCTGTTTACGGAATGGGGTGTTCTTTGTGGATGAAACAAACTATGTACTCCAGGCGTATGAAAAAATGAACAACAATCCATGCCTGGCAGGTTCCTTTACCGGCGATGGTTTTTCGGGGACAGATGGCCATATCATCTGGCAGCTGTCCGATGGATATACAGTGGTAATTGCCTCTGAAACCATCTTGATTTATACGAATAGAAATGGCAGATTGCTTGAGAGCATCCATCACTGGCATCCCTGTGATGAGGATCTGTATGTGGAAATCTGCGAGTTTGGAACAAAAGGAAATGTCACAGTCATTCATCGATCCTGTTTTGGGGACAGCCGCATCCTGTATAGCGGGCCTCGAGATGCGTGTCCTATCAAGAAAAAATGCTTATTCGGAAAGAACATCTTTCTGTACGCCGAGTAAAATTCTGCCGCATTCGGTTTCTTTTGTGCTTCCTGTTGTTTTTTTATCGTATTCTGATACAATATCTCTACCAAAGCATTTGCAGAACGGAGGAATACAGATGTTCGGATTTCTGAAAAAGGCAGAAGTCGATGACGCAAAGGTCAACGCGTTTGCCGACTGGTTCCTGGAAAACGGAGATAGGATCATTGCAAGTGTCAACAACCGGATGCAGGATCGCCAGACCATGATGGCCGTACTGGACGAAGTGGAAGAGCAGCTGGCTCTCGTATATCGCGACGGATACAAAGGGCAGATAGAGTTCGATTATGGCGGCAAAGACGATGACTGGACGCTGAACCTATACCACAAAAACAAGCCCTTTTTGATGCAGGCAACCGAGAAGATCGCCGATAGGATCAGTGAAAAGCACGATCCGAAGTGGAAGGTTCGCGTCGGCAAATAAAGGTGCCCACATCGCCGCGGTG